>JAISOT010000074.1 GCA_031275465.1 Desulfovibrio sp.
GTGCTGCTGGTTGACGATTTTCCCAGCAACCTGATGGTGGCCGAGGGCCTGCTCATGCCCTACCGGATGCGTGTGCACACCTGCCTGAACGGGCGCGAGGCCGTGGAACTGGTGCGCGAGCGCCCCTTTGATCTCGTGCTGATGGATCACATGATGCCGGAGATGGACGGCGTGGAAGCGACCCACGCCATCAGAACCATGGAGGAAGGCCGCTGCCGGGCGATGCCCGTCATCGCCCTGACGGCCAACGCCGTATCAGGCATGAAGGAAATGTTTCTGGAGAACGGCTTCAACGATTTTCTCTCCAAGCCCATAGACGCGTCCAGGCTGGATGCGGTGTTGCGAAAATGGATTCCCGCCGGCAAACGCCGGGATGGGCCTGATGGGCAAGACGGGCCGGACGGCGGCGGGAACGCCCCGGCCGCGTCGCCGGAAATCGCCTTCCCGGATATTGCGGGCCTGGACGTCGCCGCCGGAATCACCACAGTCGGAGGCTCACAAGCGCGATACCGCGACCTGCTGGACATGTTCCACCGGGATTCGCTGGCTTGTCTGCCTCTTCTGGAACAGTCGCCGGAAAATGCGGATCTGAAAATTTTCACGACGCAGGTTCATGCCCTGAAAAGCGCTTTGGCGAATATAGGGGCGAACGGCCTGTCACAGGAAGCCGCCTTGCTGGAACAGGCGGGGCGCGAAGGCAATATGCCGACAATCCGCGAAAAACTCGCCCCCTTCCGGGAAGAGCTTGCCGCCCTCGCGGCGCGCATCGGCGAAGTTCCGGCCTCGGCGCGATCCGGGGACGGCGCGGAGCAAAGGGATTCGGCAATTGAGGAAGCCCTGGCGCGTTTGCGGGACGCTCTGGAGGCGAAGGATATTGACGGCATTGACGCCGCGCTGGCGCGATTGCGGGCTCTGCCGCTGGCCGGGGAAACGGGCGGGGCCGTGGCCGAAATAGTGGATTGCATCCTGACGATGGATTTTCAAAAGGCGGCGAACAGGATAGCCTCCCTGCTCGCCTGATGCAACGGAACGGGTTGCGCGGGGCGTCATGGTGAACCACGCGACAGGACAGCTTTTTTTTCCCAATATCAAACCGGGGCGATTTTTGCCGCCCGAGGCCCATTTGCCGCAACTGCAGCGGGCCCTGCTTGACTGGTTTGCCGCGCACAAGCGCCCCCTGCCCTGGCGCGCAAGCTATACGCCCTATGAGGTCTGGATTTCCGAAATCATGCTCCAGCAAACGCGGATGGGACGCGGGGTGGAGTATTTCAAACGCTGGATGAAGCGCTTTCCGGACATGCGAAGTCTTGCCTCCGCCTCGGAAGAGGAGGTTCTGCGGTTATGGGAGGGGCTTGGGTACTACTCGCGGGCGCGCCACATTTTGTCCGCCGCGCGGCTTGTCATGAAGGAACACAAGGGGATTTTTCCCTCCGACCCGGCGCAGATGCGCGCCTTGCCGGGGATCGGTCCTTACACGGCCGGCGCCGTGGCCAGTATTGCCTTTGGCGAAAAGCTTCCCTGCATTGACGCCAATGTGGAGCGCGTGATTTCCCGCATTTTTGACATTGATACTCCCGTCAAACAGGAGCCCGCCGCCTCGAAAATTCGTGAACTGGCTCTGGCCCTTGTGCCCGAGGGCAAGGCCCGGGAACACAACCAGGCCATGATGGAACTGGGGGCGCTTGTCTGCGGCAAAAAACCCCGTTGTGAACGCTGCCCGGCGGCGATGTTCTGCGTCAGCCGAAATATGGGAATTGCCGGCAAACGCCCCGTACCCGGGAAAAAAGCGGCCATTACCCCGGTTGTCATGGCGACGGGCGTTTTGCGGCACAACGGCAGAATTTTTCTTCAACAGCGCTTGACCGGGGGTGTTTGGGGCAATCTGTGGGAATTCCCCGGCGGCAGGGTTGAAAACAATGAGCATCCGGCCGGCGCTGCGGTTCGTGAATTCATGGAGGAAACCGGTTTCGCCGTAACCCCGGTTCGCAAGTATGGAATTATCAGACATGGGTACACAACATACAGAATTGCCATGCACTGTTTCGAGTTGAGGCTGTCGGAGCTCCCCTGTCCGCAAGATTCTTTTCCCCGGCCTGTGCGTCTCACGTCCGCCAGTTCCTGGCGCTGGGCCGATCCGGAGGCAATTGCCGCTCTGCCCATGCCTGCGCCGCACCGCAGGCTGGCTGATACGGTTTTTCGCATGAACCGCGCGTTGAGGTGACAGCACGTCCAATTTCAATTTTTATCTGGACCTTTTTCGAAAAGTCGCGTACAGGAAAACCAATATGTCTTTTCTACAGTCCCAACGTCCTCTTGACCCATGTTCCATGCCCGGGGCAATTTTCCCCAATCTTGCCGGGAGCGGCGAATGCGGCGCGTGTGATGGTGATGCCATGTTTGCTTTGAACGATCTCGTGGTGTATCCCGCCCAAGGTGTCGGCATTATTGAATGCATAGACAGGCAGGAAATCAACGGCAGTTCGTGCCCGTTTTATGTTGTTCGCATCCGTTCCAACAATGTTACGCTTATGGTGCCGGTTAACAAGGCCGGCAAGGTGGGCTTGCGCCCCCTTGTCTCGCATGCCGAGGCGGAACGCATTCTCCAGAGCCTGCGAAATGATACCGGCAGAACGGTCTACACAGGCCAGAACTGGAATCGCCGTTTTCGTGAATATTCAGAAAGATTGAAAAACCACAATTTGCACGTGGTTGCCGAAGTATTGCGGGAGCTTCTGCTGATCGGCAAAACCAAGGAACTCTCCTTTGGAGAACGTCGCCTGCAGGAATTGGCCATGAGTCTGGTCACGGGAGAGCTTACAGAAGTGCTGAACGTATCGAAGAACGCCCTGCGCGAAGAACTTCTCGACGTTTACACGCAATACTGTCGCCAGAAAGTTTCGCCTCTTCCGGACGAGATGACGCCGACCGAGGCTGTCGGTTAAAGCGCAAGGCTTTTTCCCCTGAGCTTCATTTTTTTTCTTGCCAACATTGAAAAGATGCGGTAGTCGCTTCAACACACGCCGTTTTGTTCCCTAGCCATTTACCTTTATCACGCCGCGCGGCAATGTGCTGACGGTTCTCGTTTATTATTAACACGTTGGATTATTATGCGAAAAAAGAAAACCACACCAGTTTTGCTGACGGACAGTGTCCTGAGTCTGACGGATCTTAAAACCCGCTCCATGCAGGAACTGATGGAACTCGCGGAGCAGTTTGAAGTTGAGAATGCAAGTTCCATGCGCAAACAGGAGCTTATTTTCGCCCTGCTTTCCACATGCGCTTCACAAAACGGGGCCATTTACGGCGACGGCGTCTTGGAAATTCTTCCGGACGGATTCGGCTTCCTCCGTTCGCCTTTGTGCAGCTATATGCCGGGGCCTGATGATATTTATGTTTCCCCTTCACAAATAAGACGTTTTTCCCTGCGCAAGGGGGACATCGTTTCAGGGCAGATTCGTCCCCCCAAGGAAGGGGAGCGCTATTTCGCCCTGCTTAAAGTGACGGAGATCAGTTTTGAGCAGCCGGAACACGCCAAAAATCTTGTGCTTTTCGACAATCTGACCCCTATTTACCCCAACTGCCAGCTTATTATGGAATATGGGGATAAAAACCTCTCCAATCGCGTTATCGACATCCTGGCCCCTGTCGGATGCGGACAACGCGGTCTGATTGTGGCCCCTCCGCGCACCGGCAAAACCATTTTGCTGCAATCGCTCGCCAATGCCATCAACGCCAATAATCCCGATGTGTATCTGATAGTTCTGCTTATAGACGAACGCCCCGAAGAGGTTACGGATATGGAGCGTACCGTGAAAAAGGCGGAGGTGATCAGTTCAACGTTTGACGAACCGCCCCAACGTCATGTTCAGGTATGCGAGATGGTTCTTGAAAAAGCCAAACGTCTGGTGGAGCGCAAGCGGGATGTCGTGATTCTGCTGGATTCCATAACCAGGCTTGGCCGTGCCTACAATGCGGTGACGCCTTCATCGGGGCGCGTTCTTTCCGGCGGTCTGGACGCAAACGCCCTGCAGCGCCCGAAACGCTTTTTCGGCGCGGCCCGCAACATTGAGGAAGGCGGAAGCCTGACCATCATCGCCACAGCCCTGATTGACACGGGATCGCGCATGGACGAGGTGATCTTTGAGGAATTCAAGGGCACGGGCAATATGGAAATATATCTGGACCGTCACCTTGCGGAAAAACGGGTATTCCCGGCTATTGACATAAACCGCACCGGCACCCGCAAAGAGGATCTGCTTCTTCCGGAAGACATCCTCAACCGCGTCTGGATATTGCGTAAAATTCTTGCGCCCATGTCTTCCATTGACAGTATGGAATTTTTACTTGATAAAATGCGCGGCACAAAATCCAATAAAGATTTTATGAGCGCCATGGGCAAATAGCAGGCCGAACCCGGCAATACGCGGGACCGTTCCGGTTCAGCCGGCTTCCGGGCGTTAAACAAGCTTTTGTATGGCGGCAAGAACCTCGTCATAGTCCGGTTCATGGGTCATTTCCGGTACAATCCGGCCGTAGGCCACCGTCCCGTCCCGGGCGACGACAAAAACAGCCCGCGCCAACAGGCGAAGTTCCTTTATGAGTACGCCGTAATTTCTTCCGAAACTTGTCTCTCTGTGATCAGAAAGGGTTTCCACGGCTGAAATGCCGGCGGAGCCGCACCAGCGGGCCTGCGCGAACGGAAGATCGCAGCTTGCCGCCACAATGCGCACCTTGTCGGAAAGGTTCGCGGCTTCTCTGTTAAAGCGGCGCACTTCGGTGTCGCAGACGGGCGTATCCAGCGAAGGCACGCTGAGAAGCACAAGGATGCTGCCGTGATAGTTTTTGAGAGTACGCGGGCTCAGGTCATTGGCAAGCAGGTCGAAATCAGGGGCCTTTGCGCCCTGTGCCGGCTGCCTGCCTTCAAGATGGAGCGGGATTCCTTTAAAAGTGATCGTATCCATGCATGCTGCTCCTTTTTTTGCGGTTATTGGCCGCCTTTTTTTCTATCGTCAACTATCGCGCGCCTGTTGTCAACCCGGAGAAAATCCTTTAACTTTGTAAATTGCCTTGAAATCAAATTCAGCGCACCGGAGTCAACATGCTTGATTACATACGTTCCAACGCGCAATCTTTTGGCATTAAGCTGGCATTCGGCATCATTATTCTGGTTTTTGTATTTTGGGGCGTCGGCAGTTTCACCGATCACAATTCCGGCAACACTGTGGCCACAGTTAATGGGGAGGCCATACTGATGCAGCAGTTTGAGCAAGCGTACCAGAATGCCGAAGACGCCGCCCTGCGCAATTCGCCCGGCATAACCCGTGAAGACTTGAAAAACGGCGGGCTGGGCCTGCAAGTGCTTCAGGAACTCGCGTCCGACATGCTTCTCGGCCAGGAGGCCGCGAGTCATGGCATAGCGGTGTCTCCCCGGGAATTGCGTCAGGCCGTCGTCCAAATCAAGGCCTTTCAGGACGCGCAGGAGCGCTTTGACCCCGAAGCATACAAAATATTCCTGGCCGCGCGGCGCACAAGCCCCGCCCAGTATGAACAATCGTTAAGCGTAAGTTTGCTGCGCGACAAACTGTACGCCATGATAACCTCTCCTGCCTGGACGACGCCTGACGAGGTAAAAAATCACTACAACTTTTTGCGGCAAACGCGGCAGGTTGAATATATTTTTCTGCCGGCCAAAAAATTTGCGGCCGCCGAGCCTGCCGAGGCGGAAATGCGGGCATATTATGACGAGCACAGGGAAGATTTTATACTTCCGCCCAAGGTTGCTGTTGAATATGTGCTTGTGGAACCGGAATCCCTGCTCAAGGCAACCGATGAAAAAAATTCCGGAACGCAGCCTGAAACGCAGAAGGACGGCACGGACAGATTGCATGAAGTTCTTGACAGTCTGATGGAGGACAATATTCTTAATAAAAATCTCAATGAGAGCGCAGCCCGCTTTGGTCTGCCCGCGCGAAAAACAGCCCTGTTGACACAGCCGGAGATTGAAAAGACATTCGGGCTTGCTCCGGACAAGGCGGCCGTTCTTCTCGCGGGCAGCCCCGGTTCGCCTGTTGATACTGTCCTTGAATCCCAGGAGCGCTATTTCATCGCGCGTGTGCTTGAAACGGCGCCAAGAACTTCGGCGCCGTTCGATGATGTTAAAGAGGCGATCGCCGCGCGATTGAAAACGGAAAAAGGTCTTGAGGCCGCCAGGGAGCAAGCAGCCTCGCAACTCAACAAACTGGGCGACGCCTCTCTGACGGAAACACGGAAAGAGGAGTTCCGCATCCGGACCGCATCCCTGCAGCGCATGGGGAATCTGGAAGATTTTGAGCCCGACGCGGCCCTTGTGGAAGCGATTTTTTCCTCCGCGCCGCAACAGTGGATTTCAACCGTCTTCGCTGTAGACAGCAAAACGGAAGGCGCCGGCGCGCTGCTGTGCCGCACAATCGCCGTACGGGATCCCGATCCCCAGGAATGGCAAAGCCTGCAGGGACTGATGGAAAATATCACGGCAAGGGATCGGGCAGACGGACTTTTTCAAACTTTTGTGCTCAATCTTTTTGCCAGGGCGAAGGTTGAGATTCTTAACCGAGACATTATTGAGCGAAAGGGATTTTAAGGCGGCGGACCGTGGGCGTGGAGGGCCTGTTGCCTGAATAACGCGGGAGAGTTTTCATGTGCGGCATAATTGGATACGCAGGATGCAGGCCGGCGGTGCCCGTGGTGACGGAAGGTCTGCACCGTCTGGAATACCGCGGCTATGACTCCGCGGGGGTGGCCTTTGTGCGCGACAGGTCTTTCTGCGTCATACGCGCCAAGGGAAGGCTGAGCGCCCTTGAGGAAAAACTTGCGGCCGTGCAGACCGCCACGTCAACATGCGCCATGGGGCATACCCGTTGGGCCACTCACGGCGTTCCGGCGGAACGCAACGCGCACCCCCATTGCTCGAACGACAATTCCCTGGCCATTGTGCATAACGGCATCATTGAAAATTTTCAGGAATTGAAAGCGGAACTCGCTGAAAAAGGCTATGTTTTCCATTCGGAAACAGATACGGAGGTTCTTGTAAACCTGATCGCCGAATGCCGAAAAGACGAGCCGGAGTTGCTGCGCGCATTCGCGGCCGCCCTGCGGCGCGCGCATGGCGCCTACGCCGTTTGTCTGATGGAGCGGAACGCGCCGGATACCTTTTATGCGGCCCGCATGTCCGCTCCTCTTATTTTCGGCGTCGGAACCGGCGAAAATTTCGCGGCGTCCGACATCCCCGCTTTTCTTCACTATACCCGCAAGGTTATTTTTTTGGATGACGGCGATATTGTGCAGGCGACCGCCAAAGAGTATAATATGTTCCGTCTGGAAGATCTGGAACCCGTCGCTCACGAACCGCAAACGGTGCTGTGGGATATGCAGGCCGCTCAGAAGAGCGGCTACAAGCACTATATGCTCAAGGAAATTTTTGAGCAGCCCCGCGTCATGACAGAAGCTCTCGCAGGCCGGATCAGCGAACAAGGCGACACCGTGCTTTTGCCCGAGCTGGACAATCTGCCGGCGCCCGCCCGCCTGTACATCGTTGCGTGCGGCACATCCTGGCATTCGGCGCTTTGGGGGCGCCATTTGCTGGAAGACTGGGCGCGCGTTCCCGTACAGGTGGAACTAGCCTCGGAATTCCGCCATCGTGACAATTTTTTGTTTAAAAAAGACGAGATGGTGCTTGTCATCAGCCAAAGCGGTGAAACTGCCGACACGCTTGCCGCGTTACGCATTGCCAAAGAACGGGGAGCGACTGTCATTGGCCTGTGCAATGTCATCGGTTCCTCCATAGCCCGCGAGGCCGCGGCGGTTCTGTACACGCGGGCCGGTCCGGAAATCAGCGTGGCCTCGACAAAAGCCATGTGCAGCCAGATGCTCATGCTCGCCCTTTTGGCCCTTTACTGGCAGGCGCGACGACATAATCCGGACGAATCATCCCGGTGCCCCCCGCGCCGCCAATGGATAAGCGCCCTTGTATCCCTGCCCCCGATGCTTGGAGACGCTTTGTCCGCGATGCATGAAACGGCGAGGCGGCTCTCGAGAAAGTATGCGCAGGCCCGCAATTTTTTTTATCTCGGGAGAGGCCACTGCTTTCCCCTCGCCCTTGAGGGCGCGCTGAAACTGAAGGAGCTTTCCTATATCCACGCGGAAGGGTACGCCGCCGGAGAGATGAAGCATGGCCCCATAGCGCTTATTGATTCCGCCTTTCCGACTTTTGCCATTGCCCTTGATGACCCGCTCTTCCCCAAAACGAAGTCGAATATTATGGAAGTACAAGCCCGCCAGGGCAAGGTAATCGCGTTGACCAACGGGGAAACGGATTTGGCGGCTGATGATGTTTGGACGATCCCCCGCCTGCCGTCCCCTTTGGCCGGTTTTGTTGTTTTGCCGGCCCTCCAGCTTTTCAGCTACGAAATGGCCGACTATCTGGGTAAAGACGTTGACCAGCCGCGCAATCTTGCCAAAAGCGTCACTGTGGAATGACAACATCAGGTTACACCGCACAGGCTTTCAAAACCAAGTAATTCTATTTTTTTGTCAAACGAGGCAGACAATGACCCGCAAAGACCGCACAGAAGGCATTTACAGCCGCCGCGAAGTGTATGACGAAAGCGAACGCCGCCAATACTGTCTAATACAGATTAAAGAATTGCTTTCTTATGCGTACCGTTACTCGGAAGACGTCAAAAAACGTTTTGACCGCGCCCAATTTCATGTGGAGAAATTCAAAAGCCTTTCCGACATCAAGCACATACCCATTCTCAAAAAAAAGGAACTCATCTTTCTGCAGTCCATGGGACCACGCCTCGGCGGGCTTTTAACCAAGGACATAGGCGATCTCAGGCGCATTTTTCTCTCGCCGGGGCCAATCTTCGATCCCGAGGATCGCGGGGAAGACTATTGGGGCTACACGGAAGCCCTTTATTCCATCGGTTTTCGTCCGGGCGACGCCGTACAGAACACGTTCAACTATCAGCTGACGCCCGCGGGATTGATGTTTGAGGAACCGTTGCGCAATCTCGGCTGCGCCGTGATCCCGGCCGGCCCTTCCGACGCGATGACACAACTGGACATTATGCAGAAATTGCGCGTTTCAGGCTATATCGGAACGCCGAGCTTTCTCATGCACCTGGCCCAGAAGGCTGAAGAAAAAGGACTTAACCTTCGCAAGGATCTCTTCCTTGAGGTCGCGATGGTCACAGGCGAACGCCTCTCGGAAAAAATCCGTTCGCAGATGGAAAAAAAATATGACCTGATCATGCGCCAATGTTACGGAACTGCCGATGTGGGCTGCGTGGGTTACGAATGTTTCCACAAAACGGGTTTGCACATGGCCAACCGCTGCTATGTGGAAATCTGCCATCCGGACACCGGCATTCCCCTTAAGGACGGTGAAGTGGGAGAAATAGTCGTGACGGCTTTCAACAAAACCTACCCCCTGATACGCCTCGCCACCGGCGATCTCTCCTACATTGACCGCAGTCCTTGCGGTTGCGGGCGCATGAGCCCGAGGCTGGGCAGCATCGTGGGGCGCGTCGACACAACAGCCCGCATTATGGGCATGTTTGTATATCCCCATCAGGTTGAACAGGTCATGAGCCGCTTTGAGGAAATCAAACGCTGGCTTATCGAAGTCACCAATCCGGGCGGCATTGATGAAATGACGCTTTTTATCGAGAGCAGCGAATTCAAACGGGAAGAGGAACTGTTGCACCAATTCCGCGAAAAGATAAAACTGCGTCCAAAATTGAACATACTGCCGCCCGGCAGTCTTCCGCCGCAGACACGGCCAATCGAGGACAAACGCCATTGGGATTGAGGGCGCTTTTATGCGCCGCGCAACAAAAAAAAACGGAGAACCCATGTATACCGGACAACGCCTGAATATGCTCGCGGATTGCCTGAAGGAACGCCATTCGCGTATTATGGCCCTGGAAGCCGAAGCAATGAGTTGCCTTGAAGCCGGCGATACACAGGGCTACGCTGCCGGCATGCGCGCAAAGGCCGAACTTTTGGCCAGACTTGACGAGGAGGCGAAGCCGCTGCTGGCGTCCCTTCCGGGCGAGCTGAGATTCAGGCTGGCCCTGGCGCTTGACCGCTTCGCATCCGGCGCTCGTACCGCATTGCGCCTGAATTCCGTTTTTTACATGTCCGCCCTCCTCTATCCCGACGATCACAGGAAGGGCATGCCGGACAACCTCATGGCATTTATCGGCCGTCTTGAACAGGAAGGAGAGGACTTTCAGGGCGTCTAGAGCAAATTAACGACGATCGCGCTTCAGCGATGCGAATCATCGCGCTGATCCGGGCCCACGCGCACCACCCTGACCTTGCCGCCGGCCCCGTAAAGCAGCCTCACTCTGTCGCCGACGGCGTAATTGTCGTCTTTGGCCTGCACTACGCTGACTATCTCGCTGTTTTCCAATTCAACGGTCATTTCATAGGCGCTTTCTGTGCGCATGATCTTTTCCGCTCCGGCTCCGGCCAGCGCCCCGACAGCCGCCCCTCCGACGACGCCGAACACACGGCCGGAGCCTCTGCCCAAGGTGCCGCCCAACGCTCCCCCGGCCACGCCGCCTATGGTCGGTCCAAGCAATGTCGAATCCTGCTCTATAACGGCGTTTTCCAGGGAAACAATCCTCCCCTGCCGCACGGTCTGCGCCTTCCTCGCCTCGTGCTTTGTGTAGGATTTGCCGCTGCTGGAAGCGCAACCCTGAACCAACGGCGCCAAGAGAAGCCCCAGCATCAACGCCGCTGCACAATTCCAAAAACGGTGACGCATACATTCTTCCCGTGTCATTCTTGTTGGAAACAGACCATAATGTCCGCAAGAGCCGGCTGGACCCCCATCACGGCCGGATCTTTCGCGGAGACAACTCTTTTCAAAATTCTCGATAATTTTATTGGAAAATTCAAGGACTATTTTCAGACAATTTCTAGAGCGGTTTAACAGTGAAAATGTATAAAATTTCAGGACCGCTCTCAGCCCCAGTAGTTTTTTGCCTTCAATATGGCGAGGATGCGTCGCATTTCGTTGTGCACAATCATGTAGCCTTCATCAACGCCCATGCCGGGCTTATTGTAAACCATGTCAGCTCTGGTCGCCATGGCCATGTTCACAGTAGCGCGGGAGGAGATATCGGTACCATTGCATGTGCCGCCGAGAAAGGCTTTGACGCCGGCTTTTTTACAATACAGAACTGCCTCAATGGAGTTATGGATGCTGCCGAGGTCAGGCGTTTTGATCTGGATCATGTCTGCAGCTTTATTGTCCACGAAAAATTTGATGTCGTCCAAGGTGTTGCACCAGTCGTCCGCAGTGATATCAACCTTTGAACCGAGTTTTTTCAGTTCCTCGGCAAGCTTCACCATGACTTCCATGGTGCCGTCACGTGTGCCGGCGTCTACCGGGCATTCGATGTCGAGATGGTAGGGAAGCACGATTTTTTCAAGACCGGCGAAATATTCAGCGAGTCTTCCGGGATCGTTATTGAAAATCTTGCCGGGGATACCGTACACGTCAAGATGAATAAGCGGGAAGTAGTCCGGGTCACCGAATTCTTTGACGCGTCCGGCAAGCCAGCGGCAGTATTCTTCCAGTTTTTCGCCCTGTTCGCCGACTTTGTCGACCTGGTTGAAAAGGCCTTGCGGGATGGCCGGAACTTTCTTGATGATCATCTTGTCGACATTGAGATAACGCAGGTCGGAAGATTGGGCCAAGATGGGGATAAGCTCGTCGCTGACAACAGTCCCGTATTCCCTGGCCACGACTTCAGCTTCGGACAGCTTGTCCCTGATCGCGACGGCGGCGAGGATAGCCTGGGTTATCCCATACCGTATACCGGTATGCAGCTTTTTGCCGTCCACGGTAATGTTGTCAAACCATTCCGCGGTTTCCTTGAAGGTGGTGATTTCCCTGCCTTCAATTTTCGGCATCACGTGCTGTTCAATCACCGGGATATACCGTTCCGGCAGAAGGATGGGATCCCGGCCGACAACGCCGGAATACTGGATGGCCACGCAGCTGCCCAATGCGATATCGCCGGAATCCAACTGCAGCATTATCGAAATGGTTTCGCCCGGGTTACGGACTTTTTTATGGCCTTCGGTCACCGGCGTGCCGAGAATAAAATACCCGTCCGCCCTAGCCCCGCGCTTGACGGCCTCAAGGTCATCAAAATAGTATCCGCCGAGGCCTGGCGCGACGATCAGCTTGCTGACTTTCATGTTGTCTCCTTGTACATGCCTTCGGCGGGTGCATCAAGGCTCTGGGCCATCGTCCCGACCGGGTTGACGGGAACCATGTTCACAAGGGTTTGGGCCATTGCGAGCGGAGATGGAAGCGCTCTTCACCCCTTGCAAGTTGACCTCACGGGCTGTATACTTTGCTATGATGCCGTCTGACTGGACAAAACGGACTGAAAAAGGAGTCCGCAGATTCTTTCGGAACTCTGCGGACCCAGGCGAACTGACGTATGGTGGGCCATCAGGGACTCGAACCCCGAACCAACTGATTAAGAGTCAGCTGCTCTACCAATTGAGCTAATGACCCGACAAAGTATAGAAAAACAGAGTACACCCATTTATTTTTTTGTCAATGTTTTTCACACTTCTTCCCGCCAATGCGGTTTGGACGAACGGCACAGTGAGATCAGCAGCGCGCTATATCCATTTTTTTTCAACGTCCGGGCTATGTTGTCTCCTCGGCCTGTTGTCGCTTTTTATTTTGCCCGCCGCCCCGGCCATGGCCAGTTCGCAAGTTCTGCCCGTGCGCGCGGAATTCGCCCGTGACGGCGAATATATTGTTGCCGCCGTATCTGTCGACATACCCCGGGGTTATCATGCGTACGCCCATGAGCCCGGGGATTCCGGCCGCCCCGCCCTGCTTGATTTTTCATCCGCCGGGGACCGATCTTTGCCTGTCTTTTACCCGCCCGGCGCCATGCAGCGCGACTATTACGACGCGGATGCCACTGTTTTTGTCTATGAAGGCACGACAACATTCTTCGTGGACCTGCCCTCCGGCAAAGCCGGCATGCCGTATACGCTGGATATAAGCCTTCTCCTGTGCTCCGCCGAAAACTGCCTGCCGGTCAGCCAGCGTCACGACGGCTTTGTTCCCGAT
Source organism: Desulfovibrio sp. (assembly GCA_031275465.1). Lineage (GTDB taxonomy): Bacteria > Desulfobacterota > Desulfovibrionia > Desulfovibrionales > Desulfovibrionaceae > Desulfovibrio. The sequence goes on from JAISOT010000074.1 coordinate 13,157, forward strand.
TCGCCGCAGGCTGTGGAAAGCGCGTCGTGGTGCGGGCAATGGCGAGGCATTGCGCCCGCAAGGCAACACCTTGCCGCGCATGATGAACCCGCCTCGCGCGAAAACGGAAATTCCGGCGAACGGAACCTTGCCCTTCAGCTCACGCCGAACTATTCGGATGCGTCCCTGGAAGTATCCGGTCTGGGCAAAGCTCTCCTGGTGGGGCTTCTGGCGGGTCTTCTGCTGAACGCCATGCCCTGCGTTCTCCCCGTGCTGGTTTTGAAAGTCGGTCATTTCCTGATGGTGCCCGGCGGGGGCGGAAAGGACGGCCTGCGGCGCCTGCGTGAACACAACCTCTGCTTTGTGGCCGGCGTCATGACTCTTTTCACGGCTCTTGCGCTGATTCTCGGGCTTGCCAATTTGATGTGGGGCCAATTGTATCAGAATCAGACAATTCTGCTCATCCTGCTCGTTATCGTTTTTTTGCTGGGCCTTTCCATGCTGGGGGTGTTTACCCTTCCGGTCATTGATTTCCAATGTGCCGCAAAAATGCGCAAGCCGCGTCTGCAGTTCTATGTAACCGGCATCCTCTCCACCTTTCTGGCAACCCCCTGCAGCGGCCCCCTTCTCGGCGGCGTTCTGGGCTGGGCTTTTGCCCAGACTTTGCCGGTGCTTGTCATTGTGCTTTGGTCCGTCGGGCTTGGCATGTCCTTGCCGTACCTTCTTTTGTGCGTCCGACCCGACATGGTGCGAATCCTGCCGAAACCGGGCGCCTGGATGCTTCTCTTTGAACGCGTCGCCGGTTTCCTTCTTCTCGGCACAACGCTGTACCTTCTTTCCATTCTGCCTGCCGACGAACATCTGCGGGTATTGTGCGTGCTCCTTCTGGCGGCCTTTTGCGCCTGGCTCTGGGGACGGCACAGCGGAGGAACAGCCTTCGCGCGGCGCCGCGCGGCGGCCGGCATACTCTGCCTTGCCGTTCTGGCAGCCGCGGTCTTCGCCGTATCGCAGGCGGCAGATCCTCAGCCGCAATGGCGTTCGTTCACGCCCGAATACTTTTCCGCGCAACTGGGGAAAAAAAACATGTTGCTGGAATTCACCGCCAGCTGGTGCCCCAACTGCAAATTTCTGGAGGCCACCGTCCTGACGGATGAAAGGCTGAGAGAGTGGCAACGCCGCTATGATATGGAATTTATCCGTGTTGACATTACAAAGGACAATGCCTTTGCAAACCGGCTTTTGGAAGAACTGGGCAGTAAAAGCATTCCTTTGACGGCGCTCTTTCCGACCGGCGAAAATGCTTCTTCCCCCTTGGTGTTGCGGGATATGTACACTGTGCGGCACATTGAAAAAAACATGAGCAAGATTTTTGCCGAGTGACGCCGATGCGAATCGGCCGCAATTTTTCGGCGTGCGCCTATGGGACTTTACGGATTTGCCGATAAGCCGTACAATAGGGCAGGAAATTGTTGCCTTCCGGAAATGATGACGCCATAAATTTTTTATCGTAAATATGTTGGCAAAGATTTTTGGCTGTTGCAAACGACTTGCGACTATGGAGCGCGTATGGATCCAACCCAGAAAAGACAGGACGACGAACTTCTTCAACTGGTCACGTTCAGCATTGGCGAAGAGGAATTTGGGGTCAACATTCTCAAGGTGCAGGAAATCATACGCACCATGGAAATCACCAAAGTTCCCCGTGCGCCGGAGTTTGTTGAAGGGGTCATCAATCTGCGCGGCAAGGTGATACCGATTATTGATCTGCGTCGCCGTTTCGGGCTGATGCCGAAAAAGCACGATAAAAACACGCGTATTATCGTGATCGAGATCAATAACATCATTGTGGGTTTTGTGGTGGACGCGGTTTCCGAAGTGCTCCGCATTCCCGCAAGCACGGTGGAGCCGCCGCCGCCCGTCGTCGCCGGCGTGGATTCGGATTACATCAGCGGCATCGGCAAATTGCAGGATCGCCTTCTGATCATGCTGGATCTGGACAAGCTCCTTTCCAACGGCGATATGGAATTGCTGGGCACAATGTAACCAGTGGCGTCGTTTTTTCGGGTTCTTCTGCCCCGCTCCCGGAAAAAAGACGCCCGTCAGAGCGAAATGCGACATCAGAGCCTTCCCCTGATCCGCCTTTCCCCTTGCAGAAAAGGCTATACTCGCGACCTTGACAAGGTTGTGACTCCGGCCCGGACCATAAGCCGCGTTCAGGAACGCCTCGCCGCCGTCAACCTGAACATACTCGCCGAAACCAGACGAATCGATGTCGGCCGCCTCGGCATACCCGTGTATTTGAGCGTTTGCGGCGCGGACGCCCGCAACGTCATGCCCACGCGCAAACAAATGGGCAAAGGTTCCTCGCCGGAGCAGGCCCAGGCCTCCGCGCTTATGGAACTTATGGAACGTTACGCCTTTTTCAGCTTCTGGAATGAAAGGCCGCACATGGAACGGCTGACGTGGAGCGCGGCCGTTTCCCGCTTCAGCGAAGATATGCTGCCGATTTCAGCCATGCTGCGTTCCGTGGACGACACACTGGATCCGGAACTCGCGCACCGCGTGCTCGATCTTGCGCCCTGGTTTTTCTACCCGGCAACGCATCTGCAAAGCGGGCGTATAACCTGGCTGCCGCTGGACTGGTTCAAGCTGCTCGGCGAGTTCAACGGCACATCCGCTGGCAATACGCCGGAAGAATCCCTGTTGCAGGGCATCAGCGAACTTGTGGAGCGTCATGTCTGCTGCCTTGTCGACCGCCGTCACTGCCAGACGCCGACGATTGACGCGAGAGGCTGTACCGATCCCGCCCTTGCGGCCCTTCTGCTCGCCTTTGAGCAAAACGGCGTGCGGCTGACTCTCAAGGATTTTTCCTTGGGCATGCCGCTGCCCACCGTGGGCGCCATCGCCTGGGATCCCGCCACCTTCCCTGAACGTTCGGAAATCGTTTTTACGGCGGGCACCGCCGCCACGCCTGCCAAGGCGGCCATACGGGCCATAACTGAAATCGCGCAGCTTGCCGGTGATTTTTGCACCGGAGCCTGCTATGAAGCTTCGGGCCTGCCGAAATTTGCCGTCCCCGAAGAAGCCGAATGGCTTCTTCGGGGTTCTGCAATACCGCTTTCGCAACTGCCGAGCGTGGAAGACTGCGACATCCGCGAAGAACTTCTGGCGGCCCTGCGCGGCCTCAGCCCTCTGCAAGCCTACGCCGTGGATACGACGCACGCGCTGCTCGGAATACCCGCCCATTACAGCATTGTTCCCGGACTCGCCTTTCGCGAACGTGATCGCAACCAGAGCCTAGGGCTTTTTGTGGGGCGCAAATTGACCGAAGAAGGCACGGAAAGCGAAGCGGCCGCCGGCTTCAAAGTGCTTGCGGAGTGCTATCCCGATGCGCACTTTCTGCCGTTCTTCCGCGGGATGCTGGCCATGCGCCTCCGGCGGTTCAGTACGGCGCGCGGGCAGTTCCTCAAAGCCCTGCCTGCGCAGCCCGATGCGGATTCCGCCGCCTTGGCGGCATTCTACGCGGGCTATGTCGATACTCTTGAGGACCGCTGGCAGGACGCGCTGCCCATGCTTGAGAAAGCCTTCCAACTTTGTCCGGATATGAAGGAATACGCCAATCTGCTCGGCGTGGCCCGTTTCAGGACGCGCGGTTATGAAGAAGCGGCCAGAGCTTTTACGGCGGCGCTCAGAATTGACAAAGGTTCCGTGATGGATATCGCCAATCTGGGCCTGTGTCGAAAATTTTTGGGAGAGAAAGAAGAGGCCGTCCGCCTGTTGCGCGCCGCTCTGGAAATTGACCCGTCGCTCGCATTCGCGCGGGAACACCTTGAGCAGTTGACAGAGGACTGAATCCTCTCCCTTCAGTTCCAGACAAGGGCAACCCACTCCCCGTCATAAACGCGCCTCGCCCCGGACAGGCCTTCCGCCCTGTATGCCGCTTCCACTTTGTCAGCCTGGTTTCCGAGTATGCCGGAAAGTACCAGGCATCCGTCCCCGGCAAGCATTCCGGCGATTGCGGACGCGAATTCCATTAAAGGCCCGGCAAGAATATTTGCGAGTATCACGTCGTAACGCCCCCCGGCAGCACGCTCTGCCGCGCGCTCCAAGCCGCCGTTGAGCACTTCGAAGTTTTCAGCCTTGTTGAGTCTTTTGTTTTCCAGAGCATTGTCCACGGCGAACTGATCAATGTCCAAAGCAAGTCCGGCAAGGCCGCTCCTGGCGCAGGCTATGGCCAGCACCCCCGATCCGGTGCCGAGATCCAGAAATTTTTGAGCGGGCCGTACGCGCCCGGAATCCAGCAAGTCGCTCAAAACTCGCAGGCAAAGGGCGGTTGTGGCATGATGCCCGGTGCCGAAAGCGCTCTTGGGCTCAATCACAATTGGCGTTCTGTCGGAAAAACCACGCTGTCGCGTCAGCCACGGCGGCAAAACCACAAAACGGCCACATACGACGGGGGTAAAATAGTCCCGCCATGCAATGAGCCAGTCCTGCTCCTCCAATTCCGCCAGACGGCAGATAACCCCTGGCATGCTCTCCTGAACGGCGTTCCGCGCCTTCAGAACATATTCGGCGTGTTCGCTGTGGACGCGAAAGCGCGTTTCGGCATCGGAAACATCCTGTTCTTCCCATCCACAGGGGGCGTGCAAGGCCAAAATTCCGCTGAGCAGCTCGACATCGCTGTCGCCGGACACCAATATATCCAGACGGAAACAGGACTTCATGCTCTTTGGCATAGCCCCAGCGGCCCTGCCTGTCAAGCCGGACTAATTCGGATTCCAAATAAAATATTCTATTTTATTTGGCGCCGGCCCAGGAAGGCTCAATTCCAATTCCAGATAAAATTAAAGCAATTTTTATCTGGAATTGGAATAAGACAGAGCTTGTTTTGGAAGGGAACATTCTGTATTTTGTCCCTGTCAAACACAGGCGGCGCAAAGAACAACATATGGGCATGCTGCTTAACTGGATTCCCGCGCTCTTTGTAACAGTGATCGGCGCGCTCTTCTGCTTTCGCGCGTTGAAGCGCGGCCTCGGCACACTGGAAAAAACCAGAATGCGCCATTATGAGGACATTCGCGCCAGGGAACAGCAGCTTCTGGAGGACGCAAAAAATATTCCCCGGAGCGAACGTCTTCGTCTGGCCCATGCGGCCGTAACCGATCTATTGCATCTGGAGGGCGACCGCGCTGGGTTTTCGCTCAGCGGGCAAGGATCAACATTGCTGCTGAATACGCCGGACGGCGTCTGGCGCATAACCCTTGACATGCGCGAACGGACGTTGCACCATACGCACAGGGCGCTGCACAGCAAGGAATGCTGGCTGTTGAGCGGTTTCGGCCGTGAGGAAAAATTTGCCGACCTGGCCGGGTTGATGCGCAGCCTGACGGCTTACCTGCGCGGCGAAAAAAGCGCCGGAACAGCAGCGGCATCTTTGCGGCCCGCGCAGGACCGCGGCCGGGGCCGCGCTTTCAAAACATGAGTCATTTCACGAAAGTTTCCCTGAACCACGACGGAACCGCAACCGGCCTGCCATCCCTGTCAACAAAGGCGTGTTGCGTCATTCCCTCAGCCAGAATTTGCGTCTTGTCCTGATCCCGTATCTCGTATACAAAGCGCAAAGACGCGCGCTTCCACTCGCCGACGCCCGCGCGGACGTACAACAGGTCATCGTAGCGGGCCGGCGCGCGGTAGCGGCACTGCGCCTCGCGGACCGGCAGAAAAATGCCGCGTTGTTCCACAACGCTGTAACTCATGCCGTACTGGCGGGTGTATTCGTTGCGGGCCCGCTCAAAAAGATGCAGATATTCGGCATAATACAACACGCCCATCGTGTCGGTTTCGCCATATGACACGCGATGGGGAAGCCAGACATCAGGAACGGGAAAACCATGCACGGACGTACACCTGCCTTGAACGCGCCGCCTCAGGCGCGATTTTCGAAAAACAATGGCCCGGCGGACGCTTTACCCGGCCCGAAAAGGCAAAATCGGAACAAGCGGAACGGCTTGGCGCAATTTTTTGCCCTGCCCGCCCTGCTTTCGCTCTGCCTCTGTTTTTTTGCCTGCGCCAAAAAAACGCCGGATGAAGACATCCGGCCCCCTGGCCCGCCTGTTGCTTTCGAAGGCCCCGATTTTTTTGTCAGCAATCTTGCCCCAGGCAACCAAAACCTGAAAAGCTGGATGGATATCGCCCCCACCCTGCGCAAATCTTTGCTCCATGTCAAGGGCAAAGCGGACGATGCCGTTGCCATACGACGCCCGGGACTGACATTGACTTATGGTGATCTTGCCCGCACCTTGACCCGCCTGCAGGAACTTCTGCCCTTGCTGGATGCCAATCCGCAACTTTTTTTGCTGCATTTCCGCTGGATTGAGCTGAACGGAGGGATTGATTATTCCGGATATTATGAACCGACGGTGCGGGCAAGCCGGACGCACGCGGCCGGCTATCCGCAGGCCATTTACTTTTGTCCGCCCGAATTGAAGAACCGGCGTCGCCGCGGCATCTTTTACAGCCGCCGGACAATAGAGGAAAAACAAGTACTGGCCGACAGAGGTCTTGAACTCGCCTGGGTTGCTGATCCCGTCGATTCCTTTTTTCTGGAAATCCAGGGTTCCGGCCGTCTGCTTTTTGAAGACGGCACGCAGTCCCATGTCAATTATGACTGTCAAAACGGCCACAAATACAAAAGTTCGGGGAAAATAATGCGGGAAAAGGGCCTGCTGGAACGCGGAGACATTTATGAACAGCGCGAATGGTTCAAAAAGAACCCGGACAGAGTGCGTGAGATTTTGAATGACAACCCGAGTTACGTTTTTTTCCGCCTCGGGGATCGCGGCCCCATCGGGGCCATGGGGCACGAGGTTGACGCATGGCTGTCCATTGCCACGTCAAGGGACCACATTCCCCTCGGGGCTGTCGTCGCCTACGGCGTGAATGTGCCTGATCAGCGTCATGGCCGCGTGCCGTTGCGCGGCATAGGTTTCGCCCAGGATGTCGGAGGGGCCATCAAGGGCAACAGGATAGACATTTTTTGCGGCTCTGACGAAAGGGCCGGTTATGTCGCCAGCCATTTGGACGCCAAAGGCCCTGCCTGGGTGTTGACGGCAAACTGATTTCATGACTCGAAAAAGGCCTTGTACGCCTCCACGGTGAACCAGAGGTCGGCGCAACTGGCCAGTTCGCAAGGGCTGTGCATGGAGAGCACCGGCGGGCCGAAATCAATGACCTGCATGCCGTACGCCGCCAGAAACAAGGCCACCGTGCCGCCCCCGCCCTGATCCACCTTGCCGAGTTCCGCTGACTGCCATGGAATGCCTTTTGCGTTCAGCAAGCCGCGCAGGGAGGCGAAATATTCCGCATCGGCCTCGCTGGCGCCGTATTTGCCGCGCGAACCCGTGAATTTCGAAAAACATGGGCCGTAGCCGAGACGCGCGGCATTTTGCTTTTCGTGCAGATCCTGAAAATCAGGATCCAGGGCAGCCTGCACGTCGGCCGACAGGGCGCGGCTGTTGAGAAAAACCTCCGAGACGCGGTTGGCGGGCGCAGTGCCGGGGAGCAGGTTTTCAACACAATATTCAAAAAAACGTGATGCCGCGCCGGTGGCGCCTTCAGAGCCGATTTCCTCTTTGTCCCAAAAAACGACTGCCCTGTTTCGCCTTCCGCTTTTCGCCTGAAGCAGGGCTTCCAGCGCGGCGAACACGCATATCCTGTCATCCTGCCCGTAGCCGCCCACAAGCGCCTTGTCAAAACCGACGAAGCGCGCTGAACCGGCGGGAACAGCCTGCATTTCCGCCGTAATCATGTCTTCTTCGCAAATGCCGTATTTTGCGTGCAGCAATTCCAGCAGGTGTTCCCTGACGGAATCCCCATTTTTTTCATCCGCTTTGTCCCTGTTGTCCCGTTTTGCGATTTTGGGACTGTGGGCCAGAACAACGTTCAATTTCTCGGCCTCAAAGGCTTCATTGAGCTTCTGGTTTCCCTGTTTCTGCGCGAGATGCGGAAGGAGGTCGGCAATGCAGAAGACAGGCTCATCCGGCCTTTCGCCAATGGACACCGGAATTTTTTCCCCATTTTCCCGCACCACCATGCCGTGCAGGGCCAGGGGCCTCGCCAGCCACTGATATTTGCGTATTCCGCCGTAATAATGCGTCTTTGCCTGAACGACGCAGGTTTGTTCCACCAGCGGGCGCTGTTTGAAATCAAGCCGCGGCGTGTCCACATGGGCCGCTATCAGCGCAAGCCCGTCGCGCAGCGGGGCTCTGCCGCGTTGCGCCGCGAACACGGCCTTGCCGCGCAGGCAGCAGAGCACGCGGTCGCCGGAAAATTTTTCACCATATTTCGCCTGACGCAAACGTCGGCAGACGTATTCCGCGGTTTCACGCTCGGTTTTGCAGGCGCTCAGAAAATCAATATAGCGCTTGGTCAAAGCTTCAACTTTTTCCCGCAAAGCCGGAGCATTCAGTTTTTTCCACGCGCTTTGGGGCTGATAGGAGAATTTTTTTTTCATGCCGCTGTTCCTTGTTACTTCACCGGATTATCCACCGCCATATAATATCACGGTTTTTCAGCGGGATGTGCCGGCTCGCCGTGCCCCTCTTCTTCAAAATTTGCGAGATCTCCCGCGATCAATCGCACGCTCAAGGGATAATCATGCCTGAAAACGGTACGCGGGTCCAGGCAAAAGGCTGATGCGGCGCGTGATAACTCGGCCGCCAAAAATGTGATAACGCGGACTCGCGCCTCTGCGAGCATGGGTAGCGGGATTAAGCCGCGCGGCGGGATCTGCGCAGAAGGATGCGATGTGTCCACTTGAGGGTACAGTAGATGCCTATGGTTTCTCAACGTCTGGCCCTGACCATATCCCGACTGGCGTCTTTTCCGCTTCCACCTTTGCCTCTAGAGCATTTCACACTTGAAATAGTTTATATCCACAATTTTTGAACCATCCTTGGGCATCGCTTGCGCGGATCTAGTGTTTTGACAAAGTTATATTTTACTATTAGACTGTACCCAACCAGAACCAAGGAAAGGGGTGTAGTCAATGAACAAAAAATATGTTGTGGAGCTTACGGTGCCTGAACGTAAACAAATTCAGGATATGGCAAACGCCAAAACCGTTTCAACCACGATTCGCAAGCGAGCCAATATCCTTTTG
>JAISOT010000076.1 GCA_031275465.1 Desulfovibrio sp.
CAAGTCCGCGGCGCAACAGGGCGCTCCATCCCTGCTCGTCCTCATGCTCCAGCAACAGGGCCACGCGCAACGTCCCGCCGTCCCGCGCGGCTTGCGGCGGAGCGGCGGTGGCGCGCGCGGAAGAAAGCAAAAGGAAACACAGCGAGGCCCCGAACAAAATTATTGGAAACGTACGGGCGTTGCTCGGAAAAAACATGCCGTCCTCCGTCTCATGCTACGGTTTTTTTCTGGCGGCCCCGGCCATCTGATAACGCCTGCGCGCGGAAAGCTCATTTTTGCGGAGGCGTATGGACTGCGGCGTCACTTCCACCAGTTCGTCCTCACGCACAAAATGCAGGGCATACTCCAGCGTCATTTTTTTCACCGGAGTCAGGATGACATTCTCGTCCTTTCCGGCGGCGCGCAAATTCGTCAGCTTTTTTTCCTTTATCGGATTCACGTCGATATCGTTGTCACGATTGTGTTCCCCCACAATCATGCCTTCATACACAGGGTCGCCGGGTTCCACAAAAAGCGTGCCCCGCGGCTCCAGATTGAACAGCGCATAGGCCACGGCCGTACCGGCCCTGTCCGCCACGATGGACCCGGAGAAGCGCGTGGGGAAATCCCCGCGCCAGGGTTCATACCCTTCCAGATAGGAGTTCAATATCCCCGTGCCTTTTGTGTCCGTTAAAAATTCGTCGCGATAGCCGATAATCCCGCGCGAGGGCACGGAAAACTCCAGACGCGCCCGCCCGGCGCCGCTGTTGGCGCAGTTGAGCATGCGCCCCCTGCGTTGAGCCAGTTTCTCCGTCACAATGCCCATAAATATTTCATCACAATCCACGTACAAATGCTCAACCGGTTCCAATATTCCCCCGGTCGCGTCCTTTTTCAGGATCACCTGCGGCCGGCCCACGGACAGTTCAAACCCCTCGCGTCTCATGGTTTCAATAAGTATGGCCATCTGAAACTCGCCGCGTCCCTTGACCAGAAAGGCGTCCCCGTCTTCTGCCTGCGCCACGGAAACAGCGACGTTTCGCAGGCTTTCCCTGTGAAGGCGGTCTTCAATGGCCCGGCTTTGCACAATCTTGCCCTCACGTCCGGCCAGAGGGGAAGTATTGATGCCGAAACGCATGGCAACCGTAGGCTCGTCCACCCGGATGCGCGGCAGAGCCTTCGGGTTGTCCCGTGTGCAGATCGTGTCGCCGATGGCGACATCTTCAATCCCCGCCAATACGACAATATCGCCCGGCTCCGCCGAGGCCACTTCTCTGAGTTGCAGCCCATCGTAAACCTGCAGCCTGGTGACGCGCAGGGGAGCGATCCTGCCGTCTTCGCGCATGCAGACAAGATTTTCCCTCGCGGCCACACTGCCGTGCACAATCCTGCCTATGGCCAGCCGGCCCAGATAATCGGAATAATCCAGGTCAGCCACCAACATCTGGAGCGGTTCCTCAGGTTCGTAGGACGGGCCGGGGATATGTTCCAAAATTGTCCGGAAAAGCGGGGTCAGATCCCCTCGCGCGTCGCCGGGGCTGGCCAGGGCGACGCCATCACGGCCGATGGCGTACAAAACGGGGAATTCCAGCTGGTCCTCGTTGGCCCCCAGATCAATAAACAGATCGTAAATCTCGTCAAGGACTTCCGACGGCCGGGCGTCCTTGCGGTCAATCTTGTTAATCACCACCAGCACCGGCAATCCCGCCGCCAGCGTTTTGCCCAGCACAAAACGCGTCTGCGGCAGAGGCCCCTCAGAAGCGTCAACAAGCAAAATGGCGCCGCTTGCCATAAAGAGCGCGCGTTCCACCTCGCCGCCAAAATCCGCATGACCGGGCGTATCAATGATGTTGATTTTCACTCCCTGCCAGGTGACGGCGCAGTTTTTCGCGGCTATGGTTATGCCGCGCTCGCGCTCCAGATCCATATTATCCATCACGCGCTCATTTACACGCTGGCCGGCGCGGAATACGCCGCTTTGTCTGAACATCGCGTCAACCAGCGTTGTCTTGCCATGATCCACATGAGCGATAATCGCCACATTTCTGAGTGAGGTGTTGTGTCGCATTGAGACCTTGCCTGAACTGAATTGAAAATCCGAAACCACGAACGATGGCGCTAAGCGGGCCGTATAGTTGCAATCTGCGACGAATCCAGATTTAAATATCTCCCCGTATTTCCTTAATGATACACAAATTGCGGTTCCATGCCAACAATCCCCGCGACTCCGCAACGGCTTTTCAATACAGCCCAGGTCGAGGACATGGGGGATTCACCGTCACGCCGGATATAGAAGAAAGGAACGGTCCTGCCAGAACGAGACGGAAGTCAGGGCCGCCTGCCGTGTTACAGGGTCGTCGCTCAAAACTTCAATGCGATAGCTCTCCCAGAACATATCGTGGTATTCCGGTTCGCTCAACAAGGCGACACGTTCACCTTCATCCTCAACATACCACCCGCCATCGCGCCCGTAATTCGATTCCAGAATTTGCAGGCGCAACGCGTGCTTTTGGCGCATGCTCATATCTATGCCGTCAAGGACGTCAGGGGACACAGCGGGCTGGGAGTGGTTCATGCTGTAGTGCACCCCCGGTATGCTACTCCGGGGAGAGAGCAAGACGGAAACCCAAGTCCAAACTCCGCGTGTTTCGGCCCAGCCCTTTTTTCAGGCGGGAATATACGCGGCACCCTCTTTCGCCGTCAGACCAGCCTCCGCCCCGGATAGTCCGCTCCAGCGTCCACTCCCAGACATTGCCGAGCATGTCATGCAAGCCCCAGGCATTGGGTCTGAGCCGCCCCACCGGTCGTGTGCCTTCAATTCCGTCGTCGCTGCCGTCATACCAAGCGTAGTCGCGTAAATTTTCTTTGTCGTCAAAGAAATAGGCGCCGCCGGAGCTGGCCCTCGCCGCATACTCCCATTCCATTTCAGTCGGCAAACGGTATTTTTTCCCGCCCTCCAGCTTATTCAAGCGGTTAATGAAAATGTGCGCGTCCACCCAGGACACATGCTCAACCGGATGGTTCCTGGTATCATACCTGACCTCCGGCTGATTCAGCCGTCCGGTCTTGAACCAGCTCGGATTCTCTCCCATGACTCTTTGCCATTGCTCCTGCGTCACTTCATATTTACCAAGATAAAAGGGCTTGGCAATGCCTGCATAATGTAACGACTTTTCATCGCCAATCCCTTTGCCGTAAGCATATTGTCCCAACGGTGCATATTTGCGGATTACCAATGATGAAGGTTTGTTTACAATCGCTTTGTCCGAGTCCTGATCCAGCCCCATGTTGAAGCAGCCGGGCGCAATCAGCACAAACTCCATCCCGATGCTGTTGGTATAGGTCTTTTCGGCGGCATGGGTTGGAGACGGATTCCCGGGGAAGATCGGTAAGAAGCAGAGAGAGAACAGCAAGAAAAGTTGTTGTCTGGCCCAAAGCATACGGTATTCCTTTTTACTCAAGCACATGCCTGTCAGTTCCGAACACGCCGCTTCCAAACTTCACACCACCAGTCGTAGCGCCGGGAAATACCATATCCGGCGATAGTCATCCTGGCAAGACGCCTTTCGCCTTTTGACTGTGCAATCTACAACTCCAATGTCCGCAAATTGTCCCGCGCGACCGGGTCTGTTGAAAAAAAGTGGGCAAAGCCGCCAATTCCGACAGTTGCCGGAAGCTGTACAATATTGAAAAATTGCGGCAAACTTCGTCCGGCGCTGGCAGCGCGGGACGGGACGAACCTTGAAAGCCAACAAGGCCAATCGCGGGAAATGAGGCATGCCGGAACTTCCGGAAGTGGAAACCATCGCCAGGACCCTGGCTCCCCAGGTTGTCGGAAGCGCCATAACCTCGGTGCAAGTGCTCCATTCCGCAAGCCTCGCCGCGGGAGCCGGGCTTCTGCCGGCGCTTGCCGAAGCGCGCATACGGCAAGTGACGCGTCGCGGGAAGCTGCTCGTGCTGTGCCTCGAACACGACAGGGACGCCGCTCCCGTCCCCGTGCCGGGACTGCCCCCGGCATCGCTGTATCTGGTATTTCACCTCAAAATGACCGGAAGTTTTTTCGTACATCCTCCGGGGACAGCCGCTCTCAAGCATACACGGCTCATTTTCGACCTGGGGAAAGACGGCTCGGAAAACACCCTTGCCCGCGGCAGACTTTTCTTTGACGATATCCGCGCGTTCGGCTACTGCCGCGTCATGCTCCCGAAAGACTTCGCCGCCTGGAACTTTTTCACATCTCTGGGGCTTGAACCTCTGGATGCCGGCAATGAAGCCGTCGCCCAAGCTCTGGGGCGCGGCGGGGGAAACATCAAGGCAGCCCTGCTTGATCAGCGCCGCCTTGCCGGCATCGGCAACATCTATGCCGACGAGTCGCTTTTTCAGGCAAAAATCGCTCCCCAGGCGAAAACGTCCGCCCTGTCGCGGAATGCTTTGCTGCGTCTTGCCGTCGCTCTCAAGGCAGTGCTCAAGCAATCCGTCGCGGAGTGCGGCAGTTCCATCCGCAACTACCGCGACGCCGCCGGCAACGTCGGCTCTTTCCAGAACAACTTCATGGTTTATGGCCGCAAAGGAGAAAAGTGCAGAATCTGCGGAACCGCCCTGCTCCGTTCAACCGTGGCCGGACGGACGACAGTGCACTGTCCCCGTTGCCAGAAGGCGCCCTGACGCGCGCCCTGGTTTTTTTTCACTTTTCCCTTCCCAAAAGACTTGCCCCCCGCCTGTCCGGCGCATAGTATAACTTGGCAGAAGGCCACGCCGGAGAAAAGACACTTGCAAACATTACAAAGCAAAACGCCGCCCGTTCTTGCAATCATTCTCCCCTGCTACAATGAGGAACCGGTTCTTCCCTGCACCATTGAAACCATTGTCGCCCTGTTGGGGAAAATGGCGGATGACGGGCGCATATCGGCCGGGAGCTTCGCGTTGTTCGTTGATGACGGCAGCCTGGACGCCACGTGGGACGTCATCGCGGAGTATCACAGCAGAGACGCGCGCGTTCGCGGTTTGAAATTCGCGGGCAACGCCGGCCATCAGAACGCCCTGCTCGCTGGAATGGCGGCGGCGGAGCGGCAGGCCGACTGCGCCATCACCATTGACGCCGACCTTCAGGACGACATTTCGGTCATCCCGGAGATGCTCAGGCAGTTTCACGCGGGAAGCCACATCGTTTACGGCGTGCGCGGGGACAGGACAACCGACACATGGTTCAAAAGAACCACCGCCGACATGTTCTATGCGTGCATGCGTCTGCTGGGCGCGTCCGTCATTCCCGGTCATGCCGATTTCCGCCTGGTGAGCAAATTCGCCATGCGGGCCATAGGCAGGTACACCGAGAGCAATCTTTTCCTGCGTTCCATATTCCCCGATATGAAGTTGCGATCTTCCCGCGTGCACTACGCCAGAAAAGCCAGAACCGCCGGCGAGACCAAATATCCCCTGCGCAAAATGCTGTCTTTCGCTTTCCGCGGCATTGCCGTCAGCAGCCCTGCCCCTCTGCGTCTGGCCGCGGTTCTCAGCATTTTTACGCTGTTTTTTGCCATACTGCAGACAGGCGCCTCCCTGGCCGCCTATTTTTCCGGCAACACCATTCCGGGCTGGACATCGCTGATGCTGATAACCTTGTATCTCGGCTCGGTGCAACTTTTCTGCATCGCTCTGCTGGGAGAATATCTCGCCAGAGTATTCACGGAAGTGAAACGCAGACCGCGCTTCGTCATAGAAAAGGAACTGCCCTGATCTCTTTTGGGCCCGTTGCGCCAGGCTGATAAAAAAGCAAACTGGGGAAAAACATTGAATCATGCCGGTACGCCGACGCCCACTCGTGAACCCTGGTACGCGGGCCGCCACAAGGACGCCGTTTTTTATCTGCTCACCGCCGTACTGCTGATAGAACTGGCGGTGGGCGGCATAGCCTTTTTTTATGGCGTCATTCACGCGGTCCCCCTCAGGCCCGGAGGACCGCCCATGGCCCGCTTTCCCTGGCTTGGCTGGGCCATCGCCGCGGTGCTGGCTCCAGTGGGATTGCTGCTTATTGTCCATCTGACAGGCCTGTGGCTTGCGCGCGTACTCAACCGCGACAGGAAAGAAACCGGAGAAGAAGCTGATGTGCTGCCGGAGCGCCTCCGGCGATTTTACGCCGTTCTGCGCAACACCCCCACCATAGTGGTGTTGACAGGCATATTGCTGCTGGGCGCGGGGCTTTTTTTTGTGGACGGTGCCCTCTCCGGCCTTATCGGCCTCGGCGGACGTCTTCTGGACTATACCCCCTGGCTTGCCGGGAGCACGGCCGCTCTGCTGGTTGGCTGCTACATCACCCACCGCATTTTTGTCTACCGCCACCACCGCATGGAGCAGGAATACGCGTATCGCCGCGAAGTGCTGGAACGCACCGGCATTGTGCTGGCGGACAAAAATTGTATGCCGCTTCCCCCAAAACGGGATCATGCCCCTGCTCTGCCGGCGGCCGGGCCTCAAGTCCTGCCCGAAACATTTGACGCGGAAAGCGCGGCTGTAAACAAACCCTCCTTTACGTCAGAAGAAAAGGCTCTCTCTCTCTTCGCCGGAGACGGATCCGCTCCAGAACAAGCTCCGCCAGGGCATTGACGCAGGCCGCCGCCACAGCGGAGCCGCCCCGGCGGCCCAGCAGGGTAAAATGCGGCCAGGAGCTTTGCGCGAGCAGTCTTTTGGACTGAGCCGCGTTCACAAAGCCCACGGGCATGCCGACGATCAGGGACGGAGGCGGCGCGCCCGCCTCCAGGATTTCCAGCAGGGCCAGCAGGGCAGTGGGCGCGTTGCCGATGACAATGATCTGCCCTTCCAGCTTTCCGGCCACAGCCTCCACCGCGGCGCGCGCCCGCGTGATGCCGCGCCGGGCGGCGCTCTCTCCAAGACCCGGAAGTTCCGGCAAGGCCGTCACGCTGACGCCCAGCGGCCGCAAACGCCGCGGTGGGAGCCCCGCGGCGGCCATGCGCGTGTCGGTGTATACAGTGCAGCCCCGTTTCAAAGCCGCCAGCCCCGCCTTCAATCCCTCCCGACGTAAACGCAGATCCGCGACAATGGAAGTGTCGCCCGCAGTATGGACGCAACGCCGCGCCACCTGCCAGAGATCGCCGGCAAAAGGCCGCGGTTCCGGAATTTCCGCATCAATGATGGCGAAGGAGCGGGCTTCTATCTCATCAGGGGTCTTTGCCGGATCAAGCTCTATGCCTCTTGTTCTCATTCCGCTATCCCGCCCAGCCAGGCCTTCCAAAAACGTCTGGCTCCTTCGGGGTACAAATGCACCCAGGAGCCCGCCACGCTGCCCTTGCGGCAGCCCTCAAATCCCAGGTCCGCCCCCGCGCTGTCATACATCTGCCAGATGGGGGAGCGGTCGGCCGGCAACCCTGTTTCCGTCAGCCTTCCGTAGTGAAATTCATGTCCGCGCGCCCAAAGCCATTCTCTGCCGGCGTCCTTTCCCGGCCCATCCGTCCGTCGCGGCCACCCCGGCAGAGCGCGCACGCCCCTGTAGCCGAGAGCGGCCCGGGTTTCTCCAACAATGGAGGTAAGGGGCAGCAGACCGGCAAAAGCATAGTCCAGACCGCCATAGCGCAAAGAGCGCATCAGATAGATATACCCCCCGCACTCGCCGTAAACGGGGCGACCCTGCGCCGCAATAACCCGCAAAGCGTCAAGCATGGCCGTATTGGCCGCCAGTTCGCGGGCATGCAGTTCCGGATATCCACCGGGAAAATACAGGGCGTCACAGGCTGGCGGAGCCGCGTCAGCCAAAGGGGAAAAAAACACGCCCTGAGCGCCGAGTTCCGCCAGGAGATCTGGCAGATCCGCATAGCAGAAACTGAACGCCGCGTCCCGGGCTATGCCCACGCGGATTTTTCCGCCATGATGCGCGACCGTTCCGCCCCCTGTGAACACGCTTCCCGTTTTGCGTTTTCGTCCGGGACGCTTTTTCGCAAAACTGATGCGCGCAAGCAGGGCGTCAATATCGCAATTGGCCTCCATCCAGCCGGCCAGGGCCGAAGGCTTGAGCGCCAACGCGGTCTCGCGCGCTTCCACCAGACCCAGATGACGCGAGGCCAGATGTGGCGCTCCTTCGCGCGGCAGCAAGCCCAGCAGCGGCACGCCCGTTCCTTCCTCAACCCTTTTCAGGGCCGCGCGCAATACGGTCTTGTGTTGTTTCCCTCCCACGTGTGTGCAGACGAGGCCCGCGAAGGTCAGCTCCTTGCCGCAACGCGCGAGCCAGGCAGGGCGATGCCGGAGAAAGCCCTCCGCCAGCGCGCCCGCCGACTGCCCCATGCCGCCCGCATGGATGAGCAGCAGGACAGGCAAATGGAGCAGCATCGCCAGATGGGCCGAGGAATACAGACCCTCGCCGGAACCGTCAGCCGCGCCGTCATACAGCCCCATGGCGCCCTCCACCAGAGCCATGTCGGATGAAGCGCGGAGGCGGGAAAAAAGCCGCGCAAGGCCGCCGGGCGTTCTGCATGTTGTCCGCGTGAGCGTATGCCGCGACGTTTCCGTCACGTGTTTCCGTCCTGTGGCCCTCGACGCCGCCGGTTCCGCCGCGCGGCTCATCCACACGTCCAGATTGAGCGCGGGCGCTCCGGTGATGGCCGTATGAAATCCGGCGTCAATATAATCCGGGCCGCTTTTTGCCGCCGCGACATTGATCCCCCGCGCCTTGAGGGCGCAGAGCAGAGCCAGCGTCGTCAGGGTTTTGCCCGCGCCGCTGGCGCTGGCCGCCACAAGCAGAGATGGAAAAGTCACCCGTTCCTCAACGGACACGCAAAGCCTCAGCGATGATAGCCGCGTCCTCTGCGGGTCTGGCTTTCAGACCCAGTTCCGCATGGCCGCCGGAGCAGACGAAACCATCGGGGCCGTGCTCCACGGCGCCGCCGGAGAGTATCTGCCCGTAAGGTAGTTGCTCGCGCATGTCCTCATGATCCACACGGCGCGGAAAAATAAAAGGCACCGGCTGTCCGGAAAAATCCTCGACAATCAAGTAGTTCATATGCTTCGTTCCTCTGGGCTGAATACCTGCCCGAACGCCGCAAGACGCCGCAAGCATGGGCCGACTATCTTTCAGAGTTGAAAGAAAAGACCAGACAGAGAGAAACCATCCTTGTCCACATAAATTCCCCTCGCGTCCATCACGCCCGCTTTTGTGCCTGAACGGCGACGCATGTCAAGGATAAACACTTATACACCGTTGAGCGCCAGCCATGAACCCGTTTTTGACTGCGGCTCCGGAACCGCATTAGCGGCATTTCATGTTGCTTCCTTCTTCTTTTGGAGAGGATAGCAAAATTTGTCCTGTTTGTCATTCACCTTGACTTTATCCTACGGAGCGCATACTGTGCCCCGGATGAATTCGGTATGCCCTGCCGGTTGGGCAGCAGGCCGAAACTGAAACAAAAGATTTCGTTATGAGAGCGACGGCAAGAAATATTTCCTTTGACGGAAAAATCCGGCCACAGGCTTCATTTGTGGCATGTTTCTTTCTCTCTCTCTTAACACCGCTATATAACGCGTTTTTCCTAAAGATCTGCGCGGTTTTGTCGTTTCTATCGGCCTTGTTTCCTTCGGGAAACAGGGCCGTTTTGGCGTTCACGCCGCAAACCGGAGGCATACCCGTTCTTTCCGGTGCGGTGCTTTTTCCAGTCTGATTTTCGACCTGCCGGTCCCAGGCATCGCCCGCGCGGCGGAGGCCGCAATGCCGGGAACCCTCAGCAGTGACCTTTATCTGCAAGATTTGGTTTTTGAGTTTGAAAAGGACTTGGACAACGGCGACCGAGAGCTATACCGGCAAACGCGAAGGTTCTGATGACAAAAGAAATTTTGATCGTGGACGACAACAGGGCTATCCTTAAGCAGATGGGTGCATTACTTTCCGGAACTTATGAATTTTCACTGGCGACATCCGGCGAAGAAGCGCTGTCGTTTTGCGAACTGGGGACACCGGATCTCGTTTTGCTGGATATAGAAATGCCCGGTATGGACGGTTTTGAAACCATCGTCCGGTTGAAGAGTATTCCGAGCATGAGAGGTGTGCCCGTCATTTTTCTCACCGGCTTTAACGATGCCGACACCGAAATCAAGGCTCTTGAACTGGGCGCGATGGATTTTATTACCAAACCTGCGGAAAAAGATATTCTGTTGTATAGAATAAAAATTCATCTGGATTTGTGTGAATATAATGTTGATGCGCGCACGAGCCGGCAGGCGGCTGATGCCCGCCTGAGGATACGTGCGCCCTTTTTTCGGAAAAAGAGCGAAAATAAGGCGAAATATGCTGAAGTTTCGGCTAAAAAGTGGACATTTTCGCAAAATTTGATGCCAGTAGGGTACACCGACGCTGAACGATCGAATTGTTCGGCATTTCCCTAGAGCTTCGCGATTTGCGCGAAGTGCGCCTTCACCAGATGGAATGCGTCAACCAGCACAGGATCAAAATGCGTGCCCCGGCCGGCCTCGATGATTTTTTCCGCCTCTTCCGGGCTGATCGGCGCCTTGTAGGGGCGCACCGAAATCAGGGCGTCATACACGTCGGCAATGGCCATCAGCCGCCCTTCCAGGGGAATTTCCCTTTCGCGCAGGCCGTTCGGATACCCAGAACCGTCCCATCGTTCGTGATGGGTGCCGGCGATTGTGCGCGCGTGGCACAAAAAGGCGTGCTCGGCCGTCTTTTTGGCGATTTTTTCGACCGCCCTCACGCCGATGGGCACATGTTTTTTCATCTCCTCAAATTCCTCGGGGGTCAGCTTGCCGGGCTTGTTCAGGATGGCGTCGCTTATGGCTATCTTGCCCACATCATGGAGCTGCGCTGAAGGGATCAGAAAATCCAGATCCCAGGTGGAAACCTCGGCTTCGTAAATTTTTTCCTCAAGCAGCGTGTTCACTAGAAGTTCCAGATACATCTGCGTGCGGCTGATGTGCCCGCCGGTCATGTCATCCCGGAATTCCACCATGTCCGCCACGGTGGAGAGCACCGCGTTTTGCAGTTCGGCGATCTGCGCGGTTTTTTTGCGCACCATTTCCTGCAGATTCTCGTTGTAATTTTTCAACGCCTGTCTCTGGGACGCGATCAAAAGATGGTTTTCAATGCGCTTCAGCAAAAGCGGGGCGGAAAAGGGCTTGGTCACATAGTCGATGGCGCCGAGGCTCAGGCCTTCCAGTTCGCTTGTCTCGTCGGTTTTTGAAGTGAGAAAGATAACCGGGATGTCGGCCAGCCGCTCATCGGCTTTCAACAGCCTGAGCGTTTCATAACCGTCCATTTCCGGCATCATGATGTCCAGAAGGAGCATGTCCGGGGTCACGTGTTTCAGGATTTCAAAGAGTTTCGCGGCCGAGGGAATGGCGTACACCTCATAGGACTCTTTCAGCATGCTTTTGCCTATGGTGAGATTGGCCATATTGTCGTCAACCAGCATGATTTTGCAACGTTTGTTTTCCATTTTTCGCCTTCGCTGCCTTCGTCGGCAAAAGCCGGCATGTTTATCAAGCCGACAGTCTGTCCAGAATTTGCCCGAAATCCATCATGTCGACGCGCTCTCTCAGCCACGCGACCAGTTCCGGCCGGCGGTCATAGGCAAAGCTTTCCAGCTCGGCCATGGCCTTGTCCACGCCGTCCATGTCGTAGTTCGCGCAGGCTTCCCGCAATCTGTCCAGCGTTGCGGCGTCAGGTTCGGCTTTTTGCGGTTTCCGGCTTTCGGCGTTGCATCCGTCCAGCATCGCGGAGAGATCCGCGATCAGTTTTTCGACGGCTTCCACAAACGCGCCGTTGTTCTCCCTGACGAAACCGAAATCGCCGGCCTGCGCCGCGCGCTCCAGTTCCTCCGCCCCTTTCCCGACCGACATGGCGCAAATGCCGTAGCCGCTGCTCTTGATGCCGTGCGCGACGATCGTGTATTCCGGTAGACTCTCCTCCGCGGGCGCGCGCATCCGGTCGAGCAGCGCCGGCGTGTTCGTGGCGAAGGCCCGCAGGGTCCGCAGCAGCGCGTCGCCGTCGCCTCCAAACCGCTCCAGGCATTTTTTCAGATCAAGGCCGTCGATGCGTAACCGCTCCGGGAACGACGGCCCGGCGGTGTCCGCCGCCTCCTCCGGCGCGGCCGTCTCCTCCCGGCTTTCCGGGATTTCTTCCCCAGGCGTTCTGTTGCGCACCCATCGTTTCAGCACCATATCCATCCGCTGGATGTCAACGGGCTTGGAGAGAAAAGCCTGAAAGCCGTGCCGCAGGAACATCTGCTCGTTCCCCACGATGGCGTTGGCCGTCAGGGCGATGATGGGCACGGTTCCGGCGTATTCCGTTCCTATTTCCCTGATGAGGCGCGCGGTTTCAATGCCGTCCATGCCCGGCATCATGTGGTCCATGAAGATGGCGTCGTACCGCACCGTTTCCCGCCGGATCAGGTCAATCGCCTGCCGGCCGTCGGTCACGCAATCCACCCGCATGCCGTAGGGTTTGAGCATGCCCCGGGCGACATCCAGGTTGGTCTGCACGTCATCCACAATCAGCACCCTGGCGTGAGGCAGGGGGGTGATGCCCCTCTCCGCGATGCGCGCGTTCTTTTGCCTGAGGTAGTCGAAACTTTCCAGATTGTTCGCAACCTCTTCGCCGAGGGGCACATCTGTCACAAATTGCTGGCGCACGACCACCGTGAAGGTGGAGCCCCTGCCGTACTCGCTCTCCACGGCGATTCTGCCGTCCATCATTTCCACCAGTTTCCTGGTGATGGACAGCCCCAGCCCGGTGCCCTCGATTTCGCGGTTGCTCTTCGTATCCACCTGGTTATAGTCGCTGAACAGCTTTGCCATGTCCTCAGGCCGGATGCCTATGCCCGTGTCCTCCACGCTGATGGTCAGCCACACGCAGCCGCCATCCTTTTCGCCGGACACGCGCATGTCCACGCGCCCCTCTCTGGTATATTTGAAAGCGTTGCTGAGAAGATTGCTGCAAACCTGCTTTATCCGCAATTCGTCGCCGATCAGCCGGCTGGGCAGATTTTTGTCGATGTGCAGGTTGAACTCGATGCGCTTTTCTCCGATGCGCACGAGGTTCACGGTAACAGTGCCGTTGATGAGGCTTGCGATGTCGTAGTTGACCGGGATGATCTCAAGCTTTCCGGATTCGATCTTGGAAATGTCGAGAATGTCGTTGACAATGCCCAGCAGTATCATGCCGGCCGTATGGATTTTTTCCAGATTGCCCTTTTTCTCCTCCGGTTCCGCGTTCCCGTGGAGCATCAGCTCGGAAAAGCCGATGACCGCGTTGAGCGGCGTGCGCATTTCATGGCTCATGTTGGCGAGAAAATGGCTTTTGGCTTTCGACGCCTTGTGGGCGGCTTCGCTCAGCTCGGCAAAGCGCAGATTCTGCTCGTTGATGATGAGAAAGGGTTTGGCGATATGCCCCGAGGCAAAAAAGGCCGCTATGGCCCCCAGCCCCAGAAAAGCCAGCACGGCAAGCATCAGGCCCTTGTCGACCTTGGCGGCCGGGCTTTCCGAGAGAGGCGCGGACACGCCCAGCACCCAGCCCACGTTTGATCCGGTGACGGCGGTATAAACGGCAATGCGTTCGAGGCCGAACAGAATGTAGCTTCCCGCGCCTTTTCCGCCCTGGATCATGCGGCGGGTGAAGTCGGCTGACGACTGGGTTTCCTGACCCGTTTTCGCCAGTTCGATGGCGTTGTGCCGGTTCAACACCATGGATGTGCGTTTGTAGGCGATAACCGTGCCCTCCTCGTCCAGAATGTACACCGAACCGCTATCCCATATTGTATACGGCGCCAGCAGATCACGAAAATACAGGCCCGGAATCGTCACGGACAGAACGCGTCCCTCCATGGGCACGCAGACGTGAAAAACGAGCTGCCCGCTCGGATCTTTTCTGGTCGTGGAAATGACCATTTCTCCGGCGAGGGCCCTCCGCATGTATTTGCTGTTCAGCAGGTCAGCCGGCGTCGGCGCTTCGCCGTAAGCCAGCACGATGCCGTTGCGGTCAAGTACCGTCATGCCCAGGCAGCGTTCATATTCGTCCGCCTGTTCCCGCAGAATCAGCGGCCACTGGTCTTCGGGGGCGCCGAGCAGATGTTGCGCCGCCGCGTCCGCGCGGGCCTTCAGCAGATTGATCTGGCTGGAAACAAGCTCGTCCGCTATCTCGCTCATCACGGTGATGCTGTCTTCGACCGTTTTCTCAAGGCTGCGGCTGATGAAGAAAAGGCTTGTCCCCATTGTGGTCACGGCGATGGCCGCCGCAATGGCGATGATGAGCAGAAACGCTCTCAAGCGAATGGGCATGCCCGTCGCTCCTTGCGTGAAGAATCATCGGTCATGTTACAGCGCAACAGCCTCCGCGGACATCGCACATCCCTCTGCGGACATGCCGGATTTTCGCCGTTGTTTCCGGGCTTGTTTTTTATATTCCACAGCGTTGCGGCAAGTTTGGAGGAGAAAAATCAAAAAGGCAAGAGGATTTTCTCCGGGCGGATTTCCCGTCTTGAGTTTTCGTTTTTTGTCAGCTATGCTGCCCGCATGTCCGATTTTGTCCATCTTCACTGCCATACGGAGTACAGTCTGCTGGACGGGGCCATACGCCTGAAGGATCTTTGCGCCCGCGCCAAGGATTACGGCATGGGCGCCTGCGCCATCACCGATCACGGCAACCTTTACGGCGCGGTGCGTTTTTACAAATGCTGCCGGGAATTCGGCCTCAGGCCCGTCATCGGCTGCGAGGTCTATGTCTGCCGCGATCACGCCGACAAGGTTTCGGAGAACGCGCGCAGGCGCTCCCATCTGATCCTCCTGGCCCAAAACAGGGACGGCTACCACAATTTGATCAAACTGGTCACGCGCGGCGCCCTGGACGGCTTCTACTACAAGCCGCGCGTGGACAAAGCCCTTCTGCGCCGTTACGCGGAGGGGATTGTCTGCCTCTCGGCTTGCATTGCCGGGGAGGTGCCGCGCGCCGTCAGGGCGGGCGACATGGATGAGGCCCTCAGGCTGGCGCGGGAGTATGCGGATATCTACCCCGGCCGCTTTTATCTGGAAGTGCAGTCCAACGGCCTCGCCGTCCAGGAAAAGGTCAATGCCGGGCTTCTGGAGCTGGCGGAAAAAACGCGCCTTCCCGTTGTGGCCACCAACGACTGCCACTATCTCAACGCCGCCGACGCCGAAGCCCACGATCTGCTTTTGTGCGTGCAGAGCAAAACCACCCTGGACGATCCCGGACGCCTGCGTTTTGAAAGCCGCGAGCTGTACTACAAGTCGGCCGAGGAGATGGAAGCCGCCTTTTCCTCCCTGCCGGAGGCGCTGGCGAATTCCGCGCGCATAGCCGAACTGTGCGAGGTGGAGCTTGACCTCGGCAGGCATTACTTCCCTGTGTACAAATTGCCCGAAGGGGCCAGCGCCGAGTCGGAACTGCGACGTCTGGCCACCGAGGGCCTCGGAATGCGGTTTGACGCGCATCCGCGGCCGGAGAGCCTGGACCGCGAAGTCTACCGCGCGCGTCTGGAGCGCGAGCTTGAGATCATTCTGCGCGAAGGCTATGCCGGCTATTTTCTCATCGTGCAGGAATTCATCAACTGGGCCAAGGAGCACGGCGTGCCCGTGGGTCCGGGGCGCGGCTCGGCCGCCGGCTCGCTCGCGGCCTGGGCGCTGCGCATCACCAATATCGACCCTTTGCCCTACAATCTGCTTTTCGAGCGTTTTCTCAACAGCGAGCGCGTTTCCCTGCCCGATATCGACGTGGACTTCTGCGAACGCCGCCGCGGCGAAGTGATACGCCACATGGTGGACATGTACGGCGAGGACGCCGTGGCCCAGATAACCACCTTCGGCACCATGAAGGCCAGGGCCGTGGTGAAGGATGTGGGCCGGGCCATGGGCATGAGCTATGCCGAAACGGACCGTCTGGCCAAACTGATCCCCGGGGAGCTGGACATCACGCTCAAAAAGGCCCTGGAGCGCGAGCCGGAGCTGAAAAAACTGTACGAATCCGACCAGCGGGTGCGAAAACTCGTCGACATATCCCTTCGGCTGGAGGGCCTTTGCCGGCACGCGTCCACCCATGCCGCCGGCCTCGTGGTTTCGGACAGGGCCATGGTGGAGTACCTGCCGCTGTACAGGGGGCAGCGCGACGAACTGGTGACCCAGTTCGACGGGCCCACGGTGGAGGAGGTGGGCCTCGTCAAATTTGACTTTCTGGGCCTTAAAACCATGACCCTCATTGACGATACCCTGGGCAACATCCGCGCCCAGGGCAAGACGCCGCCGGTTATGGACGCTCTGCCCCTGGACGATCCGGCGACCTACGATCTGTACTCGCGCGGAGATACCGACGGCGTGTTCCAGATGGAAAGTTCCGGCATGCGCGAGTACCTGCGCCAGCTCAGGCCAACCTGCTTTGAGGACGTCATCGCCATGTGCGCCCTGTACCGTCCGGGGCCGCTGGGTTCGGGCATGGTGAAGGATTTCATCCAGCGCAAGCAGGGCCTGACGCCGGTGGAATACCCGCACGAGCTGCTCAGGGACTGCCTGAAGGACACCTACGGCGTCATCGTGTACCAGGAGCAGGTCATGCAGATCAGCCAGATTGTCGCCGGTTACACTCTGGGCGGGGCCGACATTCTGCGCCGGGCCATGGGCAAGAAAAAACCCGAACTCATGTCCGGGGAACGGGTGAGGTTTGTTGAAGGGGCGAAGCGGAACAACATCGGCGAAGACAAGGCCCACGAGATATTCGACCTGATGGCCCTGTTCGCGGAGTACGGTTTCAACAAGTCGCATTCCGCCGCCTACGCGCTCATCTCCTACCACACGGCCTGGCTGAAGGCGCATTTCAAGGCCGAATTCATGGCCGCGCTTCTCACTTCGGAAATGAACAACCAGGAGAAGCTGCTCAAGTACATCTCCTGCTGCAAGGATATGGGCATTGACGTGCTGCCTCCCTCGGTCAACAGAAGCCGGGGGGAATTCGCCGCCGTGGAGGGCGGGATCGTTTTCGGGCTTGGGGGCGTCAAGGGGGCCGGAGAGGAGGCCATCAGGGAAATCGTGGAGGCCCGCGGCGAGAACGGGTATGCCTCGCTGCTTGATCTCTGTTGCCGCGTCAGTCTGCGCAAGGTTACCAAAAGGGTGCTGGAATCCCTCGTCAAGAGCGGCGCGTGCGACTGCTTCGGCGCCAGCCGGGCCGGGATGCTGGCCGCGCTGGACATGGTCGTGGCCCGCGCCCAGAAAAAAAGCGGCGACCGGAAATCCAACCAGATGTCCCTGTTCAGCGTTGTCCCGGTCAGGGAAGCCGCCCCGCTGCCGGGTATAGGCATTGACTGTCCGGAAGTCGCCCTCGGCGAATGGGATGACGATATGCGCCTCAGGGCTGAAAAGGAGGCTTTGGGTTTTTTTGTCAGCGGCCATCCCCTGCAGCCGTACAGCCATGAAATACGGCGTCTCGGGCTCACCACTCTGGAAGAGGCGCGGGAAAAATTCCCCGGCGCGGAAATCGCCTGCGCCGTGGAGGTGACGGGCGTGAAGAGGGTCACCACAAAGGCAAGGGGAGAGCACATGGCTTTTGTCGGCGTGGAGGACATGACCGGGCATGCCGAAGTGGTGTTCTTTCCCGCTGTTTACGACAAGGTGAAGGATTTTTTGCAAGAGGGGCGGTTGCTGCGCATCGCCGCCCGGCTGCAGAGCGGGGGGGAAGGCGCGCAGGACGGCGACGAGGAGGAGCAGGCCGCGACACGGGAACTCAAGTTTGAAGGGCAGAGCGCCTGTGCCCTGGACGCGTATTGCGCCGCGAGCACGGCGCCCGTATGCGTGCGCATACCGCGGCACCGCCTGGGGCGCGAGGACATGCTGGCCTTGAAGAACATCCTGCTGGGGCATCCCGGCCCTGTGGAAACGTTGGCCAGTGTCGATCTGGACGGCTACGAGTGCCGGCTTTCGCTGGACAGCTCCCTGAAGGTGCGGCCTGGGCCGGATCTGGAAAAGGCCCTGGCCCTCTGGGCCTCCTGAGTGGTATTCCGCCGGGGTGAACGGGTGCCGTATGCCGAATTTTTTTGACAGGATCAGAAATGCGTTCACCATGCCCGCCGACGCCGGCGGGGAGGAGCGTGGTTTCGCCTGGAATCAGGGCGTCCGCACGGTGCTTGCCATTGTCGTGGTTGTTGTTTCAGCCTTTGTCATATACTGGATAATGTTGTGACGGCTCTCTGGCGCCTTGCCGTCCGGGATGAATTTTCCGCCGCCCACGCCCTGCGCGGCTATGGGGGCAGGTGCGAGCGGCTGCACGGGCACAATTTCGCTGTGGAACTGACGGTGGAAGGAGAGGCGCTCGCCGCGGACACGGCCCTGCTGCTGGATTTCACCGTTCTCAAAAGCCTGCTCAAAGAGATCCTGGCGGAGCTTGACCACCGTGTGCTCAATGCAACGCCGCCCTTCGACGCGCTCAACCCTTCCTCGGAAAACCTGGCCCGCCATATCTGGCAGGCCGCGGCGGAGCGTCTGGCAGCCCATCCCGACCCCCGGACGGCGGCTGTGCGCCTCCGTAGCGTCAGCGTATCGGAGAAGGGCGCGCAGAGCGCGATTTACATGGAACTGCCGGGAACGGCGGGATCTCGGCCGTAGCGCCTTTGCTGGCACACTTCGTGCATGTTTGCCTCAATAATGTTTCCTGAGGCAAGTTATGCCGCGTACGCTCTGCCTTCTTCATGCCAACTGCCAGGGTGAGGCCCTGCGCCCCCTGCTTGAAAAAACCCCGGCTTTCGCGCGCCTTTTCCGCCTGCGCGGATATACCAACTATACGCGCGAAGCCATAGGGCGCAAGGATCTGCGCGACTGCGGGCTTTTTTTGTACCAGCGGCTGGGTTCGCACTGGGGGGATCTCTCCACGGAGCGTTTGCTCTCCCGCCTTTCTCCTGATTGCCAGCGAATTGAAATTCCCAACTTTTTTTTCAAGGGATACTGGCCGCTCTGGACGCATGCCCACAAAAGCATTGATTTCGCCGACAGCCTGCTGGAGGAGCTTCTTGCGCGCGGTCTTGCGCCGCACGAGGCGCTGCGGCTCTATCTGTGCGCCGGGCCCCGGCTGTTGGGCGATGTGGCGGTCGTGGCGGAGGAGTCTCTCGGGGAGGCGGAAAAAAGGGAAGCGGCCTGCCCCGTTCGCTACGGCCACCTCCTGCGCGAGCGCTGGCGGGAGGAGCAGATGTTTCTGACCATAAACCATCCGGGGCCGGCCTTGCTCTTTCATCTGGCGGACGGCCTTTTGCGGCTGCTGGGGCTTGGGGGCCTGCCCGAAACGGCGCGGCGGGCTTACCGCCACCCCGACGACGAATTCTGGCTGCCCATCCATCCGGCCCTGAACGGGCTTCTGGGTTTGCCCTTTGCGCGGCGCGACAGGCGTTATCCGGTTTTTGCCGCATCCCTGACCCACCGGGAATACACAAGCTGTTACCTGGCCTGCCGCAGCCAGGGC
Source organism: Desulfovibrio sp. (assembly GCA_031275465.1). Classification (GTDB taxonomy): domain Bacteria; phylum Desulfobacterota; class Desulfovibrionia; order Desulfovibrionales; family Desulfovibrionaceae; genus Desulfovibrio. Next base: position 19,436 of record JAISOT010000076.1, read on the forward strand.
GTGAAAGATCTGGTGGTTTTTCTGCGCAACCTGCCGGGCGGCTTCCGCCCGGCTGCCTGACGCGGCCCACTTGCCGCAAACGCTCTTCCGAAGTAGGATCCCCCGAGGGAAACGAGGTCGAAAACTCTAACCATTCGGGGAGAAACGTCATGTCTGTCTTGCTGATCAACGGCAGCCCGCATCCAAAGGGCTGTACCTACACCGCCCTTTCCGCCGTGGCGGAACAACTGGAGAAAAACGGCCTGACGACGACAATGCTGCAAGTGGGCGCAAAGCCCGTGCGGGGCTGTATTGCCTGCGGCAAATGCGCGGAAGACGGGCATTGCGTGTTCACGGACGATCCGGTGAACGAGGCCGTTGATTTGTTGCGCGAAGCCGAGGCCCTTGTGGTGGGCGCGCCGGTGCACTATGCCGGGCCGTGCGCCTCGGCCTGCGCCCTGCTTGATCGCATGTTTTTTAGGAAATCGGGACCCTACGCCCACAAACCGGCGGCCGCCGTGGTGAGCTGCCGCCGCGGCGGAGCCAGCGCCTCCTTTGACCGCCTGAACAAATATTTTACCATTGCCCGCATGCCCGTGGTATCTTCCCAGTACTGGAATTCCGTACACGGCAATACCCCGGATGAAGTGCGTCAGGACAGGGAAGGCCTGCAAATCATGCGCACTCTGGGCAACAACATGGCCTGGCTCGTCAGGTGCATAGCGGCCGGAAAGGCGGCGGGCATCGCGCCGCCCGCCCCGGAAGCCTGGGAGCCGACAAACTTTATCAGATGAAACAGGGAGCGGCCTCTCATGAGCGTCTCCGGATGCTCATGAAAGGCTGTCCGGAAAAACGCGGCGACCGGCGCGAAGCGCATAAGTATATCAACCATCCGCTGGCGACCCTTGTTTCCTCAGGTGTACTGCGGCTCGTTTTCCTTGATGATCTGAAAGGCCTTCATGGCCTTGACCGTGCCGGCGATGCCCTGATATTTCTCCACGCCCGCCACGGCGCAGGAAAGCAGATCATCAACGTCGGTATCGAGGGCCAGCACATCTCCCACCTGCATGCGCAGCAGCTGGTTGCCGGTGATGGTGGTATTGCCGAAACGCACCCTGAGTTCCACCGGCGTTTCCATGATGCGCTCCTTCAGGCGGGCCACCCAGGCGTGGTCCACTTCCAGTCGCTCGGTCTGGAAGCTGGCGTGGAGTTTGGAGCGGATGGGTTCTATGGTGGCGTAGGGCAGGCAAATGACCATGGAGCCCAGGGCCGTGTCCAGTTCCACCTCAAAGGTGATGACAAGCACCACGTCGCTCGGCGGCACGATGGCCGCGAACTGCGGGTTGATTTCACTGCGCACGAGTTCCAGTTTCACGTCGTGGACAGGCCGCCAGGAATCCTCCATGTTGTCCAGGGCGATTTTGACGATTTTGTCCACAACGCATTGCTCGATGCGGGTGAATTCCCGGCCTTCGATTTTCGGCTGCGAGCTTGCGCCGCCGAAGATATTTTCCACCAGAGCGAAAACAAGGCGCGAATCCACGACAATGATGGCGTTGCCGCGGAGTGGTTCCATTTTGAAAATGTTGATGGACGTCGGCACGGGAAGAGAGCGGATGAACTCCCCGAATTTTGTCATGTCAATGGAAATGGGGTTGAGTTCCACGCGCTTGCGCACGGCGTTGGACAGGGCGTTGGTGCAAAGGCGGGCGAAACGGTCGTTGACGATTTCCAGCACAGGCATGCGGCCGCGGATAATTCTGTCCTGATTGGCGAGGTCAAAGGTCACAATGCCGGAGTCGTCCTCCGGCACTTCCGGTTCCGTGTCGATCTCTCCGCCGGAAAGCCCGCGCAACAGGGCATCCACTTCATCCTGCATCAGAACTTTGTTCATGTTTTCCTCATCATGTTTTGCTGTGGCCGCTGGCGTCAGTATTCTGCAAAAAAGATGCCGGTTTTGCAACTTTACTTTGCCTGCGGAAAACAGATAGAATTTCTCCATGAAAATACGCCTTGTTAACGCGGGCGCGCCCACGCCGGAACTGGAAGCCGAGCCGGGAACGCCGCTCTCGCAGGCCATCTGGCTTTCAGGGCTGGTCGCCCCGGCGCCGCTCTGCGCGGGTTTGGGCCGTTGCGGGCGCTGCCGCGTGCGTTTTGCGCGCAATCCGCCTCCGCCGCTGCCGGCGGAAGAGGAAAGGCTCTCCCCGGAAGAACTGGGGCTGGGCTGGCGTCTGGCCTGCCGCCGTCAGGTTTCTGACGGCGGCGCCGCTTGTTGGGATATCGAACTCCCGCAAACCACGCCGCCGGAGTGGACGGACAGCACGGACGCCGCGGCGGCCCGGCGGCCGGCGGCCGGAGAACCGGCAAAAGGCACGCCGCTGCTTCTAGCCGTGGATGTGGGCACCACATCCGTGCAATGGCTCGCCCTTGCGGCGGCCGGGCAAGGCAGGGGAAGCGCGGTCGCGCGGGGGGCTTTTCTGAATCCCCAGGCAGGGGCCGGGGCGGATGTCGTGTCCCGTCTGGCCTTTGCCGCCAGGCCTGAAGGGCGCCGCCTGCTCTCAAACCTCGTGCGGGAGGCCCTGCGCCGCGTGATTGCCCGGCTTGCTGACCAGGCGGGGCGGGTGGAGCGCGTCTGCCTTGCCGCCAACACCGCCATGACCGATATTTTTCTGGATCGCGACGTGAGCGGTCTCGCGGCCGCGCCCTACCGTACAAGCCATGACGGGCACGAGGTGGCGCGTCTGCCGGATTTGCCGCCCGTTTACATACCGCCCCTGCCAGCCCCCTTTGTGGGCGGGGATGCCGCAGCCGCCCTGCTGTCCCTGCTTCACGCCGGAACGCCGCGTCCCTTTGTGCTGGCGGATATGGGGACAAACGCCGAAATGGCGCTTGTCACGGCGCGGGGAGAGGTGTTTATGACAAGCGTTCCCCTGGGGCCGGCGCTGGAGGGGATAGGCATGGAATGCGGGCGTCTTGCCGGGCCGGGGGCCGTGACGGGGTTTTCCCTCGCGCCCGCCGGGTTTGAGATTTCCGCGGCGGGCGTTGCGCGCGGCATCAGCGCCACAGGGTATATTTCCCTGCTTGCGCTGCTCCGCCGTTTTGGCCTGCTGGATGAGATCGGGCGCTTCGTCGCGGCCGAAGCCTGCGCCATGCCGCTCGCGCGCCGGATTGCGGCAAGCCTTGCGCGGGAACGCGGGCGCCTTCGGCTGCCGCTTCCCGGCGGTCTGTGGCTGTCCGCCGGAGATGTAGAGGAGATTCTCAAGGTCAGGGCCGCCTTTGCGCTGGCTCTGGAAAAACTGCTCGCGGCGGGCGGCGTGGCGGTCCGGGACGTGGCGCGGCTCTGCTTGGCCGGCGCCCTGGGGGAACACGTCAACAGCGAAGACATGGTCACGCTTGGCTTCGTGCCGCGGGGGCTGGCCGTGTACGCCGTGGGCAACGCCGCTTTGGCCGGAGCGGCGCTGTTGGCCCTCAAGCCGGGAAAGGGCCGGGCGTTGGCGCGGATGTGCCGGAAAGCCCGGCAGATTTTTTTGGCTCGGGATGCGTCCTTTCAGAGCGAGTATCTTGAGCGCATCGGTTTCGAAAACAGCGATTTCGCCGCCTTTGGCGGACAGGGGCGGTCCGGTGGCTGATTCAGGCGTTCGTGAGCGACGCGGGACGCAGGGAAACGGATTTTTTCCGCCCCTGCCTCCGGCCGCGCGTCAGGCGCTCGCCCTTCTGCCGGAAGCCCTTGAACGCTTGCGCCCCTTGAGCGCCGCGCAACGGCGCTCCCTGCCGGAAGACGCGGCGGAACTCTCCCGCCTGCTGACCGCGGAGCGGACGGCGTTGCGCCGTTCGTACTGGCTGTCTCCCGCTTTTGTCAGTGCCTACCTGTATTATTTTCTGCCCTGGAATCTTTTGCGCCTCGCGCGTCTGTTTTCGTCCCTTTCCCTGCCTGATCCGCGTTTATTCGCGCCCGGCGAAGCCCTGCTTGTCGATGTCGGTTCCGGCCCGCTCACGCTGCCCATCGCGCTTTGGATGGCCCGGCCTGACCTTGTGGACGCGCCGCTGGACGTTATTGCCCTGGACAGCGCGCCGCAGCCTCTGGAACTGGGCAAATCCCTGTTCAGAATCCTGGGTGAAATGACCGGACGGCCCGTCTGGCCCCTGTATGCGGAACGCGGGCGGGCCGGGCGTCCGGGCCGGTCCGCCGGCGGGCTGAACCGGCGTTGCGCCGGAGAGCATGCGCGCCCCTGGCTTGTCACGGCGGCCAATGTACTCAATGAGTTCCATGTCTATCCTGGTCAGAGACGGATTTTCGGCAAAGCCCCGGGGGAGGCCGGGGATGGCGGGCCGGGATGCGGCGGTGCGCCCGCGGGGGACATCCTGCGTTACTTTTTCTCGCGGCCCGCCGCATCCGGGCCGGAACCTCCCGCTCGTCTGGCGGTGGAGCCGGGCACGCGCCTGGGCGGCAGAACAATCATGGCCCTGCGGGAGCAGGCGGGAGAAGGCGGGCTCAGGGCGCTTGCCCCCTGCCCGCACAACGCCGTCTGCCCTCTGCTGAAGGCCAGGGGACGCGCCTGGTGCCATTTCACCTTTGACTGCGCCGGCGCGCCGGGCTGGCTTGAGCGGCTCTCCGGGGAAGCCGGTCTTGCCAAAACCTCGCTCAGTCTCTCTTTTCTTCTGCTGCGGCGGGACGGAGCGGCGCGGGAGGATGAAAAGCCGGCTGCGGCAAGGGTGCTTTCCGCGCCTTTTGCCGTGCCCGGCCTCGCGGGCAGGGCGCGTTACGCCTGCTGCGCAAAGGGCCTTTTATTGCTGGAAGATGCGGCCGGGCTGGCTCAGGGGGAATTGCTCCGCATCCGCCTCGCGCAAAACGCGCCGCGTGACGCCAAAAGCGGGGCCCTGATCATCCGGGCCGGGTCCCTTGCCCGCTGATTGCGAAACGCGAGGCTTTTGCGTATTCTGTCCGGCGTCGGGCGTCATATGGCAAGCCCGCGTGAGCGGGTTAGTGAACATCGGCTGTCCAAAAAGGAGAATAACCGTGAAACGCATTGCGTTCGTGCTTTGTCTGGCCATGCTGTTCGGCATGGCGAATCCCCTGACCGGCTCCGCCCCGGCCGTCGCGCCGGCAAAAGCGATCACCCTGCCCAAACCTGTCATGAACGGCGGCATACCTCTGATGGAGGCCCTTTCCAAGCGCAAGAGCGTGAGGGAGGTCAGCGGCAAGCCCGTCAGCGAGCAGGATTTGAGCAATCTGCTCTGGGCCGCGTGGGGCGTTAACCGACCGGACGGCAGGCGCACTGTGCCCACGTCGAGAAACAAACAGGAAGCGGAGCTTTTCGTGGTGCTGGAAAGCGGCGTCTGGCGCTACGACGCGGCCGGCAACGCCCTGGTTCAGCTTTCACCCGTGGACGCGCGCTCCCGCTTCGGCGGCGCGCCGCTGACGCTGGTATACGCCGCCAAAGCCGGCGATGACGCGGGGGGCATGCATGTGGGTTCCATGTATCAGAACGTCGGCCTGTATTGCGCGTCCGTCGGGCTAGGCAATGTGGTCAAATCAACCGGCAGGGCGGAGCTTGACTCAGTGCTCAGACTGCCGGCGGGCTACAAAACGTATGTCGTGCAGTCGATAGGCTGGCCCAGATAAGTGTTCATTCTGCTGCTGGCCCTGCTTGTCTTTTTCTATCTGCTCTGCAGGGTTGTCCTCCCGCTGCCGCTGAACCGGGGTCTTAAGGCGGCAGCGGGAGCGCTGCTTTTTGTCTTTTCGCAGCAGCATCTCCTGTATCGTTATTTTCTGGGCGGCATGGCCTCCCCCGAATTGCCCTTCCCCGCGCTTCTGCTTTCGACGGGAACTTTCGCCTTTCTGCTTTTTCTGTTCCTGATGACGCTGTGCAAGGATGCGGCGGCGGGGGCAAGACGCCTGTCAGACCGTCTGCGCGGCAAAGCGCGCGGCAGGAGGCGCAACGCTTTTTCCCCGGGCAGGCGCCAGGCGATGATGGCCTGTCTGGCCGCCCTTCCCGCCGTTTACGGCGTGCGCAACGCCCTGGCCGTGCCCGGAGTGCGCCGGCTGGAAACGCGTCTGCCCGCTTTGCCCAAAGCTCTGGACGGCCTTACGCTTGTACAGATAAGCGATCTGCACGTCAGCCAGCTTTTGCACGGGCCGCGCGTTCGCGCCCTGGTGGACAAGGTCAATGGTCTGAATCCCGATCTTGTTGTCCTGACCGGGGACATGGTGGACGGATTTCCGGATCGCCGGGCGGAAAGCGTCGCCTCGCTGAAGGATTTGCGGGCGCGTTACGGCGTTTTCGCCTGCGCCGGCAACCATGAGTATTATGCCGATTTCAGGGCCTGGATGCGGGCTTTTCGGTCTCTGGGCGTAACCATGCTTTTGAACAGCCACAACCTGCTGTCCATAGGCGGCGAGACTATCGTTCTGGCCGGCGTTACCGACATAGTGGCCGGGCGCTACGGCCTTTCCCCGCCGGACGTGTCCGCCGCGCTTGAGGGCGCGCCGCCGGGGGCCTTCACCGTTCTGCTGGACCACCGCCCCGCCAACGCCGCCGGAAACGCCGCGGCCGGAGCGCATCTGCAACTTTCCGGGCACACGCACGGCGGACAGATTCTCGGCATGACAAAATTGGTGGCCGCCTACAACGACGGTTATCTTTACGGCTGGTACCAGATTGCCGGCATGAAGCTTTATGTCAGCTCCGGCGCTGGGCTGTGGAGCGGTTTTCCCGTCCGCCTGGGCGTGCCTTCCGAAATAGTGGCCTTGACGTTGCGCGGCGCGTGACTCCGGCGTTTCACTCCATATCCTCCGTCAGCGCCATCCGGCGGGCGGCCGCTGTTTCGTCCAGACGGCCTGTCGGCATGTTCAGAGGGGCCGCCGCAAGGCCGGCCGGATCCTTCCGGCCCTGTTCCACGATCTCGCGCAGGGCGTCGACATAGGCGTCCAGCGTCTGTTTGCTCTCGGTTTCAGTGGGTTCCGCCATAAGGCATTCCCTGACGATCAGCGGGAAATAGATGGTGGGCGCATGGAAGCCGCGATCCAGCAGCGCTTTGGCTATGTCCAGCGCGCGCAATCCCTCCGGCGCTGAAGCCACAAACTCATGCGCGCAGAGACGCTCAAAGGGGATGTCAAGCACGCCCTGCAGGCGTTTTTTCAGATAGTTGGCGTTCAGCACCGCGTATTCCGCCACACGTTCAAGACCTTCACCGCCGAGGCGCAGCATGTAGGCAAGGGCCTTCACGATCACGGCGAAGCTGCCGTAAAACGGCCCTATGGCCCCAATGGACTGGGGCAGATTGTCGTTGAGGTAAAAACTGCCGTCCTTGCGTTTGGCGACGCGCGGCGCGGGCAGAAAGGGCAGAAGCCGCGCGCTGACTCCCACCGGTCCGGAGCCGGGGCCGCCACCGCCGTGCGGCGTGGCGAAGGTTTTGTGCAGATTCAGGTGCACCACGTCAAACCCCGCGTCGCCCACGCGCATCTTGCCCAGAATGGCATTCATGTTGGCCCCGTCGTAGTAGAGCAGGGCGTCGGCCCTGCGCAGCAGGGCCACTATTTCCGGCAAATGCAGTTCCATGAGGCCAAGGGTGTTGGGGCAGGTCATCATCAGCCCCACCACGTCCCCGCCGTGTTCGGCGATGTATGCGGCAAGCGCCTCCGGGGCCACCATGCCGTCACGGGATTCGATATTGACGATTTCGAGCCCCGCAAGAGCCGCGGAAGCCGGATTGGTGCCGTGGGCCGAATCGGGAATGAGCATTTTTGCGCGCGCGCGTCCCTTGGCGCGATGATAGGCCGCCATGAGACTGACGCCGGTAAATTCTCCGTTGGCGCCGGCCATGGGCTGAAAAGTAAAGGCTTCCATTCCCGTAATCCCGCACAGCAGGCTTTCGGCTTCATGCAGGCATCGCAGCGCGCCCTGCGTTTGCGCCGCGCCGCGCCCAAGCCGGGCCAGCAGGGGATGCAGGCGGGCAAATCCGGGCAGCCCGGCCACATATTCCGTAAATTTGGGATTGTACTTCATGGTGCAGGAGCCAAGGGGGTAAAAATTGGCGTCCACGCTGTAGTTGAGGCGGGAAAGCCCGGTGAAGTGCCTTACAACGTCAAGTTCGGAACATTCCGGCAATCGCGGAGGACGGGCGCGCAAAAGTCCGGCGGGCAGCATCCGGGCAGCCGCGGGCGCGTCTGATTCAAAAAAGGGGGCCCGGCGACCCGGCACGGATTCGGCAAAGATGGTTTTCACAGCAAGCCTCCCATGGCTTCTGCCAGCCTGGCGATGTGATCGGGTCTGTTGACTTCGGTGCAGGCCAGCAGCAGGACGTTCTCCATGCCGGGGTAATAGCGCCCCGCGGGGAATCCCGGCACAAAGCCCTTGTCGACGAGCGCGGCTATGAACTGTTCCGCGGGCGCGGGCAAACGCAGGGCCACCTCATTGCCGTAAGGTTCATTGTTGAGCAGTTCCACGCCCTTGAGCGCCGTGAGCCGTTTGACCGCCTGCCGGGCCATGCTCATCCCGTGTTCTGCCTGGCGGGCAAGCCCTTCGGGCCCGAGCAGACGGAGGTGCACCAGCGCGCGCAGCGCGCAGAGCGCCTGGTTGGAGCAGATGTTGGATGTGGCTTTGGCCCGGCGGATGTGCTGCTCGCGCGCCTGAAGGGTCAGCACGTAGCCGGTTCTGCCGTCCGCGTCGGAGGCGCGGCCCGCTATGCGGCCGGGAAACTGGCGTATGTGCTCCTTTTTGCAGGTCATCAGCCCCAGATACGGTCCGCCGAAGTTCAGAGGCTGGCCCAGGCTCTGCCCTTCGGCCACAGCCACGTCCGCGCCCATTTCTCCCGGCGTTTTGAGCACGGCCTGCATGACGGGGTAGACCGAAATGACGCCGAAGGCCTTGTGGCGTCGCGCCTTGGCAAAGACTTCGGCATAGTCGGCAATGGCGCCGAAAAAATTGGGATTCTGCACGATAACGGCCGCGCAGTCGTTGTCCTGGACGTCAATCAGGGCCTGCAGGTCGCTCGCTCCTTTTTTCTGGGGCACTGTTTTGAGGATGACGGGCAGGCCCGCAATATAGGTCGCGAGCATTCCGCGCCAGATGGGATTGACGGCTTCGTCCACCACCAGAACATGGCGGCGCGTGGCGCGCACGGCCATCATGGCCGCTTCAAACAGGGCCGTGCCGCCGTCGTACACCGAGGCGTTGGCGCAGTCCATTTCCATCAGACGGCTGACGGCGGTCTGAAACTCAAAGATGGCCTGAAGCGTTCCTTGGGAGCATTCGGCCTGATAGGGCGTGTAGGCGGTATAAAATTCACTGCGCCCGGCAAGGGCGTCCACGGCCTTGGGGATGTCATGGGCGTAAAATCCGGCGCCGAGAAAAGAAATCATGTCCGTTCCGTTCCGGGCGGCAAGCTCCTCAAAAAAGGAGCAGACAGCGGCTTCGCTCTGTCCCCTGGGCAGGTTGAGCCGGGCGGGCCGCATTTCCGGCGGGATGTCGGCAAAGAGGTCGTCAAGGCCGCGCACGCCGACAACTGCGAGCATTTCTTCAACTTCCTGCGGCGTATGGGGGATAAAGGGCATAGCAACCTCTAATGTTTTTCCGCGGCGCAGTGAGCCTTATAGGCTGCGGCGTCCATCAGGCCGTCGGGTTTGGCGGAAAGCCTGACGCGGATTATCCAGCCATCGTCGAAGGGTGAACTGTTCAGGGTTTCCGGCGCGTTTTCCAGTTCCGCGTTTACGGCGGTGACTGTGCCGCTGACGGGCGAGACAAGTTCGCCGGCCGCCTTGACGGATTCCACGGAGCCGAATTCCTCGCCCGCCGCAAGGGCGTCCCCTTCCCGGGGCATTTCAACGTAGGTAACGTCGCCCAAGGCTTCCTGGGCGAAAAATGTGATGCCGATGACGGCTTCTTCGCCCTCCAGGCGGACCCATTCGTGCGTTTTGCTGTAGAGAAGATCTGGCGGGGTGTTGGACATGGCTGACCTCACAGTTGCTATTTTTGTCGGCGAAAAGCCGCCTTTTCCGGATGAGCCGGCTTTCCGGCCAACGCGGGGCGCGCGTTTTTCAGCGCGCCGTCCGGCAGCGCCTCAAGACAATTTTACGCGCGCCGTGCCTTCCGTGTAAAAAGGCAGGCTTGCGCGGCTTGCCGCGAACTCGTTTCTGGCGGTCCTGAGCACAAAATTTTCCGCCCCGGCATGCGCGGCGTCCACAAAGGCCAAGGCAACGGCGCAACCGAGCGATGGCGCGAACGAGCCGCTTGTCACGCGCCCCACAGGCGCGCCGTCCGGCAGCGCCACTTCATCTCCGTTGCGCGCGGCCCGGCGGCCTTCAAGTCGCAGGGCGATGAGGCGTTCGCGCACGTTCATGGCGCCGGCCCTGCCCACATAGTCCGCCCCGCTCGTCAGCAGGGCGGCAAAACCCGCCTCGGCGGGGGTGTGCCCCTCGTCAAGCTCATGCCCGTAAAGGGGCAGTCCCGCTTCCAGACGCAACGTGTCGCGCGCGCCAAGCCCGACGGGCTTTACCCTGTCGTCGGCCAGCAGGGCGCTCCACAGCCCTTCCGCCGCCTCCGGCGGGAGATAGAGCTCATAGCCGAGCTCCCCGGTATACCCGGTGCGGCTCACAAGCAGCGGCACGTCCATGAAGGGGATTTGCCTGAAGGAAAAATAGGGCAGGTCGTGAAAATTCTGGCCGATGACCCGCTCCAGCGCCAGGAGTGACTCCGGCCCCTGCAGGTCGATTTTGGCCGTGCTTGCGGAAACATCCGTCAGCGAGACGGAGAGGGGAAGACGTTCGCGCAGGGCGGCGAAATCTCCGGCGGCACGGGCGGCATTGACCACCACCATGAGGCTTTCCGGCCCGAAACGGTAGACAATGCAATCGTCCAGCACGCCGCCTTTCTGGTTGAGCAGGAAGCCGTAGCGGCATCTGCCCGGCTTGAGGGTCGCCAGATTGTGGCTTACGGCGCGGGCAAGAGCGGCGTCAGCGCCCGGCCCCCCAATGCGGAATTCACCCATGTGGCAGATGTCGAAAATGCCTGCCCGCCTGCGTGTGTGTTCGTGCTCAAGCACAATGCCTTCATACTGGATGGGCATGAGCCAGCCCGCGAAGGGGGCC
>JAISOT010000142.1 GCA_031275465.1 Desulfovibrio sp.
ACATTTGCCCTGTCAGGTGAGGGAGCGGGACACACAGGATATTTATATTATGGCGGAGCACAGCGAGTGCTCTTCGACGCATCCCGCGTAACCCCCGTGGCCGATGAAAACCGGCCCGTCAACACGGCGGTGCGCTACCTTATCCGCGCCCTGCCGTAAGACGGTTTCCGGGCGTATCGGCGCGTACCCGGAACTGTTTGTCTCGTAGGATCAAAAGTGCCTCGTTCCCGTGAACAGGTTCACGGAAAAAGCGGGGATTGCGGCGTACTCCCCAAGGCCAATACTGAAGTGATGTCGCTGTTCCTTGCGAAACTGTTTCATTTGGTCAGAACGGTGACAATCCGGTACACGGTTTTCAGTTTGTCGGAGGAAAGGTTCTTGATGGCGATGATCAATTCATCCCGCATGTTGGCGTCATCCCGCAAGTGCTCAAAGGCAAGCAGGCTGTTTATTGTCGGCGCGGGTCTTCTCCAGCGAGTTTTGCAGGGCTTGCAGGCCTTCGGCAAAAGTGTCGCCCGGCAGGGGCAGGGTAAGTCCTGAGGGCGGATGCAGCCGCGCGTTCGGCGTTTTGGCCGCCAGTTCCACCAGACGCTCTGGCAGTACGGCGGTTTGCCCGTCGGTCCATGTCAGGCGCAGAGTTTCGCGGCGCACTTCCGCTCTGGCAACCTGCAGTTGTCCAAGAAACTGTTTCAGATTGAGCACGGCCAGAAAATTGTCGAGTTCTTCAGGCAGGGGACCGAAACGATCCCTCAGCGCAAGGGCGGTTTCCTCTCTGGCCGCGCCGTCCTGCGCGGAGGTGAGGGCTTTGTAAAAACGCAGGCGTTCGCGGCTGTCTTCCACATAGCTTGCCGGGATGTGCGCGGGCAGCCCCAGAGTTATTTCCGTCATGGCGATTTGTCCCCGCGCGTCCCCTTTCAGACGCGCGACGCATTCTTCCAGCATTTCCAGATAAAGATCCAGCCCCACGCGGCCCATGTGGCCGGACTGCACTTCACCCAGTATGTTGCCGGCCCCGCGCAGGCGCAAGTCTTCCATGGCAAGCTGGAAACCGGCGCCGAGGTAGTCCATGTCCTGGATAATGCGCAGGCGTTCTCCGGTCTTTTCATTCAGACGTTCCGTGTCCGGCACGATAAAATAGGCGTACGCCTGTCTGTCGCTGCGGCCCACGCGTCCGCGCAGCTGGTAAAGCTGTCCCATGCCGAACATTTGGGCCTGATCCACGATAAGGGTGTTGGCGAGGGGGAAATCCAGGCCTGATTCCACAATGGCCGTGCAGACCAGGATGTCCAGTTCCCCGTGCCAGAATTTGTGCATGTTTTCCTCAAGGGATTTCTCGGGCATCTGCCCGTGGGCAATGCCGACGCGAGCCTGTGGAGCCAGCTTCTGCACATATTCCGACACGCGCTCCAGTCCCTGCACCCTGTTGTAGACCCAGAACACCTGGCCTTTACGTTCAAGCTCGCGCGCGATGACGCTTGCCAACGCCGCGTCATCGCGGCGCAGTACGGCGGTTGCCACGGGCTTGCGCTCCTGCGGGGCTGTTTCAATGACCGAAAGTTCCCGTATGCCGGACATGGAAAGCTGCAAGGTGCGGGGAATGGGCGTCGCCGTGAGGGTGAGCACATCCACGTTTTTTTTGAGGGATTTGAGTTTTTCCTTGTGGCGGACGCCGAAACGCTGTTCTTCGTCCAGTATCAGAAGCGCCAGATTGGGCAGTTTGACGTCGTTGGAGAGCAGGCGGTGCGTGCCGATCAGGATATCTGTTTGTCCGGCCGCGGCCGCCTTGATGATTTCATTTTGCCGGGTCCGGGAAACGAAACGGCTCAACAATCCCACATGGACGGGAAAGCCCGACAGACGCGCCCTGAATGTCCGGTAGTGCTGCTCCGCAAGAATGGTCGTAGGGCAGAGAATGGCTACCTGCCGGCCTTCTGAGACGGCGCGGAAGGAAGCGCGCAGGGCCACCTCCGTCTTGCCGAAGCCGACATCCCCGCAGACGAGACGATCCATGGGTTCGGGTTTTTCCATGTCCGCCAGTACTTCTGTTATGGCCCTGGCCTGATCCGGCGTTTCCTCAAAACCGAAGGTAGATTCAAATTCGCTGTACAGGCTGTCCGGCGGTCCATAGCGCCAACCCTTGACAACCTTGCGCCAAGCGTACATTTCCACAAGATCGGCGGCGATTTTTTCTATGGCCTTGCGGGCTTTTTCCCTGCCGGCGATCCAGCCCGCCCCTCCCAGACGATCCAGCGCCGGCTCCACTCCCTCAGGCCCCCTGAAGCGCTGTATGAGGCTGATTCTATCTGCGGGAACATAGAGTTTGTCCTTGCCGGAGTATTCGATGAGCAGGAAGTCGTTGGCGGCGTCGTTGATCTCCAGATGATGCAGGCCGGCAAAACGGCCGATGCCGTAATCCCTGTGCACAAGCAGATCTCCGTTGGCAAGGGTTTCAAAACTGCTCAGGCCCTTGAAGGCGCGTGAAGTCACACGCGGCGTTTTTTCCGCCTTGGGCTGGAGAATGTCCTCCCCTAGTATGAGCGCGTTGTCCCAGACAAGTTCAGCTCCGGAACGAAAGGGCGACACAAGGGCGAAAAGACCATGGAGGTCAGGCGCATAGCGCAGGGTGGGCGCAATGCCGTCCTGCGCCGCCAGTTTGAGAAATTTTGCGCGTCCGCGTTCGCTGGAAAAGCTCAAAACGACCTGGCGGCGTTTTTGTGACCATTCTTTGAGTCCAGCGGCCAGGTGTTGCCAGGGTCTGTCCTGCGCGCCGGGCAGGGGAAAGAGATCCGCATAGGCGCGGATGGGGCGCTCCGCAAGACTGTGCCCGCGCGTCTCAATGCCGGTCACCAGCGGCTCTGCAAAAATTTGTTGGAAATTGTGCCACGGAACGGGTTGAGAGTGTTTGCGCAGGGCGAGGGAGGCCGGCTGCGGCAGGAGAGCCTGTTCGCTTTCCAGGATTTCCTTCATGGCGAGCCGTGTTTCGCGCAGGGCCTGGCCGCTGTCGGCCTCGCCCGGTAAAAGCCAGAGGCAGTCCTTGTCGAGCCAGTCTTCAAGATCGCTGGGGTCATCAAAGACACAGCCGGGCAAAAGCCCGCCGCCGCCTTTATCCAGGGCTTTTTTGAAAGAGTAGCAATCGTTCTCGCTGATTCTGCCCCCGGCAAAAAGTCTGTCGCAGCGTTTACGCGCATTTTCCGTTTCCGCCTTGCTCAAGGCCAGCGGACTCATGGGCAGGAGGGTCACTTCTTCAAGGGAAAGCAGAGAACGCTGGCTTTCCGCGTCAAAAAGGCGGACTTCCTCCAGCATGTCGCCAAAAAATTCCAGGCGGACCGGACGGGCATACCCGGTGGGATAAATATCAAAAATATCTCCGCGCATGGCCATGTCGCCCGGGCGGTTCACAAGGTTGACCCGTTCATAGCCCCATTCCGAAGCCTGTTCCAGCGCAAGTTGCGGCGAAAATTCGTCTCCGCGCCGAAAATTCAGCGTTTTCGCCGCGAAAAAGGAAAGGGGCATGTAGCGCAGGACGAGGTTTGAGATATCCGCCACAATGCAGCGCGGCCGCCCTAGGGCAAGCCCGTAGAGCGCAGCCAGGCGGCTCGCGCGCGTGGATTTCTCCCGCCTCTCCGTGTGAGGAGGCAGCGCCAGGCATGGGTTTGCAAAGGCCGGTCGCGCCAGGGGCGCGTCGCCCTGGGAAATCTCCGGCGTAAAAAGGGAGAGCAGGGCGCGGGCGGTGGAAAATTCTTCTCCGGTGAGGGTGACAAGCACCACGCTGCGGCCTTGTGCCAGCGCTTGTCCCGCCAGACGGCAACGGGTGGCGAGGCCGGAGCGGTTGACATGTATCTGCGATTCGCGGCTTGTCAGCAGGGCGCTCAGAGTCGGCATGGCATTACAGGTATGGGGAGACGCGGCGCGCAGAAGGCGGGGACGACCGATTGGCAGCCCCCGCCGAGATCCGGAACAGTTGTCTTTAAAGGTATCAGTCGCCGCAGCCGGCCGCGCCGGCGCAGCCGCCGCACGCTCCGCCGCCCGTTCCTTCCAGGGGCACAAGCGGCTCCACCGCAAAACCCATGTAGGTCAGATCCACCTTGACTCCCTGAATCTGCCCAAGCAGGTCTTTTTTGATGCAGAAGGTAAAGCCGCTGTTGTCTTCGGCGTGATCGTCGTTGTCCGGCTCGTCCAGAGCCAGCGCGAGTCTCGGCCCGCAGCAGCCGCCGGCGGCATAAATCCGTATGGTTGCTTTTTTCCTGTCGGCAAAGTAGGCTTCAAGCTCCTTGCGCGCAGCGTCAGTCAATTCCAGCATATCGCCTCCTGACGTGGTATAGTGATTAGCCTAAGCCCGGATGGGCGGCTTGTCAAGGCGGCGAGGGAATTTGTGAAATCAGCCTGTTATAAGAGGAATACGACGCACCGCCTCGGCATTCGCCATCTGCCGTTGCCGGAAGGCAAGGATCTGTGCGATTACCGGATGAATCGCCCGGATCGGGAGGTATTGAGCGGCATTGCCAAAAATTTCCGCGTACCTTACAATTCTGTCATGTCACTGAAGGAGTCGCAGGTAATGACGGCCAAATCGCTTTTGGATAAAGAGGAAATCGCTGCTGTTGTCGGTGGCTTGGCTTTGCAGGTTTTGGCGCGCCATCCGAATTGCGGGAACCTGATTCTGGTGGGCATCCAGCGGCGTGGCGCGGATATCGCCTCTCGCCTTGCCGGTGTGCTTGCTTCACGGATTGGCCGTCATCCGGTTATCGGCACTCTGGATATCAATTTGTACCGCGACGATTGGACAAGCATTGAAGGCAAGCCGCTTATCGGCTCTTCCGTGATGCCGGCGAATGTGGACGACAGCGTGATTGTTCTGGTGGACGACGTGCTGTTTACCGGCCGCACTGTCCGCGCCGCGCTGGAGGCCCTTCTTGACTACGGTCGCCCCAGGGCGGTGGAATTGCTGGTGCTGATTGACCGTGGTCACAGGGAACTGCCCATTCAGGCCGATTATGTGGGGCGTGTTATTCCCACGGGACTTGACGAGCATGTGGACGTGCTGCTGACGGAACGCGACGGCGAAGACAGCGTACGGCTTGTTTCCTGAAAGAAAGATGATCAGCTGCGATCTTCATGTCCATACCTGTTATTCCCACGGCAGGGACACTCCGGCCGCCATGTATGCCGCGGCGCTGGAGCGCGGCCTCACGCTTGTCGGTTTTTCCGAACATTCGCCGCGCCCGCCGGGCTTTGACTATGCTCATGAATACCGCGAACATCTCACGCGGCATCTGCCGGACTACGAACGTGAAGTCCTGGCTCTCAAGGCCGCGCCGCGGGAGGGAGTCAACGGACTTTGCAACGCGCTTTACGGCATGGAGATGGACTGGCTGGATGGGCAAGAGGCCTTCACGCTGGCCGCCTGCCGTGCCAACGATTTTGATTATCTCGTGGGGAGCGTCCACTTTATCGGGCGCTGGGGCTTCGACGACGGCAAAGGCCCTTGGGAGGGGTTGTCGCAGGAGGAATGCGAAGTCCACTACACGGCCTATTTTGCGGCATGGGAAGCCATGCTGCGTTCCGGTTGCTTTTCCATCGCCGCGCACCCGGATCTCATCAAGATTTTCAGTGTTGACCAATTCCATGTCTGGCTTGACAAACCCCAAAGCCAGGCCATGCTCCGCCGCGCCTTGAGCGTGCTCAAAACGAGGGGCATGAGCATGGAAATTTCCTCCGCCGGTCTGCGCAAACCATGCTCCGAAATCTATCCCGCCCCCCGGATCATGCGCATCGCCGCGGAACTCAACCTGCCGGTTTCCTTTGCCTCGGACGCCCACAGGGCGGAAGACGTGGCCGGCGATTTTGTCCACCTTGCCGCCTATGCCCGTTCTTTCGGCTTTGCCCGACATGTCTTTTTTGAAAAAGGGAAGATGAGGGAATTGGGATTTTGAACACGCTCCGCGGCTCTCCCCTGGTGACGGTGAAGGGGGTCAGCCTCTTTCTGTCCGGCGACTCCGGCCGGAAGACGGTGCTGCGCGATATTGATTTCTCCCTGCACGAGGGGGGGCACTGCGTTTTTCTCGGCCCCAACGGAGCCGGCAAATCCACATTGCTCAGGTTGCTGCACGGCGAACTCTGGCCGGCGCGGGGAAATATCTTCTGGCACACCGGCGAAGGCGTCGAAACATCTCCCCTGGCGGGCAGGGCCATGAGCGCCCTTGTCTCCACGGCCCTGCAGGAGGATTACCAGCGCAGGGCGTGGGAGATCACCGGCAGGGATCTGCTGTTTACCGCCTCTGGGAGCCCCCCCTGGCTCTACGCCAGGCCGGAGGAAGTCCGGCGCGTCGAAGCGGAAGCCATAACGGCGCGTCTCTCGGCTCAAGCTCTGCTGGACAGGGAGATTGCGGCGCTTTCTCAGGGGCAGTTACGTCTGCTCCTGCTCGCGCGGGCGCTGCTGCGCTCCCCGCGTCTGCTTTTACTGGATGAATGCGCCAACGGCCTTGACCCACCCTCTCGAAAGCGTTTTTTTGACTTGCTCACGGAACACGCCGGCAGATGCACTGTGGTCATGACCGCGCATCGTCCCGGTCTGATCCCCGCTTGGTGCGCGGAGCGCCATTATGTCCAAGACGGCCGTCTCCTGGCGGCGGAAGCGGCGCAGTTCGCGGTGTCGCGCGGTCATTCCGGGCGTTGTCCGGGAGAAAAAGATCGCCATGCCGCCGGACGATGTGCGGAGCCGCCGCCCCGGGCGCCGCAATTCCCCTCTGCGGAAGCCGCGGGAACTGGCGGCCTTCTTTTCAGTCTGAAAAATGTCTCTGTTTTTATTGACCGGCATAAGGTGCTCCACAACATTACCTGGACCGTGCATGAGGGCGAGTGCTGGCAATTGCTCGGCGCCAACGGCTCCGGCAAGTCCACCCTGCTGCGTCTTCTGGCCGGGGATGAATTTGCCGCCGTCGGCGGGGAGGTACTGCGGTATCTGCCGCGCCGCGGCGGACCTGTGCGCGCGCTGGAGCAATTGCGCAAGGGCGTGCGTCTTGTCAGCGATCTTTCACAGGCCCTGTACGCGTATGATCTGAACGGCTTTGAACTCGTCTGTTCCGGTTTTGACAACACCATCGGGGTTTACCGGGATTTCACCGGAAATGAGAGAAAAAACGCCCGCCTGACCATGGCGGAGCTCCGGGTGAGCCATCTGGCCGGCGTCTCCATACGGCGACTTTCCAGCGGGCAATTGCGATGTCTCTTCCTGGCGCGGGCTCTTGTGGGGGAGCCGGAGATTTTGTTGCTCGACGAGCCCTGCAACGGCCTTGATGCAGAAAACCGTCTGCGTTATCTGGATATTCTGGACAGACTGGCCGAGCGCGGGGTGCATTTTGTCTTTGCGTCCCATTACGACCAGGACGCGCCCCTGTGCGTCAACCGCAGGGCCAGGATGGAAAGCGGCCGGCTTGTTCAGTGTTGATTGCCTGTTTTTTTGTCCAGTTTCGCGCGCAATACTTCTATACAGACGGGCAGAACGGAAACGACGATGATGCCGTAGACGATGAGACTGAAATTTGCCTGTACCCACGGGATATTGCCCAGAAAATATCCGGCGGAGACAAGCCCGCCGACCCAGAGGGCGCAGCCGGCAATGTTGAAAAAAAAGAAAGCCGGCGGAAACATGAGGGCCACGCCCGCCACAAAAGGGGCAAAGGTGCGCACTATGGGCACAAAACGCGCCAGCACAATGGCCTTGCCGCCGTGGCGGGCGTAAAAGTGATTTGCCTTCAGCAGATATTCTTTTTTAATCAGCCTGCTTTCCCTGGCGAAAACAGGGGGCCCCACATGCCGTCCGATGCCGTAATTGACGGCGTCTCCCAGAACGCCGGCCGCAAAAAGCGTCAGCACAGTTTCGCCATAGCCCATAAGGCCGGCGCCGGCCGCTACTCCGGAGGCGAAGAGCAGGGAGTCTCCCGGCAGAAATGGCGTGACCACAAGCCCTGTTTCGCAAAAAACAACAACAAAAAGAATGGCGTATATCCAGGCGCCGTACTGCTGCACCAGCTCAAAGAGATGAACGTCAATGTGCAGAATAAAATCAATGCACCAGGA
>JAISOT010000172.1 GCA_031275465.1 Desulfovibrio sp.
CTGTGTAGGAGCGACCTTACCCATTTCACAAGACAACAATTTATAGTGGGTTTCAATCCACGCTCCTGTGTAGGAGCGACTTGGCCGCGTTGTCGGACTCGTTCATACGCAGAGTTTCAATCCACGCTCCTGTGTAGGAGCGACGGAATCGGGCCGGATCGTCGGCTGGACGCACCAGTTTCAATCCACGCTCCTGTGTAGGAGCGACTGCGGCACAGCGCGCGCCGTCCCATGAGCGCCGGTTTCAATCCACGCTCCTGTGTAGGAGCGACAGCCTATTGGCAATCTCTTGAGAGAGTATGCCCTGGCATATCAAAATCGAAAATGTATGCGCTGTGTTTACGCATAACGCGCTCTCTCCTAATTATGTTATGGAATAATAAATTTTAACAAGGTGTTAGCCCATCGAGAATGTGCCCGGTCCGCTTCGTGCGCTTGCGTTCCTCGCAGCCTTGACTTACAGTATTAGTGCCTCCTCCGGGTCGAAACTTTTTTTGAGTCCGGCA
Organism: Desulfovibrio sp.; assembly: GCA_031275465.1. Classification (GTDB taxonomy): domain Bacteria; phylum Desulfobacterota; class Desulfovibrionia; order Desulfovibrionales; family Desulfovibrionaceae; genus Desulfovibrio. Next base: position 507 of record JAISOT010000172.1, read on the forward strand.
AATTCCACACGCCTGCGCCAGTTTGCTCCCAAAAAATAGAAACGCAAACTGTCTCTGTTTTCGTCCATGATTTCAAGAAGGCTTGCCTTCAAATTTGTCCATTGGGCAGGTTCCAGCAAACATTCAAATACGGAGAACTGCACGCGCTGTCCCCAGTTTTCACACTGTTTTGCCATGCGGCGCAGGCGGGTACGCCCTTCCGGACTTTCCGTATTGACGTCGTAACAAACCAGCACCAGCATGGTTTACCTCACAACAAACGGCGGATACGCGTCCAGATCGCCGCGAAGATGCTGCGCAAGCAAGCGGGCTTGCATATGCCACAGCATGCCCACAGGCATGCGTTCTTTTAAAAACTGATGTTCGATTTCTTCCTTTTTTCTGGCTTGCCAGGCAACCAGCACGTCTTTGCGCGTGTCATCGTCCATAAGCACCGCGCCCGACTCTTGCCACCTGAAGCCTTTTGCCCTCACCTGGCCTTTATTGATCAGCGTACAGGCCAGCCTGTCCGCCATATACGGGCGGAACTCCTCCATCATATCCAGCGCAAGACTCGGCCTGCCCGGCCTGTCCCTGTGCAGATAACCGACCGCAGGATCAAGGCCGACCGCTTCCAGAGCGCCGCGCACGTCATGGACGAGCAGCGTGTAAAGAAAGGACAGCAGACAGTTTGTCGCATCCGTGGGGGGCCGCCTGCTTCTGCCTGTGAAGGAAAATCCCCGGGCGGTCAGCAAACGATCAAAAACGCTGAAATATACACTTGCCGCCTCTCCTTCCAAGCCGCGAACAATTTCAATGTTCACGCCCGCGGCGAGACGCTCAAGACAGTGCGTCAGACGTTCACAGGCGTCGTCCAGACGCTGGTCCGGACGCTCTCTTGCGGTTCGGCGCAGGACGGTGCGGCAGTTGTATATCTTGCCAATAGTGAAGGAACGCGCCAGTTGTGAGGTAAAAGGCGGATCGTCGCTTTTACGGTACTGTTCCCGCCTGAGCAGGACATTGCCTGAAACAGGCCCGTGCATGGAAGCCAGAAACCGTCCGTTTTCGGTCAGCCAGGACACGGCGACCCCGTTTTCCGCACAGTGCCCCAGCAAAAAAGGACTGCAGGAAACCTGGCCGAAAAGCACCAGGCTCCCCAGATTGTGGATGGGGAATTTGCGTTTTGTCCCTTCCTTTGGTTGTACGCAGACGCACTCACCGTCTTTGGAAAGATAGGCTTCCTGCGAAGTCACATACAAGGTGTTCAGATGGTGCTTCATGGCCCCGCCCGCAGTGATTCCAGATAACGGAACGCGGAACGCCCGGCCGCGTCCTTGGGACGGCATTGCTCCAACAGCGAACACCCCGGACAACGGGCGTCATTGGCCGGAGCGGGAAGGCGCTTTTGCGACAGCAGATCGTGCGCGGAGCGCGCCACACGCGCTGTGTTCTCCCGCAGCTCCCCGGAAAAGAAAACCTGTTCCCGCCGCCTGCTCTGCCCGTAAAACAGAGCCCCATCCCTGACGTCCCGCCCGAGCATTTCTTCCAGGCACATGGCTTGCGCGCACAACTGGACGCGATCCACGTCGGACGACTTGCTTCGTCCACGTTTGTACTCCACCGGGAAGGAACGCCACACGCTGCCTTCCCGGTGAAATTCCACCACATCCGCCTTGCCGCTCACTCCAAGGACAGTGGATCGCAACAAGAGTCCGGCGACGATTTTCAGGTCGCCGCGCACTTCCACCTTGCCGCTGTCCGCCCGTTCATGCAGGAGCCTGCCTTCAGCCGTGGCCTGATTTTCCGCCCATGCCATCTCCATGTGGATCAGCGCGCACTGCCGCGGGCAATAGGCGTAATGCTGTAACGCGGAAAGCTGGATGAAATCGTCTTCAGGGTACACTCCGTTTTCCGGCCTTACAAGCGTTCAGTCAAAGTTACCCCATCGGGCAAATTTTCTTTATTCACCAGTATGTTGTAATCGCTGAAGGCCCGCGCCGGCGCGCCCGCAATCCCCGCGCGCTCAACCGTGACGCGTTCAAAAAGGGCATGGGCGGAAGCGTTGCCCAACCTGTGATCATGCCTGAAGACAAAAAGCCTGCGCGAGTTCATTTCCCCGCGACTGGCCGAGCGGTCATGTTCAAACATATTTTGCAGGGCCTGCCACAGCAACTCCAGATCCGCTTCGGAAAAATCGGTTCTCTCCGCGAGCGGCGCGGAAATGAATCCGTGCATCCTGTACAGTGCGTAGGGAATAATAAACTTGTGCCCCATTGTCCGGTTCTCGCCTTTCTGAGCCTCCGCTTCACGCTCGGTGGCAACGGCCATACGGGTGATCGTGACTTCACGGGGAACCACGGGGTCAATGCTTTTGGAAAAAGTGAACTGCGCCGGTCCGCGGACCTGTCCGCAATTGACTCCGAGACTCATTACCGCGCCGAATGCGCGAACATCGTAAAAATTTTGGCACATCCACCGGCGGGCCTTTTCCACGTCATTCGCCTTGGCCTTGGCCGGTTCAAGATTAAGCGCCTTATAGGCCCTTTCATGCAGCTTAATCAGGATGGCCTTTTCCCGCACATAAATATTATAGCCCTCCTTCCCGGACTCGGTAAGCTCGACGAAGTTGCGCACTTTTCGTTTGATGCAGACGTCAGTGAGGATGCCGTGCCCCGTTTCCGGATCAATGCGCGGCATATTTCCGGCATCGGGATCACCGTTGGGATTGCCGTTTTCCACATCAAAAAACAATACGAAGTCATAGCGATTCCGGATAGCGTCATTCATGATTGGCTCCTTTAAAGATAAAGAATAGTCAGTTCACATCGGAAACGGCATCTTCAGCCTGTTTTATCGCCTTGTCCGCCCGCTGATGATAGTATCCGAGCGCAAACAACCCCTGTTCCTCCAAATTCAAATGCGCCGGAAAGCTGTCATTGATACGTTCAAGCACCTCGCGAATCAGTTTGTCATAACCATAGGCGTCGGTCTTGCTGATGTGATTCTGCGCTCCGCGCAGCAGCAACGGAAACACCACTGATGGAGTGGCTGAGGCCGATCCGTAATATTTGTCACGAATATCCGCGTTGATGTTTGGACCTATGGCTTTACGCTGCAATCCGACAAGCAGGGCGAAAAGCCGTCCAAGTTGATATGACGGGCTTGGATGTTGGGGATTGAGGGACATGGAAGCCTCCTGGTTATAGTTCCTAATCAACATGGCTTTGATCAGTCCGGCATGCACAGACCTGAAAGCGTCGCCGGAACGCAGACGTTGCAGGCACATGGGCAGAAAATACGCCGGATAGCGCAGACCGGACAGGGCGGCACTCAGCAAATCCCCGCCCAAGCGCCTGATGTCGGACTCTTTCTTGTGCTGCCCCAGGACAGCGCGGGCCAGTTGCCAGACCGAGGGGAACTCCGGCTCATCGTCAAAACGCCTGACTACCTTCAGATTGCCGTAATAGTCCAGAATATGGTCCAAAAACTCCCTCGCCGGGCCATGCAGGTAAAAACTCACCGATAAGCGGGAGTTATTGGGCGCCAGAGCCAGAACGTGCATTTGCACACTGGGGTCAAAATCGGGCCAGATGTCTGTTACCGGAAACCCTTGTCCAATTTTGCGCAACCAGCCGGCGCGTAAGGCGGCCGAGGTGACATCGGCCTCCTTGTCAGACTTGTTGCCGGGGTCGGCAGTGGAACCGCCGAACAACGCAAACAGGCTGGTTTCCAGACCACATGCCTTTTCCGCCCAACAGATCACGGTTGATTCCCCAAGACGCAAGCTCTGTTCTTTCTGTCGTATCAGGTAATTGATGGCTGATGTGTACGCAAAGGCGACGCGGCGGCTTACGGGAGCGTTATAATTTTGCTCTTTGTCGAAAGACTCAAAAGCTTTTTGATTATATGAACTTAGGGCAGCCCCTCCGGAGTTTGTCCCGGCAATGCCCTTGATGAACGGGTGCAATTGAGTGATGTTGGCATGCTCCCCGGTCACCAGACAAATACCTGTGGAGGCGCCGTTCTCTCCATGATTTTGCCAGATGTCCTTAAAATCCTGAATGTCGTGCAGATAGCGTTGACCCAGCTCAAAAACCAGGTTGGCTGTTTCCATTTCCGGCCAGCGTTTTTCAATTTCAGGGTGCAATGTCGGAGGATTATGCAGAAAACGCAACAACGCCTTTGCTTCGGGAACGTCTGCCTCGCCGAGCAATTTTTCATGCAAGGCCAGAAACGCCTCCCTGCATTTCGCCGTACGCTGCGGCTTGCCCTTGTTGTCGCGTCCCAAAACATAGCGTGCGTTTTCCCATAAAAAATTGGGCTTTATGCCGCTCCCCTTGCTTTCTCCCAGGCTTGGCAACACCATTTTGCGCGGCAACATCTTTTTGCCCTTGGACGCTTTTTCGCGCAAATCTACAACGTCCATTAATTCACCGTCGTTATTCAACCGCAAGGCAAAATGCACCGGTTGCGGGGCAAAGCCTTCCATCGGCATATCCGGATGCAGTTCCGACAGCCGTTGGTGATAGCTGTATAATGCATGCAAGATCATCGCCGCACCTCCGAAGAATCCGGCGAGGGCACCCGCAACACGCCCTTGACGAGACTCGCGCGAAAAAACATCGGCTTGCAACGATTTTTGTAATCCAGATCATAAAGCATCCAGCCCAGGTCACGGTTGCCTTCCGGCAGTTCCGCCAACGGCGAAGCCGGAATTTCTTCAACCGGTTCCACAAAAGCCGGGAATTCCCTGCATCCGAAACAAGGACGGTGAAAGACCTGCCCCCTGGCCAAACGGCGGTTGAAGATGTCCAAATGTTTACCCGGCTGCCTGTCCTCCGGCCCTGCCTGGTCGGCTATGACAAATTCAGCGTCAACGCAATATTCCACATTTTTCAGCACCAGACTCGCCCGCTGCTGCCTGTCGTCCTCAATCCACACGCCGAGAGTCTTTTTCCCGCCCTTCAAGGCCTTTTTGACAGAAGCCACGGGAACCTTGCTCCCCAGTTCGTTGCGGCGAATGCTTTCAAAGACGACAGGCTTCATGACATGCACGGCCTTGATCCGCCAGGAAAGAGCGGGCTTCCAGTAGATCGCTTCCAAAACGCCTCGTACGGCAGAAGGCGTGGGGATATCGTACGAAACCCTTTCCCCTTTCATCTCTGGCCTGGTAAAACAGGCGTATTCTCCGAACATTCGCAATTTCACTCCATACATTGATACCTCCCGGGTGAACCGGTTCTGAAAACACCACCGCCGCCAAGGGGATATCCCTGGGACGGCCAAGTCCTTCAATAAAAATCAAACAACCCATGACACGCCAGCTATTGTTTCTATCCGCGCCCATCATTATGATGAACGGCATCACTCTGCAAAAAATTCACGCTGCGGTGTTTTGTCGCCATTTTTCAAAATTTTAGGCCTTGTGTCAAGATACAAAAATCAAAAACCTTAACTTTACATCTATTAAATTTAAATATAGAATATTTAAAGAAGTGAAAGCTCTTCGTAAGCCAATCCCTGCAAACTTTTTGTGCAGAGGGATGGCATTTGGGAGAAGAACGCGTTATGATGGAATGCGTTCAAATTTCCTTGTATGTCCAACAATAGGCAACAGGTTGTTTTTCATGAATTATTACGCGCACAGCATAAAGGGACAAAGTAAGGACAGGTGGCAGCCTTTACATGCCCATCTTGCGGAGACAGCCGCGCTGGCCGGAGATTTCGCCGAAGTTTTCGACAATGCGATCTGGGCGAATCTGTTCGGACTGTTGCATGATCTTGGCAAGTATTCAACGCTTTTTCAGCAAAGGCTGGCGGGATCCCCGATACGTGTGGATCACTCTCTGGCCGGCGCCCTGGAGGCTATCAGGCTTCTGGGGAAACACAATGTTCATCAGGCCATAGCCAAGCTGGCGGCCCACATCATATCCGGCCATCATACCGGCTTGGCTGACGGCCTTCCTTCAGACGATCCGGGCACAACGCTTGCGCAACGTCTGACCAATCCTCTGATTCCCGATTATTCCGCCTGGGCTTCGCAAATCACCCTGCCCGAACCTCCGCGCCTGCCTGATCTCCCCAGGCCGGAGACCTGTGAAGATATGGCGTTTTCTCTATTTTTCTGGGCGCATATGCTTTTTTCCTGTCTGGTGGATGCGGATTTTTTGAATACAGAGGCTTTCCTCCAGCCCGACAAGGCGGCTTTGCGCAACGCCTATCCGCGGTTGGAGACATTGCGCCCGGCATTGAACAGCCATCTGACGGATATGACAAAAAACAGCAGACCCGGTGAAGTCAACGCGCGCCGGGCGGAAGTGCTGGAGGCATGTAAAAGGGCGGCGCTGCTCGAACCGGGCATTTTTTCCCTCACCGTGCCCACGGGTGGAGGAAAAACCTTGTCCTCTCTGGCGTTCGCCCTGGATCACGCCTGTCGTTGCAAGCTACGCCGCATCATCTACGTTATCCCCTATACCAGCATCATTGAGCAGACAGCGGAGGTTTTTCGTAACGTGTTCGGCCCCGGCCTGGCCCATACTGTTCTGGAGCATCATTCCAACGTTGCGGAACCTGAGGCCGCCTCCCCTGAAGATGCCGACAGCGCGGACAGTATGCGCTCCTTGGCCTTTGAGAACTGGGATGCGCCCATTGTCGTGACCACTGCGGTGCAATTTTTCGAATCCCTTTTTGCGGCGCGTTCGTCCCGTTGCCGCAAAGTGCATAATATTGCCGGAAGCGTGGTCATTCTGGATGAGGCGCAGACCCTGCCCTTGCCGCTGTTGCGGCCATGCCTGGCCGCGATCAAAGAGCTGGTTTCAACATACCGCGTCTCCTTTGTTTTGTGCACGGCCACACAGCCGGAACTCGGCATCAAACCGTGGAACCGCAACGGATTGGAAAATGTGCGTGAAATCGTACCGGATGTTGAGTCGCTGTTTACAAGCCTTGAACGCGTGGATATAGAATTTGTCGGCACAATGGAAATTGAAGACCTGTCGGAACGACTCGTCAGAAATGAGCGGGTGTTGTGCATCGTCAACACCAGGAAGCAGGCCCGCGAATTGTGCGAATCGCTTTTGAAAAAGCGGGCAGGCGGCCTTTATCACCTGAGCACACGGATGTGTCCGGCCCATCGCAGGGCGGTACTGGCTCGGGTAAAGGCCCTGCTGAAAGACCCGGCCTGTCCGCCTGTGCGGATCATCTCCACCTCATTGATAGAAGCGGGTGTGGATATTGATTTCCCCGTGGTCTATCGGGCCATGGCCGGCCAGGAGTCCATTGCCCAAGCCGCCGGGCGTTCCAACCGCGAAGGGCTGCTTGACCGGGGGAAGTGCTGTGTCTTTGATTTGCCTCACACGGCCAGAGGCGAACAAAGCCGCCGGCAGAGCGCCTGCGATGCGGTTGTCAGGGCCGGTCTGCCCCTGCTGTCTCCCGCCGCCACCAAATTGTATTTTGATGACCTCTATGCCCTGCAGGGTGAAGATGCTCTGGATGGCAAAAAGATACTGCGCCGAGTGGCCAAAACTGCAAAAGACGGCCTTTTCCCTTTCCGCAGTGTGGCAAAGGATTTTTGTTTTATCGAACATGACGAGGTTCCGGTCATCGTGCCGTACGGCGATGCCGCGGAGGCCGATTTGGAGGCCCTGCGGACCGGGCGGACTGATCGCGGTCTTTACCGCCGTCTGCAGCAGTGGATAGTCACTTTGCCGCCCAGGTTGAGCGGTGTCCTGCTCGCGGCCGGCTCCATACAGCCGGTGGGCTTTGCAGGCCTGTATTATGAATTGGTCAACCTCGACCTGTACAGTGGTATACGTGGAGGAGTGGGAGGAGAGGCCGAATTGGGGCTGAATCCTGCCGATCCAACTTTTCGTGAGGCGGAAGGGCTGATTGTTTGAGGCTTTTTATGACGGCTTAAGTCCGCAGTTGTCCGCGCGCTCCGCTTGCGCGACATTCCGCTTGGGAGAAATCATGAACATTATCTACCAGACTGGCGGAAGCCGCGTCTTTAATCTTCAGGAACCGGAAAAACCCCAGCTCTATCGTGACCTATTTCCCTACACGAGCATTTGTCGCACCGCTTTCGACGATGTGCTGCTTGCCCCTCGTCCCGCGGACAGGATGCGCATCACGGACACGACATTCCGCGACGGGCAGCAGGCCAGACCGCCCTACACGGTAAGGCAGGTCGTCAGGATGTTTGATTTTCTCTATCGTCTGGGTGGAAAAACCGGCCTCATCACGGCCTCGGAATTTTTTGTCTACTCCGGCAAAGACCGCAAATGCGTCGAGGCGTGCCGCTCGCGCGGGTACAAATACCCGGAGATCACCGCCTGGATACGCGCCGCCAGGGAGGACCTCAAACTCGCGCGGGATATGGAATTTGCCGAAACAGGCATGCTGACCAGCGTTTCGGACTATCACATCTTTCTGAAGCTGAACAAGACCCGCCGCCAAGCCATGAACATGTATGTGGATATTGCCCGTCAGGCTCTGGAATGGGGCATCATACCCCGCTGCCACTTCGAGGATGTCACGCGGGCCGATATATATGGCTTCTGCCTGCCGCTGGCCCAGAAGCTCATGGAACTCGCCAGACAGAGCGGCATGCCGGTCAAAATCCGCCTCTGCGACACCATGGGCTACGGCGTGCCCTGGCCCGGCGCGGCCCTGCCCCGCTCGGTGCAACGCATAACGCGCGCCTTTATTGAGGCGGGCGTGCCGGGAGAATGGCTGGAATGGCACGGCCACAACGATTTTCACAAGGCGCTGGCCAACGGCGTCATGGCCTGGCTGTACGGCTGCGGTTCTGTCAACAGCACCCTGTTGGGCTTTGGCGAACGCACGGGCAATACTCCGCTGGAAGCCCTGCTGGTGGAATATGTTTCCATCACGGGGGACGATGCGGCGGCCGACACGGCAATTCTGCACGAACTCTCCGAATTTTTTGAAAAAGAACTGAATTACAGAATTCCGCACAATTACCCCTTTGTCGGGCGGGACTTCAACGCCACCAGCGCCGGCGTACACGCCGACGGACTGATCAAGAACGAGGAAATTTACAATATCTTTGACACGCGGCGCCTGCTGAACCGGCCTGTGCCGATTACCATTACGGACAAGACCGGTCGCGCCGGCGTCGCCTACTGGATCAACACAAACCTGCGCCTGCCGGCGGAACGCGGCATATCCAAAAAACATCCGGCCGTGGGGCTGATCTATGACGCCATCATGGATGCCTACGAACGCGGCAGGACGACGAATTTCTCCCATGAGGAAATTGAGGCTCTTGTGCAGAAACACATGCCGGAACTCTTTGTTTCCGAATATGACCACATCAAACGCCTGGCCGGGGAAATCGCCGCCGGGCTCATACTCAGGCTTGCCCGGAGCATCGACCCGCTTGACCTTGACAGACAGGCTGATGCCGAACTGAACGACTTTGCCGGGAAATACCCCTTTATTCAATATCTCTACCTCACGGATGCCGGGGGCAGCCTGCGGTGCGCCGTCATCACCGACCAGAATTACAGGGAAAAATTCCAGGCATTGCCCATCGGTTTTGACTTTTCCCAGCGGGAATGGTTCAAAACCCCCATGCAGACCGGCGATCTGCACATTATGGACGTCTGTCAGTCACAATTTACCGGCAAGCTCATCATTACCGTCTCCTGCGCGATAACGGACGCAAGCGACCGCATCACGGGCGTGCTCGGCGCCGACATACAGTTGGAGCAGTTGCTCAGGCGCGCCAATTCCCTCAAGGAGGAGATGCGGCCGCGGGACGAAGACACGTAGCCCGGGCTGCTGCCGACAAATAAACAGAGATGCCGATTACGCATAGGGTGCGCGAATGGATGATCCTTCACGGACGGCCGCAGGACCATGCGTCGCTGACCCATGACGCGCCCGCCTGGTATGACGGCCTGATCAAGGTGAATCTGGAAAATTGAACCCATGATCGCCCTGCCCTTTCATCCGTGCAACGCCGTCCCCATCGCTGAACTGAACCGCGATGCCCGCGAAATTCTGGGACGTGTGGACGATGAAGCCCGAAAACTGTTCGGCGCGAAGACCCGGCTGCGACTGGCGGACAAAATCGGCGGCGGCCGGAGGGCAAGCCGCATCACCCTGTCGCTCAAGGGTCTTACGGAAGACGAGCGGCGCGTCATCCTTGACGGCTGCCTGATAAATGTCTACAACGGCCGCTGACGAGCAATTGGGAAACATGCCCCGAAACCGGCATACCCATACCCTCGCCGACTGCCCTGTAAAACTACCGGCAGTATTTCAATATATTACCAAAAAGCGCAGCCATGCTTGCCATTCACGACAAAAAAACGCCCTTGCGCGTGCTCATCCTGATAAGCCTCGCCCATTGCCTGAACGACATGTCGCAGTTCCTGGTCATTGCCCTCTACCCGCTCTTCAAGGGCAATTTTTCCTTGTCGTTCACGGAGCTCGGCTTTCTGTCCTTTGCCTACCAGATGTGCGCTTCCGT
>JAISOT010000177.1 GCA_031275465.1 Desulfovibrio sp.
CTGTGAACAACGAAGGCCATTTTTCGAAATGTTTTCTGTTCCATACGCATTAGTACACAAGGAAGATTTTTGTTTCTTAGCAAGAACAAAAAATCAACGAGAGTACCACTTTTACAGATGCTTTTTGCGCTTTTTGCATGATAATTTATGAAATTCACCTGCTATTATTGGCAATTATCTCTGCAAAGGTGAGTGTTTCAAATCAACCACATACTTGCAGCTTCTGACCCAATGCATTGCACAGCTGCCTATATGTCTCAATAGTATTAAAATCTGTCAGACCAATACAACCATGCGTACCATCCGGGCCACCATCCGGGTGGATACCGAAGCCAGTTCTTGCAGTCAAACCCGGTGCAGGGGTTAACGGACACCACCAGACATTATTTGCTTTATCTTTAAAGTTTATATTTTTCGCTGTATCTGCTATGGCTGTCGCTACACCGATAGTATATTCTCCATGAGGTAAGGCGTCTGCAAATCCACCTGAGCGAGCCGGCCATTTATGTGTTGGCGAGTGAAGGGATATCCCGTCAAATTTCCAAGGCGGCATTTTATTCACCTCTCAAAAGTTGAATTTTTTCTTCCATTGCATCAGAAACAACAGCATTATTTGCAACGAACTGTGTAACTTTTGTAAATTTATCAATATATTTCCTCTTGAAATCTTCATTTGTCATCAGTTCATAAAAAAATCCAATTAATTCTAAAGGTGGTCCGCGCAATATACACGATTCAATATTTAATAATCTATTAAATCTTCCAATGTCATCAGGAAAATTTTGTAAGAAAGAATCTCTTGCATTATATTCATCAATGATATCGTATTTTGATAATGCGTAATAGATAATTGTTAATTCTTCCTTATCTTGAGTGGACTTTGCTCTTTCTTGAATAGCTGCAACTATGTGGTTTTTATCTGCAAGATATACGCTTAAAAACATAGCCATAATTCTTGTATTATAATCAGTGCTATGTATAAGTTTAATAAAATCTGTGGTTGCTGAATGTCCACCAGCAAAGCTTGTATTGTTAATTTTAAACAAAAAATTTACGCACACTAGTAAACATAAACATCTCGCTACAAATTTGTTCACGATATTTTCTCCGTGCCGAATTTTTTAATAAGGCGGAATTTTTGCCTCAATATATTCAGCCATGCTTCAAAAAAATGAATTGTATAAGTGTAGACCCTTTTACCCCGTATGGCAACTCTCGTTTTGGGATTCAGAGTGATTGATAACAGACTGAATTTATACAGATTTCACTTCTACCTCCCGCAAACTGTTCACCTTCTCTCGTGAAAACTTTTCCTTTCCTTCCAAGGCCGCTTCCAGACGCGAAAAAGGTACGCTGATGCCTTCATCAGCCAGTTTCGCCTGTATTTCCTTCAGGATGTACCCGGGCCTGACCAATTTCCGCAAATCCGCCCGCAGAAGTTCGGCCACTTCCGCTCAGGCGCACGTCTTTGACGCAACATTTCATAACACATTGGAGGTTCATAATGTCGGATCGGTCAGACAACGCGCTCTTGCGTCTTTCTCAAGTGCTTGCCCTTATTCCTGTCAGCAGAAGCGCGTGGTGGGCTGGCTGCAAGAGCGGCCGTTTCCCTCAACCCGCCAAACTCGGCCCGCGCACTACTGCATGGAAAGCGTCAGATATAGCGGCGCTGGTGGAAAGCATCACGCCAAATGGCGAGGAAAAAAATGAAACCTGAAGGGAAAAAGCGCTTTTCTTGCTGCCCTTTCGCTCGTCCATCACGCCCGCTACTGTGCCGGAAGCGTCGGTTTTATCAAGGCTGAACCCTGCGGGCAGCTTCGCTGGCCTTGACAAAACCGCCGTACTCCCGGCGCAAATCATTTGCGGGCGATGGACGTGGAATGCTCCGCAGGGGACTCAGTCAATGGAATATACATGCAAGAGAAAGGCAAAAAGCACAAAGCCAAAGGCAAAAACTCCTTTCCCGTTTTCTGTTCACCTTCCTTCCGTTTTTTCAGGCATGATGAATAGCCCGCACCCTTCCGTTTTGAATTGAACCGGCGCGGCATCATCTTCCTTTTTTTGAGCCGTCCCTTCCTCTTTTTTCCACAGAGCCGCCAAGCGGGATAAGGAAGCCTGAATACCTTCCCCCGCCAGAATGCCCCGGATCTCTGCCGGGCTATGCCCCTTTTCCATCGCCTTCCTGATGTCCCCGGCCAGAAGTTCCACAGCTTCCGCCATGGTCTTCCCGACCTTTTTCGGCGGCAAAGCCCGCAACCTTTTTTGAACGGCGCGGATCTGTTCCATCGAATACCGTTGCGTTTTCGCCATCGCCGAACCCTCTGCTTGTGTTTTTTTCTGTATTGTCCGCATAACACATCTGGAAGTTCTTTTTCAATGATACAATATGGGATTACTTTGTACGTCAATACACTTTGATAGACAAAATAAGACATAATCTTTCTTGTAATCCAATCACAATGATTCAGAGAACATGGAAAAATCATTTGTACAATACAATATAATACAGTCTTTTTTCCTTTTTTGCTGGCATAATCATCAGAACTATGCCAATACTGCGTGCAAAGGCTTGTGGATTTGCGTCGGCAGTTCTTCTTTACAGGTTGGTAGCTGTCTGACGACAGATACTTCAACCTGCCAAAGGGCTTCGCCCTCTGGACTCCAGGAGCTTTCGGCGCTTCGCTTCTCACGCTCCAAAAGGCAGGAAAGGCATGAAGGCAAAAGACGGAAAGAAGGCGCGTTTTCACCGGCGGCGCACCCTGCGTTTGACCGCCGAGGAAGACGCGCGGCTCGAAAGGCAGGCCGCCGTTACCGGTATCTCCGTTTCCGAATACATGCGGCGGCTGTTCTTCGGCGGCAGACCCGTCATCGCCAGGACGGACGATCAAACGATCCGGGAGTTGCGGCGCATGGGCGGTCTGCTCAGGCACAATTTTGATGCCGTCAGGACGGCGGGCGGTGGTTCCGTTCCGGCACAAATGGAAGCGACGCTGGAACAAATCCGGCAGGCCGTTGACCGGCTTGGGAGACAGACATGATCCTCAAAAAGCTGAAACGGACATCCTTCAAAAAACCCAAAGCCGTCATGATCGGCGCTTTGGTGGACTATATCCTCGCCGCCGCCGATGAAAGCGGTCAGGAAAAGACGAAGTACGCGGGAGCGAAAAATCTTCTGGGCCGGACGCCGGATGGGTGGAAAGTGGAAATGATTTCCCTCGCCTCGGAATCCATTCAGAGCAAAATGCCGGTGACGCACTGGATCATGAGCTGGCAGGAAAACGAGCAGCCGGGCCATGAACAGATTGAGGATGCCGTCGATGTTTTTCTTGATCGCATGGGCCTTGCGGGGCATCAGGTCATCTACTCCCTGCACGGCAATTCCGCGAATTTGCACCTGCATATCGCCGTGAACCGGACGAATCCCGACACCCTGAAAGTCATTCAGCCGCACCGGGGTTTCGACATTGAGGAAGCCCACCGGATTGTCGCCTTGCTGGAACACAGGCAGGGCTGGGCCAGCGAGCGCAAACCGCGCTATACGGTCAACGACCGGGGCGAGATCGTCCGGCGGCAAAGCAAGCTGGTCAGCAAGCCCAGGAACGAAGCGGCCAATTTCGAGAGCGCAACCGGCGAAAAATCCGCGCAGCGCATCGCCCAGGAACGCGGGCATTCCGTCATCAAAAGCGCGGCATCATGGGCCGAATTGCACCAGGGCATGGCAAAGGCTGGTCTGCGCTTTGAAAGGAAAGGCTCCGGAGCCATCGTTTTTGTCGGCGACATTGCGGTCAAGGCATCGTCGGTGGACAGGAATTTCGGCATGGGCAAGCTCTGCAAGCGCCTTGGCGACTTTGAGCCGGGAGACTATACGCCGGAAATGAAAATGCCTGAGCCGGAACCCGTGAGCCGCATTGCCCTGGAAGAATGGCGGGAATACCGCAAAATCCGCGCGGAAGAAGCGGAAAACCGGCATATAGCCCAAAGGCGGGCAACGGACGCCCTGTCGCAAGCCAGGGCGCGGTAGCGAGCGGAAAGAACGGTGGCGGCAAGTTCCCTCGCCCGGCACGGCTTTCACATCCTGAATATCGCCCGGCATTTCCTCAAGCGGCAACAGCGGGAGGAACTGGCGCGGCTTCGGGCGGACCCACCTTCGCCGCGAAAACGGCTCAGAATCTTCAAGCGCTGGCTTGGGGAGCGCAACCCGTGGCTGGCCGGCTTGTGGCGACTGCGGCGGCGCATTTTCTACGGCATGGACGTGAAGCCGTTCCAGTTCCCAAAAATTGGGGACATGGCCTCGCCGTATTCAGCCTACCGTGAGATCATGACGAAACGGTTCCCGGAAAAGATGGACGCCTCCCGGCTTGACGCCGCTGTCGCTCTGCGTATGCGCCTTGCCGGATATACCCGCGCGGATGTTGCCAACGAAATGTACAGAAATGCGCGGCCGCTCCGGAAGGAGGAGCGCCGGGACTGGAAAGAGTACGCTCACCGGACAGTCTGGTATGCCTTCGGAGCTTCCGGGGATATTGACATAGCGGCCTTTCAGCCCACGCCGGAAAAAATCTTGACATTCCACCAGGAAGCGGAAAGGCTGGAAGCGGCGAGGGAACGAACGCCGGAGCCGCAACGCCTGATATTTCGCATGAGATAAACCGCATCAATGGTTGGCTGGAAGAGGACGCCGAGAATCCCACCTCGCCGACGCTTGTCGGCATAATTACGACATTTTGAGCGCCCGGCGGGAGTAATATCGTTTCCTATTTATAATGCATGTACTGACCATCTTTTGCATTGAAATCCAATGGGTTCAACAAGCGCGTGACGACAGCGGCAATAAGAAACGGTATAAGACCCTGTTACGTCCAAATTCGCGACCTCAAAGACGCGGTGAAGATACTGAGCTTTTTGACGAGCAACAACATTTCTACCCTGTCAAGACGACCATGACGTACGCAAAAGTGGAACTGAAAAATTTAAAAAGCGTAAAAATCCCGCAAGATAGTATGTAATAGCGTAAAATAAATATATTGCATAGCGCATTCCAAATATAAATTCCGGGAATGAGGGTGCGTATTTTGAATAGAAAAATATCGGGAAACAATGAAACAGCAAAGATTACATCGTTTGACGCAATCTTGTGGATTATGACGTCTATATGAGAGTTATGCTAAATTGCGTCTAAATTTTTTGGATATTTATTGACAAAATGAAACAAATGGATTATGGTGTAAAAATTAAAGGAGAAATCATGCTAAATAACAGCCAGTACGCATCTTCAAACAAATACGAGGCAAGAATCTATTTAAGTAGAAAATTTAAAATAAACCCTAAATCAAAATATGAATGGATTTTTGACCATTTTCCCAAAAAAGAAAATTTGAATGTTTTAGAACTTGGTTGTGGAACGGGTTTATTCTGGCTTGCCAATAGAAATAATATTATAAAATCATGGTCAATAATTTTATCGGATTATTCGGAAGGTATGCTTGAAACGGCCCGTAATAGTTTATCCCGAATAAATTATAATTTTCAGTATGAAATTGTAAACGCTGAAAACATTCTATATTCTGACAATACATTTGATATAATTTTGGCAAATAATATGTTGTATCATATTCAAAACAGGGATGAGGCGATAAAAAACATTAGACGAATACTAAAGGATGACGGTGTTTTTGTTGTATCAACGATGGGGAAAAATGATATTTCTGAATTACATAATCATTTGTATACATTTTTGGAAACAAAAAACAATAAATTCAGATTTAAGGAATTCTCATTTTCTTTAGATAATGGCATAGAACAACTGATAAAATATTTTAAAAATGTTGTAATGGAAAAATATGAAAATAAGCTGGAAATAAATGAAACGGAGGCTATAATAAATTATTATTTGTCATTTAACGAAATATATGATAATGTTATAATTTTACCAGAAGAATATATAAATGGTTTTAGAACATATTTGCAAAACATTTTAGAAAAGGAAAAATTAATAACGGCAACCAAAGACGAAGGGATATTTATTTGTAAAAAATAGTGATGTACGGCGCAACTTCGCATAACAGGACTGTTTACGCTTCGCCGCCAGTAGGCGGCTCGGCCTCCGCAACGGCTAGGTCATTCCGCTGCGCTCCATTCCCACGGCAAACCTTCGCCAAAACGTCATATACAGCCGGAACGTTAGCGAAATCTGACGTATAGTTCAAACGTACCCATGACATTTCTCCCATCCTGCCTGATTTGTCCCAACCCGGCCAGCAAAATTTTTTTCAATCCTGATTTTTTGTGGGTATCTTGTTGGGTATTTTTATTTTTCCAATCTGATAAAGCAAGTTAAATCATCATATTACCTATATATCGGATAGGCCTAACCAACTGCTCCGCCTACAGCTTGACTGGACATTCTTTCTTTATTCACTTTCGCAGACATTTTCTTTGCAATATCGCCATATGTACGGAATCCATTAAGGAATTGCCGGGGGCCAGTTCAGGGCGGCATTTCAGGCAAGGCCTGAATCCTGCGGATTCCGCTGAAGCCGAACTGACGTAGAAGGAACAGTTCTCTGCCTTGGGCATTTTTACACGGCAAATTGGGCGGCAGTATATTCCTGCGGAAGAGACGCCTATAAAAAAACGGCCGTCGAAACGGGCATCCTTTGCCTTAAAGGCCGCATATAGGACGTTGCTGCCATTTGCAGGCATTTTTTTATCTCTTTACCTTTGTTTGGCGTAATGTATACCGTACATTTTTAAAAACCGGCTGTTTTCGGACATGTTTATCTATTTTATTGTCCTACTGTTTTATAAGGATTTATCCGCCTTTCGCCGCGCCCGGTCGCGGCCAAGCGACCGGGATAGCGGCCTACAAGTATAGCAACTCGAACTGATTTTTGCGATACCGAATCAATCCGTCGCGCTTCATTTTCATCAATTCATGAGAGAGGGCGCTACGTTCCACGCAAAGATAATCGGCCATTTCCTCGCGGTTCATAGAAAGCGTCAGGCTGCGCCCCTGCTTCGCGGCAAGAGAGCTGAGGTAAGACGTCACTTTTGCGCGCACGGACTTGAGAGCCAGAATTTCCATGCGCTTTTGCAGAAACAGATTTTTACGGGCAACAACGGCAAGCATATTTTCAATCAGTTTTTGATGGAACACGCAGGAGTTCTGGCAAGTGCGCAGGATACGGGAGAATCGCAGCAGCATCACCGCGGCGCCGGAATCCGCCGATACGCTGACGGGGCTTTCGGAAACTTCGGCGCAACAGAGCGCCTCAGCAAACAGCTCACCGGGGCATAAGGCGGCGAGGATGGTGCGCTTGCCCTCCAAGTCCTCCTTGACGACATGGACCGCTCCAGCAAGCACAACGCCAATATTTTCCGGTTTATCACCAGCCATCAGGATAAGCGTCTTCTTCTGAAATTCCAGCCTGTCCGCCGAAAGGCATTGCAGCATGGCCGCCAGCTTATCCGGCGCTATGCCCTGAAACAGGCTTACCGACCGTATGACCTCAAAATATTTTTCCAAAAAATTCCACCTTTCCGTGGTTATAAGCACAGATTTTTCGTTTTTGGGTATAGTAGGCTGAGTTCAGCAAGTCAAGGAGGCGAATTCCATGCTGCGAAAACTTGTCGAAATCAATCAGGAAAAATGCGACGGTTGCGGACTGTGCATCGCGGGCTGCCATGAGGGCGCTATAGAACTGGCGGGCGGCAAGGCAAAACTGCTGCGGGACGATTACTGCGATGGGCTGGGCGATTGTCTGCCCGTCTGCCCCACGGGAGCCATCTCGCTTATTGAGCGCGAGGCGCCGGCTTATAACAAAGCCGCGGCGCAGGCTTGCAACAAAGCCGCGATGCCGGCGGGCGGCTGCCCCGGAAGCAATGCCAGAGCCATAGTGCGGGAAGGCGGAAAGACGGCGCAATCAATACAGCCCGCGCCTGCCCGGACAATTTCTCAACTCAGCCAATGGCCGGTGCAGATCAGGCTGGTGCCGATAAACGCGCCCTATTTTGAAAACGCGAACCTGCTCATTGCCGCCGACTGCACGGCGTACGCCCATGCGGACTTCCATGCCGGGTTTATGCGGGGCAAAGTTACATTGATCGGCTGCCCAAAGCTGGATGAAGGCGGCTATGCCGAAAAGCTCATCGCCATAGTAAGCGGCAACAACATCAAAAGCGTAACGGTGGCGCGCATGGAGGTTCCCTGTTGCCGCGGTCTAGAAAACGCCGTAAAGGACGCGCTCAGGCAATCCGGCAAGATGATTCCGTGGCAGATCGCAATCCTCTCTGTTGAGGGAAACATAATATCGCTTTGAGCGCCTTCTTTCCGCGCTCCGGCGACGCCGCTCTATTCCGCGTTCAGAAATTCCCTGAAGGCCAGAGAGGTGGCGTATAAGTCCACTTTGCTGGTCAGCTCGAAAGGGCTGTGCATGGAAAGCACAGCCGGACCGCAATCAATGATATTCATGCCGTATCTGGCGAAATGCATGGCCACGGTGCCGCCTCCCCCCTGATCCACCTTGCCCAGTTCCGCCATCTGCCAGGGAATGCCCGCGCGGTTGAGCAAGCCGCGCAGCCAGGCTATATATTCCGGGTGGGCGTCGTTGGCTTCGTACTTACCCCTGCTGCCCGTAAATTTGCAAAAACAGGGACCATATCCGAGCAGGGCGGCATTCAGCTTTTCATGCAGATCCGGCCAGTCCGGATCCGTGGCGGCATGCACGTCGGCGGAGATGCCACGGCTGCTCAGCATGACCTCGGCAAAAAGGGTTTCCGCCTCCCAGCGCCTGAGCATATCCTGCACACAATATTCAAAAAAGCGGGATTTAGCGCCGGTGGAACCTTCGGAGCCGATTTCCTCCTTGTCAAAAAAGGCCAGCGCCTGGGTATGCGCCGCTTGCTCCGGCAAACCCTGCAGCATGGCCTCCAGAGCCAGAAATACATTTATGCGATCGTCCTGCCCGAAACCTCCGATCAGGGAGGCGTCCAAACCCACTTCCAGGGCAGGGCCGGCGGGAACGGCCTGCAGTTCGGCGGAATAGAGATCTTCCTCCACCACGCCGAAACGCTCATGCAAAATGCGCAGCAGATTCGCCTTGATCGGACTTTTCATTTCGTCTTTGTCGTCTTTGGACGATTCTTTCCCGGAGCCGTTTTTCCCTCTCTTTTTCCCCGGCTCCGCCTCTTCTTTAAAAAGAGGGCGATGCCCCAGGACTATGTTCATTTTTTCCGCGTCAAAAGCCTCCCGCAGAGATTGATCCATCTGCTTGCCCGCCAGATGAGGGAGAAGATCGGCAATGGTGAATACCGGCTCTCCAGCCTCTTCGCCCAGCACAATGCGCACGCTTTCGCCGTTGTCTTTTACCGCCACTCCGTGCAGGGCCAGAGGACGGGCAAACCACTGATATTTACGTATGCCGCCGTAATAATGTGTTTTAGCCTGCCCCACGCTGCTTTGCTCCTGCAAGGGATGCTGCTTGAAATCCAGGCGCGGCGAATCGGTATGCGCGAAGATCAGGTGTATTCCCCGCGCCAGGGGCTGTCTGCCCCGTCTGGCCGCCAGCACGGCCTTGCCCTGCAGGGGAAGCAGAATTTTATCCGTGCCGGTGTCGGAACTGAAGCCGGCCTCCCTCAGGGCCCCGCACACATAATCAACGGTTTCGCGCTCGGTTTTGCAGCGAGTCAGAAAAGCGATATAGCGCGCGGCGAGATTCTCAATGTCCCGGATGTCCTTTCCGGAGGCATAAACCTCCCAGCAGTTTTTGGGCGTATATTCAAGAGAGGACATTCTTCACCTGCCTATGCGGCGTCTCGCGGAACGTATGCCTTGCAGGCCCGCTCCGCTCCGCTCCGGTTTGCGCTTGAGCTGTTCCAAAGCATTTTACGCTTGAATTGTCGATTTCCATGCCGTTTTCTCTAAAAACCGAGATTTGCCGGGCGCATGTCCGGAGTATAAAAGAAGAATTCCACCCTGCGGTTGATCGCGTCGGGCTCGTCCACGCTATCCGGCACTATGGGGCGGAAATTGGCGTAGGAAGTACTCATGATCATGGAAGGATCTATGCCCCCCCGCTCCACGATAAAGGCCGTGGCCGCCGCCGCCCTGGCCGCGGCCAGCTCCCACTTGTCGCGCAGCCTGGGGAGCCCGGTTTCCGAACTGTCCGTATGCCCGCTGACCACCAGATGTACCTTGAAGCGGCGCATGACCTCCACCGCGGCCTTGAGCAGATCCATCCCCTCCGGCCCCAGATCCACGGCGTTATGGGCGAAATTCAAAGCATTGGAGGTTCTCAGCAGCACGCCGGACTCCGAGACGTTGAGCTTGCTTTGATCCTTGGTCAGTTGATCTTGCAGCAGATCGTCCAGGAAGCGCTGAATGGCCAGATAATTCATTTCCGCGGGCGAAAGGTCGGCTTCATCCGTAGAAGAGGAAGGGGGACGGCTGAAATCCAGCATGGTGGCCTGGCTGTTGTATCCGCCGGGGTCCATGAAATACACGGCCATGGCTTCCCTTTTTTCCGGCGGCACCATGGTCAGAATCCACATCAGCAGAAAAAAGGCCATCATGGCGGTCACAAAATCGGCATAGGCCACTTTCCAACTTCCGGACATTAAATCCTTCCTATCCCTATCCCTTCAGGGTTGATTCCATCTCCGCGAAAGTAGGCCGGTACTTGGGCGGAATGGACCGGCGCCCGTATTCCAGGGCGACCATGGGCGAAAGACCGCGCAAAGCGGCCATCACGGCCTCGCGCACGCAGCGGAAATAAAGAGAGCGCTCCATTTCAAGGGCTTCCAGCTTCGCGCCGATGGGGCCGAAAAAGCCGTAACAGAACAAAATGCCCAGAAAGGTGCCCAAAAGGGCCGCGCCTATGGATTCTCCCAGTTCCTTGGGCGGGGCGTCCAGTTTGGACATGGTCAGCACCACGCCCAGAACCGCGGCCACAATGCCGAAACCAGGGAGAGACTCGGCCATGTGGCTGACGCTGCTGGGGGCGATGTGCAATTCCTCCCTGATGCTGTGCAGATCCGTATCCATAAGGCCGCCGAGGTCGTCAGCCTTGCCGGTGGTCAAAAAGGTGCGCATGGTGTCGCCGATAAAGTTGCACATCTGCGCGTCTCCGCCCACTTTGGGAAAACTCTTGAACATGGCGCTATTGGAGGGATCTTCAATATCTTTTTCGATGCTGATGATTCCTTCCCGGTGCATCTTGCTGAACAGGGTATGCAGGAGGGAGAGGATCTGCAGGTAGGTCTGCTTGTCAACGGAGTGAGGGGAGAACAGCCGGGGCAGATTTCTGAGCACCTGCCCCAGGGAATAGCCGGTGCTTGAGACGACGAAAGCACCTATGGCAGCGCCCAGAATTATAAGCAGTTCCGAAGGCTGCCAGAGCAACACCAGAGAACCGCCGTGTATCAGATACCCTCCGAGGATGGAACCGACCACAACTATATAACCTATGAGCGAAAGCATCAAACCTCCAGAGAAGCAGAACCGCGGGATTTGCTCTTTTCAGAGCCAACAGGACAGGCCGGCGTGTTTCACGGTTAACTTATTCAATGCCGGAAAAAGCTGCAAGAGCTTTTTTCATAAGGGCGTCCGGCCGCGCAGCGGCGGAGCGAGCCGAAATCCACGCTTTCCGGCGAAGCTGTTCCGGGCGGAAAACCGGCAATACTTTGAGAGTTTTCATCTATAGATAGATAAGGCTACAGTCTGTATTTTTCCAAAAAGGTTGGGTTCCGTCAAAGCCTGCCAAAGCCGTAATGTCATCTCAACAGCCTTGCTTGATTTGGAGACAATCTTTGTACGGCGTGTGAAT
>JAISOT010000209.1 GCA_031275465.1 Desulfovibrio sp.
ACAACACATTGGCTTTGTCCAACGTTTTCAAAATAGTGTTGTTGAGTATATGCTTAAAGAAAGCGCCATGCAAGCTGAACAAAGGCGGCCGGATGTGGGCGTTTCGGACAAAGGACACATGAGGGAGCGGGCCCGTCTGGCACGGTCTGTGCTTATAACAGGGCGGGGCGGAAGATTTTTCCCCCGCCCTGTTTTTCAAGGAGCGCAACATGAATTCCGCACTCTACATCGGCGCGACCGGCATGAAGGGCCTGAGTGACGGCATGGCGGTGACGACCAACAATCTCGCCAATGTCAGCACTATTGCCTTCAAACAGCAGGATATCCAGTATTCCGACCTGATCTATACCACGCAGGCGCACATGGGAGAATGGTGGCTTAACCAGACGGATTCCCGCGTGGCTGTGGGGCAGCTCGGCAAGGGGCTGCAAGTGGAGACGGTGCGGACAATTTTTCAGCAGGGCGGAATGGAGTCAAGCAACACCCTCACGGACCTGGCCATCAACGGAAAAGGCTTCTTCCAGGTCACGGACGGCGTCAGCCTGTACTACACGCGCGCCGGAGACTTCCGCCCCGACAATCAGGGCGTTCTGCGCAACCCCGAGGGATTGGCCCTCAACGGCTACAAGCTCAATCCCGACGGTTCCCGGGGCGGTCTGCAGGCCGTGCAGATTGACAGCTTCGCCACAATGCCGGCCAAAGCCAGCGGCAGCATGCGCATGATACTCAATCTCGGCCTGGATTCGGACAGAACCGTTGATTCCGCTCATCCTTACTTTTCCCTGCTTGCCGCGTACAACGCCAATGCGGATCCGCCTCTGTCCGACGCCGCCGCGGGCTTCACGCAGCCCATCACCCTTTATGACGCGAACGGCCAGGCCCGGCAGGCCACAGTTTACTTCGACAAGGTTTCTGCCCAGGATGCCTCCCCGAACTCCGTCGTGGAATTCCTCATAGCCGCCGACGTGCCGGCGTCAGCGGACGGCACGCCGCCGGCCGACGGCGCGGGGCTTCTGATGAGCGGCACGCTCACCTTCTCCAGCAGCGGACAGCTCGTGGATATGGCGGCTTTCACGCCCGCCGTCGACGGCGACAAGAATCTTCAGAACTGGCAGCCGGCAAGCCTTGCCGACGGCCTGCCCCAACTCGTTCTTGATGGAACGCCCGTCACTGTGGACTTCGGCATAAAGGCCACCGGCGGGTGGGAGCACGCCCCGGCCTCGGCGAACGACGTCACGACGCAAAACACCTTGCCTTCCGTGGGGGATTCGGCCATACGGGCGCAGGACGCCAGCACAGCCTACAACAGCTCCTCTCTGCTCTATCTCGCCGAGCAGGACGGATACCCCGAAGGCGCGTTGAGTTACTACAGCATCGGCACGGACGGCATTGTCACGGGCCATTATTCCAACGGGCAGGGGCAGGATCTCTGGCAGATACCCCTTTGCCGCTTCACCAGCGAGGACGGCCTGCGCAGAGAAGGCAACAATCTTTTTTCCGCCACGACCGCGTCCGGCCAGATGGAAATGGGCATACCCGGCACGGAAAACTACGGAGAGGTATATGCTTATAATACTGAACTCTCCAACGTGGACATGGCAACGGAAATGGTCAACCTGATAATTACCCAACGCGGATTTCAGTCCAACAGCAAGGTGGTGACGACGGCCGATCAAATGCTGCAGAAGGCCATTGAGCTCAAACGTTCGTAAACGCGCCCCGCTCCGCGCTCGGGCTGATCTCTTGCCGGGCGTGCCGTTTCAGGTTACTCTTGCGGTATGCCGTCTCCCCGCCGCCAATCCCTGACGCCCGCATCCATGCCGACAGCCCTGTACGGCGTTGCCGGCTGGCCGCTGGAGCAGACGCTCTCCCCTCTCCTGCACAACACGGGCTTTCAGGCCCTTGGCCTGCCCGCTGTGTACCTGCGCTGGGCGATTCCGCCGGAAGGGCTGGCGTCCTTTGCGGACAGCATGCGCCTGCTTGACATTCAGGGCGCGTCCATAACCATACCGCATAAAATCGCCCTGATGCCCCTGCTTGATTCTGTCAGTGAACAGGCCCGTCTGGCGGGGGCCGTCAATACCGTCCACCGCGACGGCAGGAAACTGTGCGGCGAAAATACAGACGTGACAGGCTTTTTGTGCCCGCTGGCCGAATTCGACGCGGAAAATACGGACGTCCTCCTGCTGGGGGCCGGCGGCGCCGCCCGCGCGGCCGCGGCCGGTCTCGCGCTGCGCCGTTTCCGGCGGGTTTTTGTCGCCACTCCGTCGGACCGTTCACATATGCCGCTGGCTGAACATTTCGGGTGCATTCCGCTGGCCTGGAAAAACCGACACGACATTCAGGCGGATCTCGTCATCAACTCCACACCGCTGGGCATGCGCGGCAAACAGATGGACGAAACGCCGTTTGACTTTGAAAAAATCGTCCGCCCGCGAGGCAACCGGACGCTTACGGCATACGACATGGTTTACAATCCGCTTGAAACCCGCTTTCTGCGGGAGGCGCGCTTGGCCGGCTGGGACTGCGTTTCCGGCCTGTCCATGTTTCTGGGCCAGGGGGCGGCGCAGTTCCGGATCTGGACCGGGCAAAAACTTCCCATTCAGGCGGACGAGGCCGTCAAGGCCGAACTTCGCGCAAGGGAAAAAATTCCGGCAGAATGCCCGGCGAGCCGGGTTGAAAACACCGGCTGAGCTATGCCGCTGTTGAAAAACGCGGCGGCGTCAAACCGCCGCCGAAAACATCGTTTGTCCTAACGGAGGGAATCCCCATGTTTGAAGGCTTCACAAAAACGATCAGAGAGGTCAACGGCGTTTCCATAGCCTTCCGCACCGGCGGCAGCGGTCCGCCCCTCCTCCTGTTGCACGGGCATCCGCAAACCCATGTCATCTGGCACAAGGTGGCCGCCCGTCTTGCGCAAAAGTTCACGGTTGTGGCCGCCGATCTGCGCGGCTACGGAGACAGCGGCAAACCGGAAAGCGGAGAGAAGCACATCAACTACTCAAAACGCGAGATGGCTCAAGATCAGGCCGATCTCATGCGCTCCCTGGGTTTTTCCCGCTTTTCCGTTCTCGCCCACGACAGGGGAGCGCGCGTCGCCCACCGGCTGGGAATGGATCACGCCGGCATGGTGGAGCGCATGGTTCTGCTGGACATCGCCCCGACTCTCGCCATGTATGAAAAAACCAACGAGGCATTCGCCCGCGCATACTGGCACTGGTTTTTTCTCATTACCCCGGCCCCGCTTCCGGAAAAACTTATCGGCAACAATCCGGAATTGTACGCGCGCAGCGTTATGGGCAACAGAAGCGCCGGAATGAAGCCCTTTACCGGAGAGGCTTTTGCCGAATACGTGCGCTGCCTGTCCCTGCCCGGCACGCCCGGCGGCATTTGCGGAGATTACCGGGCCAGCGCCGGCATAGATCTGGAACACGACAGGGCGGACATGGCGGCCGGACGCAGGCTGCAATGTCCGCTACTGGCCTTGTGGGGCGAGGATGGGGCCGTCGGCAAAATTTTCGAGCCTCTGGAGGAATGGCGCGGAGTGGCGGACGACGCGCGCGGCAACGCCTTGCCGTGCGGCCACTATATAGCGGAAGAAGCGCCGGATCTCCTGCTGGCAACGGCGCTTCCCTTTTTGCGAGATGAATGCTGACAGCGGCGCGTGTTCCACAACTCCATAAAAACAGCAGCAAGCGAGCCCCCATGCATATTCTGACACTGCACGGCGTCAACCTGAACATGTCCGGCAGGCGCGACCCGGCCCACTACGGGAACATCACCCTGGAGGCAATCAACGCCCGGCTTGCCTCCCTTGCCGGGGAACTCGGCGCCAGTCTGGATTTTTTTCAGACAAACCACGAAGGCGCGATGGTGGAACGCATCCATCGCATTCCCGAGGAGTCCGTCAACGGCGTCATCATAAACGCCGGAGCATGGACGCACTACAGTTACGCCATCACGGACGCTCTGGCCATACTTGACCTGCCGGTGGTGGAAGTCCACATGTCCAATATCCACGCCCGCGAGGATTTCCGGCGTCACTCGGTGCTTTCCGGAGTCTGTGCCGGAAGCATAGCGGGCTTCGGCGTTGCAAGCTATCTGTTGGGCTTGCGCGCCGTTTGCTCCCTTGCCGCGGAATCCAAAGCAGGGTAATGTTGAAAAAGACGACTTGAAAAAGACGAACTGCTCCACAGGGAAATACCCATGTCCCA
>JAISOT010000001.1 GCA_031275465.1 Desulfovibrio sp.
GGGAGAGTTTGCGCTGCATGGCCGCCAGTTTCTTCTCGTGCTTGCGGAAGGTATGGAGTGGCATCAACACCGTCCCGTCCGAGAGCGCGGCGAAACAGGCTATCCCCATGTCGATTCCAACGGCGCTTTGCGAAGGATGAACAGGGGTCTCAACTTCCCGTTCCGTCTGGATGGAAACATACCATTTCCCGGCAGCGAGGGAGACGGTGATCTGCTTCGGCGTTCCTTCGGTATCGCGGCTTTTCCTGTATCGCATCCAGCCGATCTTGGGCAAAAAGATACGGGAATTGCCTTCGTCCAGCTTGAAACCCTGCGGATAGCGGAAAGAATCGTGAACGCCTTTCTTCTTGAAGCGCGGCAAGTCGGCGCGTTTCTGGAAAAAGTTCACATAGGCGCGATCCAGGTCTTTCAAAGCCTGCTGGAGGATTTGAGAATGGGTTTCCGCGAGGAAGGCAGTGTTTTCGACTCTCTTCCAATCACGCAATTCCTTGCAGAGAGAAGCGAATCCCAAGCGTTTGCCTGTTGCCTCATAGGTTTCCTTTTCCAAGGCAAGCGCCTTGTTCCACAGAAAACGGCAACACCCTGCGAACCGGCGCATCTTTTCCTCCTGCGCCGCTTTGGGACGAAGCTGAAACTTGTACGCTTGCAATCTTTCCATAGGGATCAAGTCTACAACCGT
This sequence comes from Desulfovibrio sp., assembly GCA_031275465.1. Taxonomy (GTDB): domain Bacteria; phylum Desulfobacterota; class Desulfovibrionia; order Desulfovibrionales; family Desulfovibrionaceae; genus Desulfovibrio. The sequence goes on from JAISOT010000001.1 coordinate 680, forward strand.
TCCGACAGAAAAGCAAAATTCCAGCCAAGGTGCGCCTTATATCCCCGGCCTGAAGGCCGAGGCTTTACGGCGCTTAGGGTAAATTCGATTCTCCAAGGAGGGGTATCTGGCTGCTGGAGTGCGTTGGCAGGCATGTCTTTCATGTTTGTTTTGTTTGTTTATGCGAAGGAATTTTTGATGAAGAAATGATACCCAATATGGGTATAAAGTCAACTACCCACTAGGCGGATAGGACCCGCGTGGATTTTCCCTTCCCTGGCTGGGAGTCAAGCGGCACTCTCCCTGAAGGGAGAGGTTTCAAACCATAAAGGAAGTTTTGATGATAAACAAAGTCATATTGATCGGGCGCTTAGGGCGAAACCCTGAACTACGGTACTCGTCTGCCGGGATGCCCATCGGCAACCTGCGCATTGCCACGGATGAATCTTACGTTGACCGTGACGGCAACAAGGTGGAAAAGGCCGAATGGCACTCTGTCGTGGTTTTTCAGCGGGTAGCGGAGAATTGCGCTAACTACCTGACCACAGGCAGCCTTGTCTACGTCGAAGGCAGCCTACAGACCCGAAAATGGCAGGATCAGCAGGGGCAGGACAGGTACACGACAGAAGTCAAGGCGATGAGGGTGAAGTTCCTGATTCTTGTTGTAGGGATAAATAAATTCATTTTGGACATATATAATAAGTATTTGACTGAAGCGCTGACTAGCAGCGACCCATTAGCTGTTTCCACAGCAGGCCCGATTGCAGTGACCGCAATAATTAGCTGCTTCATCCTGGCTCAAGTCCTTGGCATAGCCAGCGCCCTTGGTGGTGGTGTCGCCCTTTCAACGATGGGTGCCGGCAGATGGGTGGCGTCCAAGGTCACGCGCCCGACAAAGCAAGTCGCCGGAGCTGCCACCAACGCTGCCGCAGGAGCGACAGCAAGCGGCGCGAAACTGGTTGCACGGAGCGCTTTGGCCGGGTACCGCAAACGCGGCTCAGTCGCAAAGGGATAGGTTGAGATATGTCTAATGGATTGCAACAATCATTAGGTCAAGCGGATTTCCATCCGACGGCCAAGGGCGCGGAGAGCAGCGTCAATCCCGTCAATGCGCGTGGTATGGCGGAGATTGGTCAAACGATTGATTTTCTGCGGGGTCGTGTGCAATCGTCTCGCCAGTTCCGCAGGTCGAATGTGCTGCAGCACCATCTCGTTGAGCAACAGAATTTTTGCGGAAAGGCTAGGGGGAAGCTCTACAGCATGTTGCCCGCATTCCGTAGCGGATGGGAGAGGCACCGCTCGTTTGTCGTCAAAATAGAACTCCAGAGCGGTTTCCAAGGCTTCCCGCGCCATGCTCAGAGCTTCTTCCACCGTTTCCCCCTGGGTTATGGCCTCCGGAATACCGGGAAAGGTCACGACATACCCGCCTTCAGCTTCCGGAGTAAGGGTGACAGGATATTGCATAGGAACCTCGCATCGCTACTTCAGTCCAAGTTGTTTTTTGATTGCTTCGATCAGCCCTTTTTTCAATTCGGTGCTGTGCATGGGCAGCACAGATTGCTTACCGTTCAGGGTAACTTTGAGATGCGAGCCTTTGCCCGGACTAAATGTCGCCCCCTGCTCGGCAAGCCACTGTTTGAATTCCTTGCTGTTCATGTTCAAGTATAAACAAAAATGTTTATACCGTCAAGTTTAATCAACATTCAACTCCATCTGAAGAATTTGCGTGAGGTTACGGATATGCTGAATAAAGTCTCATTGATCGGATACTTAGGGCGTGACCCTGAACTTCGGTACACCTCTGCCGGGATGCCCATTGGCAACCTGCGCATTGCCACAGATGAATCGTATGTTGACCGCGACGGCAAAAAGGTGGAACGGGCCGAATGGCATAATGTCGTCGTTTTTCAGCGGGTAGCAGAGAATTGCGCCAACTATCTGTCCAAGGGCAGCCTTGTCTATGTCGAAGGAAGTCTCCAGACCCGCAAATGGCAGGATCAGCAGGGGCAGGACAGAGATACGACGGAAGTCAAGGCGTCACGGGTGCAGTTTCTGGACAGAAAGGCTTGGCGGGAAGGCGGTCAGGAAGCGTCCAACGGCAGAGAGTCCAACTTGCAGGGTAGCGACGGCTCCCGAGACGATCTTGGCCCGGCTTTTCCTTCGGAACCTTCCGGCATGGACGATGTGCCTTTTTAGGAAACGCTGATGATACACTCTCATGTTGCAATATCTTGTTCCAAGATGGAACGGATATACCGGGAATATGGTATCCCCCGAATTTTAGCCTTAACTTTAACAGCATCCAGCAGATTTTGCGGGATTCGTATGTTGAGCGTAGCTTTTTTTTCAGCAATTTCGAACCTCATTGGCTTGAAGTCACTTAAGTCATACTGGCTCAAATCAGCGGATTCGACAAATTGTTCAGCTTCTTCATCGCTTTTCAGTGACGGCATCGCCTTAAGTGCGTGTTTTTTCATAGTGGTCAACCTCCGTTTGGTGCATATAACGGGCGCTGATAGGCCGAATGAAGGTTTGCCCATCAAGCAGGCGGAACATGAAGACCAGAAATACATAGCGCCCGGCCCTTGTTTTTCCGATAGCGCGCATACGCGGTTCCTCCGTGTGAGGATCAGGCATGACCACAACAGGCAAATTCTGGAAGAATTCTTCTATTTCTTCTTTTGTTACGCCATGTTTGCCGCATTTCGGCCAATTCCCACGATCCCAATTGAACCCTGCAATTTTCATATGCTGAGTATATAACTGTATGGTCATTTGTCAATACAAATGGATTTTTTTGCTGATCCTCTCGCTGACCATAACCGCATGTGGCGCTCCCCGCCCGGCCTCGATCAACAGGAGCGGCCTGAAACCGATCAATGATCTAAAGTATTACCCCAAACTGGCCGAGCGCCAAAAAATTTCAATTCCCGCCCCCGCACGGCGCGAACAGGATGAGATGCCTATCCCTAAAATGCAGGAACAACGAGATGTGATGCCGCCGGCAGGCATTCCCTCCGGAGCGTTCCAGGGAAATCTTGATTACGGCTATACGGTTGCCGGATCGGCTCCCTGGAAGCCCGTGCGCGTGTTTAGCAATGGCGAGAAGACTATCATCCAGCTCCCAGGGGAAATGCAGTCCGAAGTTCCTACTTTGCTCATAGTGCGCCCGGCTGGCCCCATCCGGTATCAGGTACAAGGGGATCGCTATATCGTTGACGGCCTGTTTGACCAAGCTGTTTTGGTCACCGGTGTTGGCAGCGCACAGAATAAAGTAACGATTACTCGCAAGTAGTTCTTAATGGAGAACAGCATGACTCTGAAAAAGTACGGGCAACTATTATACGATCTGAGCGTCTGCATCACGGACATGATATGTTTTCCTTTGGTGATTTCATATTTTCCTGGTGTTCCCGAGAAAATGGAAAGTATGACTGAGTACCTGGACGACGCCGAGTTTGCCGCACTTTTCGGCATTGATGTGTCAACGCTGGAAGAAAACGGAAGAAGCGATAGCTGCGAATGGATCATGGATACTCTTTCAGGTTGGCTTGTATCCGCCGAAGTTCGTCTCCCTCAGAATGTGCGTTTCAAGGATGACGGAAGCCTCTGCGGATGGTCTATGGGCTGCGCGTTCGGGCTGCTATCGAGTTACGCTGATACGTTGGAGCAGGCTCTGGACAAGATAATCCAGCAGGCGGAACTGAGGATTCACTCTGAATTCAACGCGGCAAGGAAAGACCAAGGGATTCCGGAACAACCTTTCACAGCGGACTTTGGACCCGACGAAGATGCGGAGGATACATCTGATTGGGTATGCCGGAAGTGTGGCTGTACGGATGAGGCTGCTTGCCCTGGAGGCTGTTCTTGGGTGGAAAAGGATTTGTGCTCCGCTTGTGTTGAACCCCCTGAAACCGACCAGAAGTAGGACTCCTGCCAAATGTCAGAATTAACACGCGAATATTTCCAAAATGCGACATCTTGGGAAAGCAATCGAGTCGCATTGGCACTGGCGTCCAAGCGACGGGCTTATGTCTTCGCCGCTTTGCTTCTGGCTGTGTGCATCATCCAATCGCTTGCGCTTGTCGGTTTGACACCGCTTAAAACGGTTCAGCTCGAAGCCATTGTTCTGGACAGGTCAGAGGGCACAATTCAACCCTTGCAATCACTTAAAGAAGTGCAAGTTTCGCTTGATGATGTTTTTACGAAAAAATTCATTACGGATTTTATGCTTGCACGGGAAAATTACACATATGATACAGCAGAGTTACTATATTATACCGCTGCCGCATTTATGTCACCTGCATTGCAAACGCAATGGGGAAACTTCTGGAATACGAAAAATCCAGAATCTCCTCTGAATGTATACAAGACTCTCAACAAAGTACGAATTACCATCAACACAATTACCCTGCACACCAAAGAAAGTGGGCGAAAAGACTTGGCTACTGTCCGATTCCGCAAAACGATCACAAACGGCGATGTGGCCACAACTCGCGCCTACATGGCAACTATAACCTATTCATACGTTGCTGCTCCAACGGAAGAAGCTGTTCGCCGGATCAATCCTGTCGGATTCATGGTGACCGAGTATCGCGTGGATGATGAGATTAGCGGACTGGACAGCCGCAAGGAAGGGGGAAACCTTTGAAAACCCTCTCACTCCTGCCCTTTATCTTGTGCCTCTTGGCTACAGCTCCGGCACTTGCCGTGCAGATCCCCAAGAGCGCTCCCGGAGACTCCCGTGTACGCTTCGTACCCTATGATCCTGCAAATGTTGTGAAAGTATACGGTTATATCGGATTTCAAACCTTCGTCCTTTTTGCCGACAACGAAGTCATTACCGATATGGGAAGCGGAGATTCCGAGGCTTGGGCCATCGGCATCGTGCAGGCCCGTAATGGTTTTTTTATCAAGCCAAAAGGGCATTTCGCATCGACAAACCTTACTGTCGTCACCGATAGGCACCATTACAATTTTGACCTGATTCAAGGCGATAAGGGCGGGACACCTTTCTATATGGTGCGCTTCACCTACCCTGGAGACGATGCCGCCAAATTGGCCGCAAAATCAGAACAGGACAAAGTGAATCAGCTTTTGCAAGCCGATAGTGAAGGAAAACATTTCAATAGGGATTACTGGTGGGATGGATCAGAAGCTCTCAAGCCGCTTGAAACATGGGATAACGGCACCTTTACTTATTTTCGGTTCGCCCCAGGGCGCGATTTCCCTTCCATTTTTTTGTTGAACGAAGAGGACCCGGACATAGAGGAAACTATCAATCTGCATGTGGAAGGTGACACCCTGGTTGTCCATAAAATCGCCAAGCGGTTTGTGTTGCGCCTTGGAAATAAAGTCACCGGAATCTGGAATCAGTCGTACACGCCAATCGGCGCTGATTTGCCGGGCAATACCGTTTCTCCCCTCATCAAGAGAGAGGTTCGCGATGTTCGGTAAAAAAGACGCTGCGGGCGCAGATATTTTTACACTTGAAGGGGATCGATCTCCGGAAAGTCTGACGCAGGGAACGCGACTTTCCAAAAAATTGACCACAATATTTATGATCGTCTGTGCCGTGATCTTGGGGCTTTTCTTAGGCTGGCGCTACCTCTCGCATGTGGCCGAAAAACGGCGACTGGCGGAAGAAGAAGCAACAAAGGCAGATACCACCAAAAAAGTGGAGCAATCTTTGCCAGCCCTGACCGTCCCGCCGCCGCCAGCGCTACCGGCCCCGCCTTCTGCGCCTGTAACCGTAACAAGTCCGCAAACGGGTACGCAATCGGGGCCGAAA
>JAISOT010000007.1 GCA_031275465.1 Desulfovibrio sp.
AATATGGCGTTCCGCGAGCCCCGCCTCAAGAAGCTGCGCTCTTGTGAGCCCCCAGAGATCCATGGTTCCGGAGGCGGGCTCAAACCAGCGGCTGAAAGACGGCCCCCACTCCGCAGCAAAATTGACAAACTCCGCCCGGGGAGGGGAAAGGCTCGGCCCCCGCACCGCCAGCACATCTCCGGGGTCAAGCCCGTACTGCCGGCAGAAACGCCGCGCGCCGGAGACGGGAAAGGAGCGGCGGTTGCCCCGCCATCCCACATGCAGGGCCGCTATGTAGTCGCCGCTTCTGTGGGCAAGCAGCAGGGGCTGGCAGTCCGCTGTCCGTATCAGCAGAGCAAGCCCGCGCCGGCTTGTGGCCAGCCCGTCGCCCTTGCCCGCCGCGCCGGCGTGCAGCGCGATCCCCCAGGGGATCGGCGTGGGCTCGAAAATCATGTCGTCGCCGTGAACCTGCTCAAGTTCCGCCACCAGGTCAAGGCCCAGAACGCGGCGCAGGGAGGCGCGGTTTGCCGCCACGCAGGCGGGGTCGTCTCCCGTGTTGAAGGCAATGTTGCCGCCGCCGAAAGAGCCCGCGCTCGCGCCGCCCCGGCGCGTCTGAAAGGCGCAGCGGACGTTCGCAAGGCCGGGGAAAGCAAAGGGAATGTGGCTTATGTCCTGGTTTTTCATCAAAATTTCCTTTATGGTCCGAAACCTCTCCCTTCAGGGAGATTCCCGCTTGACCCCCGGCTTCGCCGGTCCTACCATTCCGTTAACCCCTTCCTTCAGGGACGCGCCTTCCAAAAACGTTCTTCCGTGCAGACATAGTGTACCGGCTGGTCCCACGCCTCGGCCGGCAGGATTTCGACAAGCTGGAATTCAAAGCATATCCCCACGCACCGGCAATTCGCCAGACGGCGCAGAAACCTGTCGTAGTAGCCGCCCCCGAAGCCCAGCCGCATGCCGCGCCTGTCAAAGGCCAGCCCCGGCACGACCAGAAGATCCGGCGTAAACGCTTTGCCGGCCTCCTCCGCGCCGAAACCCGGCAGGCTTTCCGGCGGCTCGCGCAGGCCGAACGCGGCGGGGACGAGTTCCGTCAGGCTCCCGCAAGGGACAAAGTCCATGACGCCGGATTCGCGGCGGACACGGGGCAGATAGACCGCGCGGCCGCTTTCCCAGGCGTTTTCCATCAGCGCGTCCACAGAGAGTTCGCCCTGGCAGGCCGCGTACAAGGCCACAGAGCGCGCGTTTTTCCAGTGCGCGGTGCCCGCCAGACGGGCCTGGGCGTTCCGGCTGCGTTTTCGGGCGATATCCGGCGGCTGGCTTTCACGCAGCATGCGCATGCGGCGGCGCAGGGCGGTTTTTTCCGCAACGGCGGAGGATGATTCCGGCGCGGCGGGTTCAGGGTTACGCGGCATGGCCCCCTCTTTTCAGGCGGCAGAAATTGTGGCACTATGGTCCGCAACGGGGTCGTTGCGCAACGGACCAACGGACCCGGCAATGCCCTCATTTATACAAAGGATATTCTGTCATGCCAAGTGGTAATATGCCTGAACAACTGTGGGTTGCCGTGGGGGACATTCATGACGACGCTTCCCTTTTCGCCCGGATTCCCGAACTGGAAAAAGCCGCGGGAGTTCTTGTCACGGGGGATTTGACCATTGTGGGCGGCGTGAAAAGGGCGGAGGCCGTCGTGGAGGTCCTGCGGCGGAGCGGCAAGCCCGTTCTGGCGCAGATCGGCAATATGGACAAGCCGGAGGTTGACCATTGGCTCACGGAACAGGGAATAAATCTCCATGCCTCCACCCGCGAGCTCGCGCCGGGAATCGCCGTTTTCGGCGCAGGCGCCTCAACGCGGACTCCTTTCGGCACGCCCAGCGAATTTCCCGAATCCGCCTATGAGGACTGGCTGAAGGCGTGCTGGCGCGAGGCCGGGAAATATCCGCACGCCGTTCTCGTGTCGCACAATCCCCCCAGGGATACGGCCTGCGACGTCATCCCCGGCAATGCGCATGTGGGATCCGCTGCTGTGCGGGCCTTTCTGGAAGAAGCCCAGCCCGATGTCTGCCTGTGCGGGCACATTCATGAAGCGCGGGCTGTGGACAAGGTTGGACGCACGACTGTGGTCAATCCCGGCCCGCTCGCCGAAGGGGGATACGCATTGCTGCGGCGCGACGCCGCCGGCTTGACGGCGGAGTTGCGGACGCTCGCGCGCTGAAAATTTTTTGTTCCGGGGTACTGGACGAATCCCGAGGAGATCTTAGTTTATACAGCACGCGGGCAGAATCTCCCGCGTAACGCCGCAAAATTGATTTCCCTCGGGAGGATTCAGATATGTCCAAAATTATCGGCATTGACCTTGGCACAACAAATTCATGCGTGTATGTGATGGAGGGCAAGGACCCGAAGTGCATCACCAACCCCGAGGGCGGCCGCACGACCCCTTCCGTGGTGGCTTTTACCGACAAGGAACGCCTGGTGGGCGAAATCGCCAAACGCCAGGCGGTGACGAATCCAAAGCGCACCATATTCGCCATCAAGCGGCTCATGGGCCGCAAGCATGACAGCGCGGAAGTGAACCGCTGGAAGGAGCATTCCCCGTATGCCATAGCAAAGTCAGCCAATGACGACGCCGGTGTTGAGGTTGACGGACGCACGTACAGCGCGCCTGAAATCTCCGCCATGATCCTGGCGAAGCTGAAGGCCGACGCGGAGGCCTACCTCGGCGAACCGGTTTCCGAAGCCGTCATCACCGTGCCCGCGTATTTCAACGACGCGCAACGTCAGGCCACCAAGGACGCGGGACGCATTGCCGGCCTTGAGGTCAGGCGCATCATCAACGAGCCGACTGCGGCCTCGCTGGCCTACGGCATGGACAAAAAGGCCAATGAAAAAATCGCCGTCTTTGACCTGGGCGGCGGCACATTTGACATCTCCATTCTGGAAGTGGGCGACAATGTCGTGGAAGTGCGCGCCACCAACGGCGACACCTTTCTCGGCGGCGAAGATTTTGACCAGCGCGTCATCAACTGGCTCGTGGAAGAATTCAGAAGGGACAACGGCATCGACCTCTCCAAAGACAGTATGGCGCTCCAGCGTCTGAAGGAATCCGCGGAAAAAGCCAAGAAGGATCTTTCCACCTCCATGGAGACGGAGGTCAACCTGCCGTTCATCACGGCGGACCAGAACGGCCCCAAGCATCTGCTCATCAAGCTCTCGCGGGCCAAGCTGGAATCCCTGGTGGGCGATCTTGTCAACCGCACCATTGAACCATGTAACAAGGCCTTGGCGGACGCCGGCCTCAAACCCGGCGAAATTGACGAGGTCATCCTGGTGGGCGGCATGACGCGCATGCCGCTGGTTCAGCAGGCGGTGGGCAAATTTTTCGGCAGGGAACCCAACCGCTCCGTCAATCCCGACGAAGTGGTGGCGCGCGGCGCGGCCATTCAGGGCGGCATACTTGCCGGCGACGTGAAGGACGTGCTTCTGCTTGACGTGACGCCCCTTTCCCTGGGCATTGAGACCATGGGCGGCGTATTCACAAAGCTGATTGAACGCAACACCACCATACCCACGCGCAAGAGCAACGTGTTCACCACGGCGGCGGACAATCAGCCGTCCGTGTCCATTCACGTCCTTCAGGGCGAACGGCCCATGGCGAACGACAATATGACCCTGGCCCGCTTCGATCTGACGGGCATACCGCCGGCCCCGCGCGGCGTGCCGCAGATTGAGGTTTCCTTTGACATCGACGCCAACGGCATTGTGAATGTCTCCGCCAAGGACATGGGCACCGGCAAGGAGCAGTCCATCAAAATCACCGCCTCGTCGGGCCTTTCGGAGCAGGACATTCAGCGGCTGGTGCGTGAGGCGGAAATTCACGCCGGCGAAGACAAGAAAAAGCAGGAGCTCATTGAGGCCAGAAACCATGCCGACAGTCTGATTTACGGCACCGAGAAATCCCTGGCCGATTTGGGCGACAAGGCCGATGCCGCCCTCAGGGGAGACATTGAAAGCAGGATAGCCGCTCTGCGCAAAACGATGGAAGGCGAGGACGCCGCCGCCATCAAGAGCGCCACGGACGATCTCGCCAAAGCTTCGCACAAGCTCGCCGAACAGCTGTATCAGCAGCAGGCCCGGCAAAACGCCGGGGACGCGGAGCGGTCGGCTGATGCCGGCGCCCAGGCCCAGGCCGCCGATGACGTTGTGGATGCCGATTATACGGAAGTGAAGAAATAGGCTTTCCTTTTTTCGGACGCCGGGATTGACATGCGACACGCCGCGGTTTCGCGGCCGTGGCCGGATAACATTGCGGCTTGCCACAGCGCGGGAAATGTACTATGAAAAACCGGTTCCTTTTCGGGATCGGTTTTTTGTTCCCCCGGAGCGCTCATGACTGACGAACAAAAATGTCTGCGTGTCCTGCTTTTGCTGGCGGGTCTGTTCGGCCTGTCCGCCTGCTCCCTGCCCTTCGGACCGTCTCCCGCGCCCCGGACAATTCCTGAGCCCAAACCGCCGGCCGCCCCCTGCATTGTCCTGAGCCTCCCCTCTTCAGGGCCTTATGAGCCCATAGCGGTGAAGATACGCAGGGGCGCCGGAATGGCCCGGCAGGAAATAACCGGGCGGGGCGGATCCTTGCGCCTTGAAATCGTCAACACCGAAGGGCCGCGCTGGCTTGCGGAGCTCGCGGCCTTGCCGCGGGAGTGCGCTGTTGTGGGCGGTCCGCTTCAGGCCGACAAGTACGATGAGGCGCGCAAGTCCGGCCTGACGGAGCGGCGGGTGTTTTTCACGTTTTTGCCCTCGCTTGAGTCCGGGGATGAAGGCGCGCGGGCCTGGCGTTTTTTCCCAAGCCCGCAGGATCAGATTGACGCGCTTGTCTCCTTTGCCGCCGATACGCTCAACATTCGCGCATACGGCGCCTTTTATCCGGCTGACGCCTTCGGCGAGCGCATGACGGCTCTTCTGGAGCAGAGCCTTGCCGCCAGAAGCATGTTTTTGCAGAAAGCCCCCTATCCCCCCGGCGATGTCACAGTCTGGAGCGAGGCGGCGGCGGTCCTGCTTCGCCCTGTGACAGGGCCGGACGGCAGGACGCCTGTCCCGCAGACCGCCTTTGAAGCCCTGTTTTTGCCGGATTCCTGGAAAAATATGGATATGTTGAGCACAAGCCTGCTCTATAACGGGGAAGACCGCCTTGTGCTGCTCGGCACGACTCTTTGGGAACAAAGCCTTTCCGGCAGGGTGCTTTCCAATGCGGAAAAATTTATTCTGGCCGTCTTTCCCGGCGCCTGGAATCCGCTTGCGGCTCCTGCGGGTCTGAAGGCTCAAGCCGGTGATTTCTGGATGGCCCTGGGCTATGATTTTACGCGTTTTGCCGCCAGGCTGGATATTGCCTCGCGTCTTTCTCCGGCGGAAGTGGGCGCAAAGGCGCGGACGGTACGGATACCCTGGAGCATGGCCCCGATTTTCTGGGACGGCGCCGGCGTGGCGCACCAGAATCTGTGGATTTTTCAGGTGTCTCCCATGGGGATGACCCCGGTCAACGCGGAACTTTTCGCGCAGACTCGGGCGGCTGTCCTGCAGAGAGCGGCGTTGCGCATGCAGGGCCTGTCAGCCGTGGATGCCCAGGGCAACCCTGTCGTGCCGATTCCCGGCATGCCCGACAATGCTGCCGGCGCCGACGGGCAGTATGCGCCGCAAAATCAGCCGGCGGCCCCGCCCATGAGCTCGACGCCGAAACCGTCATACAAGTTGAGCCCGCCGCGGGCGCGTTGATTTTTGTCAAACTGCTTATTGTCTTTTCCGAGGTGGTTATGTCAGGGCAAAAAACCGTCAGCCGGGACGACGTGCTCAAAATGGCCGGGCTTTCCCGCCTTCAGCCGGCCGAAGACGAACAGGCGCTTTTCGCCCGGCAGTTTCAGGATATTCTGGGATACATGGACACCCTTGCCTCCGTGGACACGGAAGGCGTGGAGCCTTTGTACAGCGTGGCGCTGCACGGCGGGATATTGCGCGACGACGCGGCGGCGGCCGGACTTGGCCGGGAAGACGCCCTGTCCAACGCGCCGCTGCAAAGCGGCGGGTGTTTCGTCGTGCCGCGCATCGTGTGACGTTTACGGAGAACCGGCGCCAGAGCAAATCAGGGCGACGCGACATTGAAAATACATAATTCGCTCAAGCGCGAAACGCTCTCAGGATACCGCAATGACGGATATATGCTCGCTCTCCCTCGCCGCCGTGGCCGACGCCCTGCAAAAAAAAGAAATCAGCGCCGCGGAGGCCGCGCGGGCCTGCCTTGACCGCATCGCCGGGACGGAGCCGAAAATTTCCGCCCTCCTGCGCGTCGACGGGGAGAACGCCCTCGCCCGGGCGCGCGCTCTGGACAAAAGCGGGCCTGACGCCTCCATGCCGCTTTTCGGCGTTCCCGTGACCGTCAAGGACGCCATTTGCACGCGAGGCCTCGCCACCACGGCCGCCTCCCGCATGCTGGAAGGGTTCAGGCCGGTTTTCGACGCCTTCGCCGTGGAAAAACTGCGCGCCGCCGGGGCCGTCATTCTGGGCAAAAACAACATGGACGAATTCGCCATGGGTTCCACCACGGAGAACTCGGCTTTTCAGACCACCAGAAACCCCTGGAACACCGGCAAAGTTCCGGGCGGCTCCAGCGGCGGTTCGGCGGCTTCCGTCACGGCCGGGCAGTGTTTCGCCTCCCTCGGGTCGGACACCGGCGGCTCCATCCGCCAGCCGGCTTCCCTGTGCGGCTGCGTGGGGCTGAAGCCCACCTACGGGCGCGTTTCCCGCTACGGGCTTATCGCCTACGGATCATCTCTGGACCAGATCGGCCCGCTGGCGCGTTCCGTGGCGGACTGCGCCCGCGTCTTCGAGGTAATCGCGGGGCATGACAGGCGCGACGCCACAAGCGACCCGCGCCCCGCCGGGGGATATGTCGCCGCCCTTGGCGGCGGAACTCTCAAGGGCGCGCGGCTGGGGCTGCCCAGGGAATTTTTCGGCGAGGGCGCGTCGGCGGAAGTGCGCGACGCCTGCGCGGCGGCTCTGCGCGCGGCGGAGGGCCTCGGCGCGGAACTGGTGGAGGTGGGCCTGCCGCATACCAGGGCGGCTGTCGCCACCTACTATATTATCGCCATGGCCGAGGCCAGCTCCAATCTGGCCCGCTTTGACGGCGTGCGCTACGGCCGGCGGGCCGAAGGCGCGCGGGATCTTGAGGAACTGTACGCGCGTTCGCGTTCGGAGGGGTTCGGCACAGAGGTGAAGCGCCGCATCATGCTGGGCGCCTATGTGCTTTCCGCCGGCTATTATGACGCCTATTACCGCAAGGCCGCCCAGGCGCGCCGCCTGATACGCGACGAATATCTGGCCGCCCTCGACCGTTGCGATGTGATCTGCGCGCCGGTTTCTCCCGAAACCGCCTGGGATATGGGAACGCACAACGCGGACCCCCTGCGCATGTACCTTATGGACGCGTACACGCTTTCGCTCAATCTGGCCGGATTGCCCGGGCTGGCCCTGCCCGTGGGCAAAGGAGCGGAAAGCGGCATGCCCGTCGGGATGCAGCTCATCGGCCGGGCTTTCGGCGAGGCCGATCTTCTGGCTTACGGCCATGCCCTGGAGCGGGCCTTGCCCGGCATCGGCCTTCCGGCATTGTAGTCCGTCACTCCAGAATATAGCGCATCGGGTTCACCGGCACGCCGTGCAGATGCACTTCATAATGCAGGTGCGGACCGGTGGTGCGGCCGCTCATCCCGACATAGCCTATCACCTGCCCGCGTTTGACCCATTGGCCGGGCTGCACTATCCAGCGCTGCAGGTGCGCGTATTTTGTCTTGATGCCGTTGCCGTGGTTTATCTCAATGCTGTTGCCGTAAGCCCCGTCCGGCGCGGTGAGGGTCACCGTGCCTTCGGCAGGGGCCACGACGGGCGTGCCGACGCGGTTGCTGATGTCCAGCCCCTTGTGGAAATCCGTTCCCATGCCGCCGAGGGGGGAGGCGCGCCGCCCGAAAGTGGAGGATATGAAACCGACGGCCGGCCATATCGAGGGCACGGAGACGAGGGAGTCGCGTTTTTCACGCAGGGCGCGCAGGAGATCCTGCTGGCGCACCTCCTCAAGCCTCGCGGCCGCGGAAAGGCGGGCCAGGTATTCCTGCATCTTCCGCACGGCCAGCTCCTGCCTGTGCAGGGGAAGATAGGAGCGGGAAAAGGCGGCGATTCTGTCGTCTCCCACATCCGCCGGGTCCTTTTCCATATTCATCATCAGGCGGAGTTTGGCGTCAAAACGCTGTATGCGCTGCAAATCCTGACCCGCCGCGTCCAGGCGTTCGACGAGATTGACGAGGCCGCGACGCTGCTCGTCAATCTGGCGTTCGGCATTGGCGAGGTTTTCCTCAAGCATGGCGGCATGGAACCACGCCCTGAGCAACCAGGCGTTGCAGGCCACAAGCGTCGCCACAAGCACGAACACGAAGAAGCCGAACCATCCGCGCATGCGCAGGTTGCGGCTTCCGCCCGTCCCTTCCTTGAATATGACGATATGGTATTTTCCGAGCAGCATGCCTCAACCCGCGGTCACATCCGTCCACCGGCCGGACGCGGCGGAATCCGCGCGAATTTCCGCTCTGTGAAGGGAAAGCCGCAATAACGGCGTAGTGTAGTCCGTAAAAACAAATACTGTCAATCGTCCCGGATTTCCTGATTTTTTTCAAGCTGCCAGCGGGTCAGGGCGTTCAGGATGCAGCGGCGGGCATTCCCGGTCGTAACGGCCACCCCCACACGGCATCCCGGCCGGAGCATGCCGGTTTTGTGGACGGCCTTGCCCACGCTTTTTACGCAAATCTCCTGCGCGAAGGATCTCTTGTGTCTGCCCATTGGCGTGGCATACTCCATAACAGCCCGTTGCGCAACGGCGCGGCGCCCCCGTTTTTGACCGGAACAGTCCGGCCCAGGGCGGAAATCGGCCAAAACCACTTTACAAAAAAGCCGGCTGCGGATATATTGATTCCTTGTCATTCCGGCGCGGCTTTTGCCGAAGCGGAAGACCGCCGGGCAGACAGCGATTTCTTAGCACCGAGAGAGACCATGAATCACAATGATCTTGAGTTTTTTCGCTCCCTCCTGACAAAGATGCTGGAAGAGGCACAGCAGAAAGGCGATTCCACCCTGGAGGACATGACGGACAGCAATGAA
>JAISOT010000156.1 GCA_031275465.1 Desulfovibrio sp.
GGCGTGCCCCAGGCATCCTCAAGCTGCCTGCGCATGTTCCCGTTCCAGACGTGAAGGCGCTCCAGCGTCCTCTCTTTGCGCCATAACAGGACGTCGCGTCCTTTTTCCATCAACTCAGCGACTTTCGGGTCGTGCAGAAATTCCAGAAAATCCTCGTTTCCGCTGAAGCCGCGCGGTATCCAGAACAGACTCACGTTTTTGTCGTAAAAGGGGATGTGATATTCGATGCCCACGCGCACGGTGATGCCCGTTATCTCGGCCGCTTTCAGCAGTTCTGAGGCCACTCCCGCGCTGGCGCAGTATTCATAGGCGACGATGAGGCTGCGCAGGCCCTTGATCCAGGCGTCCATGATCAGATGCGTAGGGGTTTTGCGGCCGCGCGTGTTGGCGTCGTACACGTGATCGTCAAAGGCGAGCTGGTTCCATTCCTCAGGCATTTCCGGCAAATGGTAACGCGCGAGAAGCTCGCGCACCACACGCGGCGTGCCCTGAACGACGCGGCGGAAGTCGTGGGCGAGGCGCAGCTGCTCCACATGACGACCGTGCGCGCGCACCATGCTTTTCATAATCTGCACAAGCACGCGGGCCGTGTTGCGCCTGAGATCGGAATGCGCGGAATTGAGCACCTCGTCATAAAGGCTTTCAAGGGCAAGCAGGCGGTCGCGGGCCTGGGTGCTGCCGGCTTCCAGATTGCGGAGAAGATTGATGACGGCGTAGGCAATGCGGGAAACGGGCGTGGCCACCAGCTCCTTGATGCCGTGCGGGTGCAGGCCGGGATCAAAAAGGCTGCTGTCGGCCTGATTGTGTCTGACTTCCAGCATGCGGTTGACAAGGATCAGGATCTCCCTGTCCTGCCTGTCGAAATACATGCCTCCCGATGTTGCCGCCACGGATTGCCCTCTTTTCTTCAACCGTTAACACGAGGATCGCGGCTACGTCAAATACCGGGTCGGCGCAAGGAGAAACGGGCGGGAAAACAGCGTCAACTGTGCGTCACCGGCAGAGCTTCGCCGGGAGACACGGCCAATGCGGCGCGCCAGGCGGCCAGCGCCTGCTCAAGATAGTCGCGCGCTCCGCAAAAGCCGCCGGCCTCCTTGATCCCCTGGTTGAGCGCAAAGAGCCCCGCCGCCACATCGGCCCAGTCCACATGGCCCATATGGCCTATGCGCACCATGCGCCCTTTCAGATGATCCTGCCCGCCGGCCATGAGCACGCCGAATTTTTCCGCCGCGCAGCGCAACACCCGCGCACCGTCAAGGCCTTCGGGCAGGAGCACGCTGGTTATGCCCCAGGCGAAATTCTCCCTGGCGAACAGATTGAGCCCCATGGCGCTTACGCCCGCGCGGGCGAGCATGGTGAGGGCCCACTGTTTTCTGTATACGGCTTCAAGGCCGTCCTTCAGCAAAAAGGCGAGGCTTTCGTCCAGACCCACGATAAGGTTGACGGGCGAGGTGAAATTGGTCTGTCCTTTCCCGGCAAGACTGTCGCGCTCCTTTACCAGATTGAAGTAAAAGCAGTCCGGCGGGGATATTTCCGCCTTTTTCCAGGCCCGGGGAGAAAGCGCCAGCAGAGCGAGCCCCGGGGGCAGCATGAGCCCCTTTTGGGAGCCTGTAAGCAGACAGTCGATCCCCCATTCGTCCATGGGGCAGGGGCAGATGCCCACGGCGGAGATGCCGTCCACCACGGCGAGCGTGTCCAGCCGGCGGCAGATATCCGCCACTTCACGCACGGGATGCAGCACCCCGGTGGAGGTTTCGGAATGCTGCAGCAAAATTCCGGCGATGGCGGGATCCCCCTTGAGTTTTTCCTCCACGTCCCGCGCCGTGACGGCTTTTCCCCACGGCGCGGAGAGGGTGACAACCTCAAGTTTGCGCGCGGCGGCGATCTGCCCCCATCGCTGGCCGAATTTGCCCGCTTCCGCCACCAGCACCTTTTCTCCGGGCTGAAAAAGATTGTATACGGCGGCCTCCATGGCCCCTGTGCCGGAGCAGGAAAGGGGCAGCACCGGTCCCGCCGTGCCGAAGAGCAGACGCAGGCTCTCCTGAGCGCGGCGCATGATGGCCATGAATTCGCTTTTGCGGTGGTGCAGCATATCCCTGGTAAGGGCCAGACGTACGCATTCCGGCAGGGGCGTGGGACCGGGGGTGAGCAGACGTGTTTTTTCGGGCATTGTTTTCTCCGCAGGTGAAATTTGTTGCCCCGAAGCGGCACAAAGCCGCGCCGGGGGCTGTTTGCGGACAGGCGGTCAGTCAATCCTGTGATGGCAGCCTATACTCCGCGGGTTGCGCATGGCCGCCTGGGTGATGACATAGGCTGTCTGGGAACCGTGGAAGAGATCCACAAGACGCCGGGAAATGCGCGTATGTTTGTAAAAATCGTGGATGTGGCGCACGAGATCGCGCATGTCTTCAAAAGCGCGGCGCAGGCGCGCGCCGGTGCGTGAAATGCCGACATAATTCCACATGGTGTTGCGTATGTTTATCCAGTCCTGAGCCACAAGGGCCGGGTCATCCCGCCTGTCGTCCCCTTCGTGGCGCCAGTCGGGAATGGCGGCGCGCAGTTTCGCCGGAAGCGGCTTTTCACGCCGGAGGCGCTGCGCGATATCCCGGCCGCAGGAGACGCCCCAGACAAGACCTTCCAGCAGTGAGGAGCTTGCCAGGCGGTTCGCGCCGTGCAGGCCGGTGCAGGCGCATTCTCCCACAGCGTAGAGCCCGCGCATGGAAGTGCGTCCCCGCGTGTCGGCCAGCACCCCGCCGCAAAAATAGTGGGCCGCGGGCACAACCGGTATGGGTTCCCTGCGGATGTCAATGCCCGCCTCGTTGCAGGTTTTGAAGACAGTGGGGAAGGATTCGGGCAGCTCCTTGGGGATGCCGCTCGCGTCCAGAAAAAGGCAGGGCGCGCCGTTGTGCAGCATTTCCTCCATCATGGCGAGGGCCACAATGTCGCGCGGGGCCAAATCTCCGCGTTTGTCGTAGCGCGGCATGAACGGCTTGCCGTGAACATCCAGAAGGCGCGCGCCTTCCCCGCGCATGGCCTCGGTAATGAGGGATCGGCGATGACTGCGTTCCTCATACAGGGCCGTGGGGTGAAACTGCATGTACTCCAGGTTGGCAAGGCTTGCCCCGGCGCGAAACGCCATGGAGATTCCCGCGCCCACGCAGCCCGGGGCATTGGTGGAATGCAGAAAGATCTGCCCCACTCCCCCTGTGGCAAGCACGGTATAGTCCGCCAGAATGGCGCCCGGCTCACCGCTTTCCTCATCAAGCACATAGGCCCCCAGGCAACGGTTGTCCACCTCATAGCGGAATTGCGAACCCTTGGCGTGGTGATGGCTTGTCAAAAGGTCGATGGCCGCATGGCGTTTGAGCGCGGTTATGCGCGGATGGGTCAGTACGGCGGCCGTGAGGCCGTCCATGATGGCCTTGCCCGTGAAATCCGCCCGGTGCGCGATGCGCGGCGCGCTGTGTCCGCCTTCGCGCGTCAGGCTGAAGTCTCCGGCGGCGTTGTGGTCAAAGACCACGCCCGCGCGGCCGGCGAGCACGCTCTCCACGCAGGCCGCCCCCTGACGGCAAAGATGACGCACCGCCTTGAGGCAATTGATGTTGTGCCCCGCGGTCAGAATATCCCTGGCAAGGGTTTTGGCGTCATCCTGCGCCGCGCCTTGCGCCGCGGGGGATGCGCGATAGATGATGCCGCCCTGGGCCAGGTTTGAATTGCCGTCCGCCAGCGTCTCCCCGGCGTTGAGGAGCAGCGTTTCGCAGCCGGCGTCCGCCAGGGTGAGGGCAGCGGTGCAGCCGGCTATTCCGGAACCGAGAATCAAAACGGGAACATGTCTTCGTTCGCTCACGAAATGCGCTCACTTGCCGCAAACTTCCAGCATGCGGGTTAGAGAAAGGCGCGCCGGTTCAAAAAGATTCCCGGCAACGCGCAGAGGCTCGCTTCTGTTCCCGGCAATGCCTTCAAGGACGTTCAGAAGTTTTTCTTCGGTCACTTTGGACATCTCCGGGCAAATGGCATGGGAGAGGGGGAAAATGTCGCATTTGTCCCTGTGGCGTTCCGCCAGACGCCGGACCAGATTTTCTTCCGTGCCGATGACAAGGGCGCTGCCGGGGGCGCTTTCCGCCACGCGCGCCGCCTCCCTGATGAGAAAGGAGGTGGACCCCGCCGCGTCGCAAAGGGCAATGACTTCCTGACGGCATTCCGGATGCGCCGCAATGCGGCAGCCAGGATATCTGGAGCGCGCCTGCTCCACAAATTCCGGCCGGAAGCGGGCGTGGATGGAACAGGCGCCGGGCCAGAGCAGAAGTTTTCTGTCAAGAGGCTGGCTTGCGGGTTCAATGAGACCACGCCCGTCAATGCGCAGCACATGGCGCTCGTTTTCGGGAATGCCCAAGCGGTTGGCGATATTGTGTCCCAGATTTTTGTCCGGCATGAAGATTACGCCTTCAGCCCGCCGAAACGCCCAGGCAAGCATGATTTCGGCATTGGCCGAGGTGCAGACGGCTCCTCCGTATTCTCCGGTCAGTGCCTTGACCGCCAGGGAACTGTTGGCGTAGGCCACCGGCACGATGTCGCGGCCGGTGAGCGCAAGCTGCTCCAGCACGCGGCGGGCCAGACGTACGGGAATCATGGCGGACATAAGGCAGTCCGCGTCCGGTTCCGGCAGGTGTACCGTTTGTCCTTCCCTGGCCAGCAGAGAGGCGGATTCGCCCATGAAGTACACGCCGCACAGGACAATGTGCGCCGCGTCAATGTGCGGCACGCGGCGGGCAAGCTCCAGCGAATCGCCCGATATGTCGCAATGGGCGATGACTGCGTCGTTCTGGTAATGATGCCCCATGATGCAGAGATCCCGGCCCAGTTCTTTTTTGATGGCGGCAATGGCGTCGGCGGTGGTATTCATGCGGGCGATTCCTTGAAACGGGTGGAAGTTACGGAAAAAACTCCGGCAAATAACGGGTTGTCACGGCGCCAGCGTCATGCTGAAATCCGCAGCCACAGCCGAATGGGTCAGCTTTCCCACCGAGACAAAATCCGGCTGCGGCTTGATGAGGGCCAGCCGGCGGATATTTTCCAGCGTTACGCCGCCGCTCACTTCTGTTTCAATATGGCGCGGCACAAGGGCAAGGGCCTGTTCCAGAAGATCAGGCGTCATGTTGTCCATCATGATGCGGGAAACCCCGGCCTCAACGGCTTCGCGCACATGGTCAAGAGTCCGGCATTCCACTTCAATGGGCGGGCAGGGGGCGTATCGCGCTCGCAAGAGGGCCACAGCCCGCGCGATGGAACCCGCGGCGTCAATGTGGTTGTCCTTGAGCATAAACATTTCCGCAAGGTTTTTGCGATGATTTACCCCACCCCCTACCTGTACGGCGTATTTTTCGGGCAGGCGCAGTCCCGGCGTGGTCTTGCGCGTGTCCAGCAGGCGCACGCCCGTGCCCCGCAGCGCGTGGACATATTTGGCCGTAAGATTGGCTATGCCGGAAAGCCTGGAAATATAGTTGAGGATAACGCGTTCGGCCCTGAGCAGCTCAGCGGCAGGCGCAACGATGGCGGCCACGTCCGTCATGGCGGGCACGGTTGCTCCTTCGCGCGCGAGGGGGCGCCAGACAAATTCCGCGCCCAGGCGCTTGAAAACAGCGCCGATGATGGGCAGGCCCACAACCATGCCGGCCTGTTTGGCGCGTATGCGGGCGTCAAGGCGGACTTCGGGCGAAAAAACGGCTTGCGCCGTCAGGTCCGGGCCGTCTTCGTCCAGCGCCAGATCAATGCTGCGCGCCAGCAGGGTTTGTCCCCCGGAAGAAAAAAATTTGGCCCATGGCGTGAACATTACGCTTGTTCCGGTGGAATGCATTTGCTATAAAATGGTTATGGATTGCGGTCAGTTTTTACGCTTCCGGGACGAAATACGCGGTATGCGCCCGTGAATCAAAGATAGAATGCCGGACTGTTTTCGTCAAGGCATTCAGACAATTGAGATATATTTCACATACGCTTTCCCTGCTTTTTGCCGGCCGGCGGCCCGCGAAAATGCCGCTCCCATTTTTATGCAGGACTGGGAATTATGGGCAAACAGACCACAGACGCAAAATTTTCCGCCAGAAACATGACAAGAGGACAGGCTGAAGCCTCGCGTCCGGGGAACAATGCCGCCCTGTCCAATGACTGCCTTGATGAGGGACAGATGCCGGACTTTGCCCATCCCGCGGATATGGCCGATCATCTGGAAAATCTGAGTCTGGACAAACAGGTCTGCGCCCTGCGCAAAATGCCCGTTGAGGATGCGGCCGACGCCCTGGCGGAACTGGACGATGCCGTCGCCGTTGATGTGCTGGAAAATTTGGACGCCGACGATGCCGCCCGCATCATTGCCGAAATGGCGCCGGATGACGCGGCAGACGTTCTGGACGATCTTGACGAGGATCACCGCGACGCGCTTTTGAAGCGCCTCAACCGCGAAGACTCCGAAGAACTGCGACATCTGCTCAACTTTGATTCGGATTCCGCCGCGGGCGCCATGAATACCGAGGTGATTCTGCTGGAGAACACCTTCACCGTGGATGAGGCCATTGCCCATATGCGCAGCAAAATGGCGGAGATGGAAAATCCCTATTACGGCTATGTGGTGGACAACCGCGACGTGCTGGCGGGGGTGCTTTCGGTGCGCGATCTCATGCTGGCGCGCCCGGGCACCGTTGTGGGCGACGCGGTGGCCGGACAGTCAGTCATCAGCGTGCGTTATGACGCCGACAGACGCGACGCGGCCAGCCTGCTCTCGCGCTACAATTTTCTGGCTCTGCCCGTGGTGGACTATGAAGGGCACATCATGGGCGTTATCACCTATGACGACATCATGGACATCATGCATGAGGAAGCCAGCGCGGACATGCTGGGCATGGTCGGCGCCGACCCGGAAGAAAACGTGGATACCCCCTGGCTGGAAAGCGTGCGGGGGCGCTTGCCGTGGCTGCTGATCAACCTTGTCAATTCCGCCCTTTCGGCTTCCGTTGTATACATGTTTGAGGGAACTATCGCCCAGATGGCCGCGCTGGCCGTGCTTATGCCCATGGTGGCCAATCAGGCGGGCAATACGGGTCAACAGGCTTTGGCCGTTATGATCCGCCAGCTGGCCGTGGATCGTTTCGACCACAGAAAGGCCTGGATGGCCGTGCTGCGGGAGGCGAAAATAGGGACGGCCACCGGGATTGTCATGGCGGGCGCGGCTTTTTTGGGATCGTGGGCTTTTACGGGGAATCCCCTGGTGGGCGGCGTCATGGCGGGCGCTCTCTTGTGCGACATGATGCTCGGCGCTGTGGCGGGCGGTTCCATTCCCCTGATTTTTCGGGCGCTGGGACGCGATCCCGCCCATGCCTCCAGCATTTTTCTGACGACAATTACCGACGGGGCCGGATTTTTCCTCTTTCTGGGGCTTGCCACAGCCGTAATCTTTTGAGCGTGTCACGCTTGAGATTGTCGCCTGGCGGCGAAGTGGATTCGCCTTGCGACAATTTCGCGGCAAGAATTTGCAGGCAAATCCTTGCCGTGCAACTTATACATTTTCAATGTTACATCGCTTCAACGCCTTTTGTGTCCGCTTTGTCCATTGCGTCGGGCTGTTTCAGTGCTCGTGCGGCTCATTGCCCAGCGGGTGCGCGTGCAGATGCGCGTGGGCAAAGGACGGGGAAAACCGGCGCAGGCTGCCGTCCTGGATGGTCAGGTATTCCGTGGCTACCTGGGCGAGAAAGTCCCAGTCGTGGGAAATGACGATGCGCGGCGTCGCAAGGCCGCGCAATATTTCTGTCAGGCGTTCCCGTGACGCGCTGTCCAGGCCGTTGGTCGGCTCATCCAGCAAAAGGGCCTCGGGTTTCATGGCGAGCACGCCGGCCAGGGAAATCAGTTTTTTCTCCCCGCCGGAAAGCTGGTGGATGAGCCGGTTCTCAAAGCCGGAAAGCTCAAGGCTCGCCAACGTGTCAAGGGCGCGTTCCCGTGCGTCTTCCGGCGCAAGGCCCAGATTGAGGGGGCCGAAGGCCACGTCTTCCAGCACTGTGGGGAAAAAAAGTTGATCGTCGGCCTGCTGCAGCACAAACCCCACGTTGCGGCGCAGGGCGAGAAAGTCCTTTTCCGTCCGCATGATTGTCTCATGAAAACGCACCAGCCCGCGCTGCGGACGCGCAAGACCGGTTATGCAGCGGAAGAGCGTGGTTTTGCCGCTGCCGTTGGGTCCGTACAGGGCGAACCGCTGCCCGGGGAAAAGGGAGAAATTGACATCACGCAGCACTTCTCTGCGTGTTTCTTCCAGGATATAGGCGAGGTGGACGTGTTCCAGACAGAAGATGGGTTCCGGCCGCGCCGCCTCAGACACGGACAATGCCCGCTTCCGCCAGGACGATGCCCGCGAGGAAAAAAAGAACGGCAAAAGCCAGGGCGGCGTCCGCCGGGCGCGTCTGAAACAGGGTCACGGTTCTGAAGTTGCCCGTGAAGGCCCTCAGGCGCATGGCCTCGTACGTGCGGCGGGAGCGTTCGTAGCTGCGAACCAGCAGAAGCCCCAGCAGACAGGCGATGACGCGCCAGGCGCGCAGGCCGGCGCGCGGCGCGAAACCGCGCAATTTGGCGGCGGCCATGAGGGTTTGCCATTCTTCCATAAGCAGATGGACATAACGGGCCGTGACCAGAAAAAGAAATACCAGTTTGGCCGGACAGCCGAGGCGCTCCAGCGCGCAACCCGCCGCGGAGGGGGGCATGTCGCCGGCAAGCGCCTGAAATACGCAGAAAATGGCATTGGCCTTGAGGGTGATGAGCAGGGCCAGACGCAGGCCCGGCAGGCTTGCGGGAAGTCCTCCGAAAAATATCCGTTCGCCGGGCGTGGTAAAGGGCAGTACGCACCAGAGAAAGCACACAAAAATGTTGACCGTCGCGAAACGCCGCAGCAGGTCTGCCGCAGGCGGCCGCGCGAGACAGAGCAGGCCGAGGCCGAGGGCAAGGCCGAGCAGGCCTGAGGAAATCTGTTGCGCAAGAGCCAGACACAGCGCGGCCAGGGCGGCCAGGGCAAGCCGTACGCGGGGGTCAAGAGTGGACGGTTTCACGGCTTTTTCCGGCTTCTGAAGTAAAGGGCAAGGCCGGCAAGGCC
>JAISOT010000021.1 GCA_031275465.1 Desulfovibrio sp.
GCTCGCAGCAGCCATGATTATGCCCGCAGTGACGACGCAAGCCTTGTGGGGCGCTGCCGCAACCGCGATTATAGGCGCGGCGCTTGTTGTTCTGAGAGAAAAAGGAGAGTGACCATGACAGGCATGTGGCTTTATATTCTCGGAATAGCCGTGGCGGGATACATCGTGTACAAGTTCGTGCCTGGAAACAGGTAGCGGATACGAATTTTCAAGCTAAGGGCGCTTCTTCGGGAGCGCCTTTTTTGTTGCCCCAAGCCCCCATTGAGCGTTGAAAAAATCTCAGGAGGAAAACATGGACACTGCCACCATCACTGTCAGCTTTGAAATCGGCGCGTACAATCACCGCCGCTACAGCAAGCCCTGGGGCGCGATTGTCACCTTTGACGGCCCCAAACCCCAGTACAACTTTGACGCCGCCGCCTATCTCGGCGACGACACGGGCGGCCGTGTTATCGTCCAATGCCGTGTCGGCGACATCGTAGCCCGTGGGCAGCGCGACAACCGCAACCCCAA
This sequence comes from Desulfovibrio sp., assembly GCA_031275465.1. Classification (GTDB taxonomy): domain Bacteria; phylum Desulfobacterota; class Desulfovibrionia; order Desulfovibrionales; family Desulfovibrionaceae; genus Desulfovibrio. The sequence goes on from JAISOT010000021.1 coordinate 514, forward strand.
GTACACGGAAAACAACTGGTGCATCGTTGAGGATGGCGGCAAAACGCGCACCGTGGACAAGGCCGAAGCCTATGACCACTGGACAGCCCGTCAGCGGGGGCAGGGATAGGCCATGTTCGGCTTTTTCCGCTGCAAACGAAGTCAAATGAAAAAAACAAGGTTTCGTGAGCTGCTCCAAACCGGCGTCCACTCACGACCGCATCCTGCGCGGCGTCCCTATCCCGGCATGTAAGCAGCTTCCCGCAGCCTCGTGGGCCATGAAGAGCGCCTGCCTACAGTGTACGGGCAGTCAATCGGGGCTGGTTGTCAAAGAACGGGCAAGTTTCCCTTGCAATGTTTCGGGGTATAGCGTAAAAACGAATCACTAGTCAAGCGAAAATATGCAGACTAGTCATGATTCGTTTTTGGGGTATCCCTATTCTAAAGGAGATACCCCCATGAAAGCGGAGAAAATCGTGCTGATAGAACGACTGGCAATGGAAATTTTTGATGAGGAGCGCAAGGAGAAGGGACTTTCAGAGATGTCCCTCGGGCAAAAGGCTTATCCCGAAGCACCGAATCCGCGAATGAAAATCCAAGCCCTGCGCATCAAGCGCGGACATGGAAAACCACAAAGGCTGAACTTCGGCGATTTTTGGGCAATCTGTGAAGCCCTTGACCGCGAACCATCAGAGGTCTGCGCGGAAATAAAGCTCATTAAATTAAAACAGGCCGAACAAAACAAAAGCCCCTCGTGAGGGGCGGGGGAGAAAGACATGACGGGGGCAATTCTTATTTTCATGCTTTTTTCCGGCGATGGCCCATATGCGCGAACAATCCCCTACAAAACCATGGAGGATTGCCGTACAGCCGCTGCGGTCGTTTCCCAAAAAAAAGAAGTCCAGACTTGGGCAACCCATTGGCCAGGGCAAGTCGGTGCGACAACCGGCGCTTTGTGTCTGCCCTATTATTCAGATTTTGTAAGCGCACTTGACCACACCGATGGCGAACAAGACAAGTGAGAGCGCCCCGCAGACTATCGGAACAAGCCTAAGCAGGTCTGCTTGTCGCTCTGAAATTCTTTTGCCGAACACAAAAGGCAGATATCTTTCGTCATATTCGTGCGATGGCGCATATATCCAAGTCTGGACGAGCAGCAAGGTATAAACATAAGCGAAAAAGGCTGAAACGATTCCAATGGCGGCTCCGCAGGCAAACCATAGGGCAGCGCCCAGCATAGCATCTTTCCCTGAATACAACAGGGCTGTGGCCGCAGCGCCGTTCAGCAGAAAAAGCCAGTTGTGCATCTTGAGAGAATAATCAATGGCAGACTGGTTTGTCTGTTTCGCCATTTCATACCTGAAAGTTTTTTCATCCATGACAAATCTCCTGATTAAAGGTTGACGGACAACAACCCCATATCAGGGAACCCGGCCTCAGGGCAAACTTGAGGCCGGGTATTTTTTGATGAAAATTTTTTTGACTTATGATTAAAAAATAATCATTTTTATATTGACATTTGATTCGATTTATATCATTCTAAACCCGCAACAGGGAGAACGCCAAGCGCCCGACAGGCCGGCGGCGGAACCACCTGAAGCGGGTTTTTGTTTGCCGAGTACCGGGCCAGGATACCCGCAAACTGCTTGAGGATGAGGGCGGATGCCCTGTGAAGCCCCAAGCGCAGTGGGAAAGGACACAAGAGGCAGGGAAAGGGGATTGAGGCGGCGGCCGTTAAACGCGGAAATTTACGCGACCGGCTCCGTGTCGGGACGCGCGACAGCAGGCGGGTTTCGGTTAACTTTCCCTGCCAGGCGTAGCGCGGCTGGGTAAAACGGGCAGCGTACAGGCTACCTCCAATGTGTGCCGCGAATCCGGGGCGCGGGGTAGGAAATACCCCCGGAAAGGAGAAACCATGCACGACATACACGACGACGACAAGACTTGCTGGAACTGCCGCTATTGCGGACCTGACTGCCCGTATAACGGCGAACCCTACGAAGACGGCGCCCCGCCCTGCGACGAATTTGCGCCGTCCCAGGGTCATCTGGACTGGCTGGCGGAATGCGAATCCATACAGGCCGACCGGCTTGCCGAATCCGGCATGTGGGGACAGCCGACAGAGGAGGTGCGAGATGTCGCTTGACCTCAAATTGATTCTCGACCTCCACGCCAAATGGCTGCGGGGTGATAGTGATGGGAAAAGAGCCAACCTGCGCGAAGCCGACCTGCGCGGAGCCAGCCTGCGCGAAGCCGACCCGAGCGGAGCCAACCTGGATTTTTCAGCATGGCCCCTTTGTTGCGGCAGCTTTGGCGTCAAAGCCGACATGCGCCTTGTGGCGCAGCTTGCCAAGCACCTCGCCATGCTTGATGTGTCACAGTGCTGTGGCGGGATCAAGGAGGCTATGGAGCATTTCCGGCGGACCGGGCTGGCGCATCTGTTTGACGAGTTTCGCGACGACCTGCCCAAAACGCCGGTGAAGGAGGGGAAAGATGTCGCTTAAATCTGACCTGTGCGACTGGCGCTCATGGGCTATCCTTCTTGGCGTCCTGCTCGTTTTCGGCATTGTCGGCGGCATTGAGTTCAGGGGGGACCAGGAATTTGCCGCCGCCGTCCAGAACCATATCCCGAAATGCAGCGGACTGGATGCCTGCCGGATTGACGGGGTGAGGCCGTGAAAGACTGGAAGGCATACCGGCGGGAGTACAGCCGTGACCGCTACGACACCTTGAAGCGGCATGGCCTGTGCGTCCAGTGCGGGAAAAATGAAGCCGTCGCCGGACGAGCCATGTGCGAACCGTGCGCGGCCAGACACAGGAAAAAGCCGCCCAAACCGAAGCGCCCCAGGTCTTGTTGCAACATCGCGACATGGCGGAAGCTCAAGAAGGAGGGGAAGATATGAACGCAGAAACATCGCTTTTGGGGACAGTTGTGAACTCACATCGTTTTAATCCGCTCAAGGCCGTGGTGTATGGGCTTCCGGGAATAGGAAAAACATCATTCGCCGCGACATTCGAAAGCCCGATTTTGCTCCGGACAGAGGACGGCGCATCCGCCCTGTCGATACCCACGTTCCCGAAAGTATGCGCGTCGTTCGCGGATGTGCGCGATGCCATGAATGCGTTGCTCAAGGAGCGTCACGACTACAGAACCCTCATTATTGATTCCCTGGACTGGCTTGAACCCCTGATGTGGGAGACTGTCTGCCTCACTAACGGCAAAGCCAGCATTGAGGATTTCGGGTACGGCAAGGGTTACGTCATCCTGGACGACCTCTGGCGCAAATTTCAGTTCGGTCTGGACATGTTGCGCCAGAAGCGCGGGATGCACGTCATCTGCATCGGCCATGCGGACGCCCGGCAGATTGACCCGCCGGATTCTGATCCATACCAGAGCTATTCTCTCAAGCTCCACAAGCGGGCGTCGGCTTTGTGGGTGGAATGGGCTGAAATGGTGCTGTTCCTTGCCTACAAGGTGCGGGTTACAGCCGGCAAGGACGGCCTGGGGAAAAACAAGGCCCACGGCAGCGGCGACCGTGTCATCTACACGACGGAGCGCCCGGCCTACAAGGCGAAAACGCGCTGGCCTCTGCCTGATGAAATATACATCGGCAAGGACGTGGCATACGCCGACTTTCACCGCGAACTTTCCACAGCCACGGACAATGCCTACGTATACCAGCCGCAGTCATACGATAAGGCCGGAAACACGCCGGAGGAGAATCCGGAACAACCAGGGCAAGAGGCCGCATAGGGAGGGGTTATGTTTGATTTGAATCAGGAAGAAGCGCAACGCGAATACGCGCGCGGGACTGTCCCCGCGGGAAGCAAAATCTTTTGCCGCGTGACTGTGGAAAAGCCGCAGTACTCGTCCGCTGACGATGACTACGTTGCCGAAACAAAAAGTGGACTGTTGGGATTATTCTGCAAGATTGAAGTCGTTTCCGGCGAGTATGAAGGCGTCAGGTGGTATGAAAACCTCTGGCTCCCCACCGGCATGCAAAAGATACAACTCACCGAGGGCCAAACCATAGCCTGCAATCGTACCGGTTCAATCATGCGGGCTATTGTGGAAGCGGCACGCGGCGTTATGCCCAAGGCCGCGGATGACCGGTCTTGCCGTGCCCGTCGGATAAGCGCCTGGACGGATATTGACGGCATGGAATTTCCCTGCGTCGTCGGCATCGGCAAAAATCCTTTTACCGCCAGAGACGGCAGGGAATACTGGAACAACGTAATTTCCCGCGTCATTACCCCGGACAAAAAAGAATATGCGGAAGTGAAGTCGGGGAAAGAAGTCATTACCGACGGCCCGACAAAAGGCGATCCGGGCGATGGGAAGAGCAACGGGTACGGACAGACACAGGGCCGTATCCCGAATGATGATTTTTATGGCCGCGTGAATGATGACCCTGGACCGGCTTTTCCTTCTGAACCCGCCGGGATGGATGTAGTCCCCTTTTGAGGAAATGAGATATGGAAGCGACAAAACACAGTTTTTCCGCAATTCAGCAGGAAATAGCGGCCATGCTGGACGTTCCTGACGAGGAACTTACTGACGGGCAGAAAATCGCGATGGACGCATACCTGAACGAACTTGCAAGCATGGAGGCCGACAAGGTTGACGCATTCGGGCAGTTCGTCAGGGTGCAAGCGGCAATAGCTGATGCTTGCCGCAAGGAATCCCAAAGACTCGCCGTGAGGGCAAGAACAGCCGAAAACAGGCTTGAAAACATGAAAGGGCATTACATGTTCGTCATGCGTCAAAACGGGCTGAAAAAGGTGTCTGGAAGCGTTTATACGCTGCAAACACGAGAAAGCAAATCCGTGGTTGTCCCTGATGATGTGACCATGCTGCCTGTCGAGTATCAGCGCATCAAGGCGGAAGCGAACAAGGAAGCAATCAAGCGGGCATTGACGAGCGGAATCGTTGTCCCCGGATGTCAAATTGTCGTGAAGGAAAGCCTGCAAATCAAATAACAACGACCTCCGCCCCGAACATCCGGTCGGTTATCCCAGGAGGTCACTGTCAAGGTAGGCGTTGCGAACGTCAAAAATATCGTATTGCCAAATCCCGTGATGTTGCGCCCGTACCGAACCTTCAACGAGGTCGAGCAGCCAGTCAGCCCCTTTGTCTTCCGCGCGCAGGAAGGGCCGAGGTTCGCGCTGATTGAAGCCGACAACGGCGCATGGGAAAGCGTTGCCATGAAAAGCATCAAAGAGTTCATGGAATATGAAGTCCCTGGCCTGCATGTGATTGCGTAGCTCCTCCCCTCAAACTTCCCGCGTCTCCGGACGTGGGAAGGAAGGAGCGGGGGACATGTATTGACCCTGCTGAATGGTAGCAACAAAAGGAGAACACCAATGTCATTTCAGGTAGGCGATAGAGTTTGGAGTCCCATGTTCGGGGATGGCGAAGTGGTAGAGACCGCTGCAAATGAACACATATTGTACCCGGTAGGTGTCAGGTTTGAGCGGACTGGCGAGTTTTATACGTTCACCCAAGACGGGAAAAATGTTGTTAGACATGCCAGCCCCACTCTCTTCCACGCCGGTTCCCACATTGTTGCCGCGCCGGAGCCGGAACGGAAGCCCAAGGAATACCAGTTCAAACCGTTCGACAAGGTTTTGGTGCGGGAGTCCACAGATGCGGTCTGGAGGGTGAATTTTTATTCACACAAACACAGTGACGCTTACCTGCATCAATGTATCTATTCCCCCTGGAGGTACTGCATCCCCTACGAAGGCAACGAGCATCTTGCGGGTACGACGGATGCGCCGGAGGGACAATGAGCGCGACACGCATAGAATGGTGCGATCTCACCATCAACCCCATCGTGGGCTGCTCCAAGTGCTCGGAGGGCTGCCAAAATTGCTATGCCGAGCGCTTTGCCGCGCGGCTGGCCAAGCACCCGAATCCTAAAATCAGTAGCAAGTATGCTGGTGTGGTGGATAAACACGGCAAGTGGACGGGGGAGGTGTCCGGTTTAGACCTGTATGTTTTCGATGGTTTGCCGCACAAACCGAAACGTATCTTTGTGGGCAGTATGACGGATATTTTTCACGAGAATGTGAGCTACGACACGATAGATGACATTTTCACGGAATGCGAGTTATTGGAATCACACACGTTTTATTTCTTGACCAAGCGACCGCAAAATATAAGGCCGTTTTTGGACTGGTGCGAAGAACATACCGGAAGAGTGCGGTTTTGCGAAAATACATGGCTCGGCGTTACGGTCTGCAACCAGCAGGAGGCGGACGACAAGATTCCGGTCCTTCTCCAGGCGCCCGCCGTCAAGCGGTTTGTGAGCGTGGAGCCGTGCTTGGGGCCGGTGGACATTGGGAAATACCTCTACGACTGTTACGAGTGCTCGTCCTGCGGAAAGAGGATGCCCCACACAGAAGTTCTTGAGGAAGAGTGTTTCCGTTGTGGTTTTACTGCTGCTCCCAGCTATGAGACATGGGGCGACGGCAATGTTGCTGTTTGCCCGGAATGTGGGGCCAGTTCAGATATTGACCCTGTTTGCCCTGACTGCGGCGCTTATGTGGCGCAGCACCACCCCGATACGCCTTGCATCGACTGGTGCATTGTGGGCGGTGAGACAGGCCCCGGCGCGCGTCCACTTCATCCGGACTGGGTCCGGAGCCTGCGGGATCAGTGCCAAGAGGCGGGGGTGCCGTTTTTCCTGAAATCATGGGGAGAGTGGTCCCCGCGTACAGACGATAGCCCACCAGCGCACGCAGGGACTCGTGTCGGCAAACACCGCGCTGGTCGCCTGCTGGACGGACGAACCTGGGAGGATGTGCCGTCATGAAACCATCTGAAGCCAAAAAATATCAGACCAGAGATAGCCATTGCTGGAAAAAAGACTGTTTTGTCCCGTTTTCCGGCAACGGGCGGAAGATTTGCCGCCTATTCGAGCTTGGGCAGTGTCCTGATGCCGCCAAAATAGACCGGTTTCGGACGGCACAAAAGGGAGAGAAACAATCATGACCGACCAAGAACTGAACGAGCTTGAAGCCCTGGCCGAACAGGCGACGGGGGGGGCTGTGGTCAAAAGAAGGTCTTGCCGATTTGTTTCCCTGGGTGTGGGTTATCGAGTTTGAGAGGGGACAACGATGACCACAACAACAATCACCGTTGACATCATCAGGGAAACCGCTGACGCCATCCTTGTGACGGACAGCGACCGGCGGGCATGGCTCCCCAAGAGCCAGATTGAATACGACACGGACGCGGGCGCGGGCGATACTGCTGTTGACATTGAGTTGCCGGTCTGGCTGGCGGAAAAAGAAGCACTGGTGTGAGGGGGGAGGATATCATGCTCAGAGTGCAAGACGTTGCAAAGCTGCTTGATGTTTCGGAGGCGACCGTTTACAGACACAAGGATGCGCTTGGCGCTGTCCGCGTAGGAAACGCCATCAGGTTCTTTGACAACGTCATAGAGAAGTTACAGGAGGGCAGATATGCCTTATCAGATGCCCAACGGGAAATGGCGGGCCAAGCGCATGATAAACGGGAAGGTCAAGACAAAGGTGTTCCCGGCAAAGCGCGAGGCCATAGTCTGGGAAGTCCAGCAAAGTCCCGAAGCGTGGAACGCGCCGAACTCCACGACCCCCACGGCCTGCTTGCTTGACTTCGCAAATGCTTATTTGGATGCCGCGCGGGAGCGGTTTGTCAGGACGACAATGTGTGAAAAGAAAATGGCATTCAAGCGGCTTTTCAGAACCATTGACCCCTCGCTGTCTCCAGAACTTTTCAGCCCCGCCCACGCTCAAGCGGTATTGCGTGAGGTACTGAAAGAGACGCGCCCCAAGACCACAAACAACACGCGCAAAAACCTCGCAGCCGCATGGGAATGGGGGAAAAAGTTTTACGGCCTGCCGAAGCTGAATCCATTTCAGGAAGTCTCCAATTTCCCCGCAGACGAATCTCCGCGATATGTGCCGCAGGAAAGTGATTTTTGGAAAGTATATGACAAGGCGCAAGGACAGGACAAGATTTTGCTTTTATTTTTGCTTCATACCGGCGCGCGCCGTGGGGAAGCATTCAACCTGAAATGGGAAGATGTAGACCTGCAAGCCGGAAAGGTGCGTCTTGGCACACGCAAGAGAGCGGGCGGCGGAATGGAGTATGACTGGGTACCGTTGACATCGGAACTCAGGAAAGCTCTTTCCGGCCATAGACGGCGAGCACGTGCGCTCTATGTGTTTACATCCGAGAGGTACAAGGGGAACCGTTTCAGTGAACGAAACAGGTTTGTCCGTGAGTTATGCAAAGCAGCTGGCGTGCGGCCATTCGGATACCACGCGATTCGCCACTTGACGGCCACGATTCTTGCCTATGCAGGGCTTGATATTCCCACGGTTCAGGCAATTCTACGCCACAAAAACCCGAATACCACTGCCAGATATATAAAAAGCCTGGGTGTAAGGCAGGAAAAACTGGACAGTGCTTTTGGCAAAAGAAAAGGCCCGAAAGTGCTAGCTTTCGAGCCTTCAACGAAGGCGGTTGGCACATGATTGGCACACAGCCAACTGCAACGCCGAAAATCTCTAAGTAAAATAAACAGGTTGCCTGATGTCAAATCCGCTCAAAAGCCGAACGACCATATACTTACTGGATCAGCCTGCCCAGTCTGCCGAAGCGTATGTCGCCGGGGCCGTCCCAGGACCAGTAAATGCGCCAAGCCTTGGCGCGAATGGCTTTGCGGTCCACAAAGCCCCAGAAGCGGGAATCCAGCGAATTGTCGCGATTGTCGCCCATGACGAAATACTTGCCTGGCGGCACGGTAACAGGGCCGAAATTGTCCCGCTTCGGTTCAATCTGGCCGGGATCGGCAAAGCGGATATAGTCTTCCTTGACAGCCTGGCCGTTGCGGAAGAGCTGCTTGTTCCGCACGGCGATGACATCGCCGGGCACGCCGATGACGCGTTTGATGTAGTCCACGCTCGGATCCCCGGGGTATTCAAATATGATGATGTCGCCTCTGGCCGGATCCTCTCCCTGGTATATCCGTATGCCGGTAAAGGGAATGGTTATGCCGTAGGCGAATTTGCTCGCCAGCAGATGATCGCCCACGAGCAGGGTGGAAAGCATGGATTCCGAGGGGATCTTGAAAGCCTGCACCAGAAAGGTGCGGATAAAAAACGCCAGCAGAAGGGCAAGCAGCAAGGCCTCCGCATATTCGCGCACAACGGATTTCTTTTTTTTGCCGTACAAATTGAGTGACATCGCTTTTCCTTGTCATTGCCCGTATGCGGTTACCTGTTGCCAACGCCGACGCCGACGCCGACCGCCATCTGGCCCTTGGCCTTGACTTCAACATCCTTGGCGCAGGCCGCAACGGCCAGAGCAAGAGCCAGAAGGCACACGCAAAGCAGAATTTTACGCAGGCCTTGAGGCATAGGATTTTTCCAGTGATATTCTGGCGTCGGCGGGCACATCGTCGGTGATCCACATATTGCCGCCCACGACGGTGCCGCGCCCGATGGTTATTCTGCCGAGAATGGTCGCTCCCGCGTATACGGTAACATTGTCTTCCAGTATGGGGTGGCGCGGTATCCCTTTGGTAAGCGTGCCGTCAGGGTTTTTGGGGAAGGAGAGGGCTCCCAGCGTCACCCCCTGGTAGAGACGGCAGTTTTGTCCGATAACGCAGGTTTCGCCGATGACGACGCCCGTGCCATGGTCAATGAAAAATTCTTCCCCAATGGCGGCGCCGGGGTGTATGTCAATGCCGGTATGCGCATGGGCCATTTCAGAAATCATGCGCGGTATCAGAGGAACGTCGAGTTTGTGCAGTTCATGGGCAATGCGGTGGTGCAGCATGGCCCGCAGTGACGGATAGCAAAAGATGGTTTCCCCGGGGCTTTGCGCTGCGGGATCGCCCTCGTAGGCTGCCTTGGCGTCGCTGGCCAGGAGGCGGCGTATCTCCGGTAGAGCGTCCATAAAAGCGAGCACCGCGTTTTTGCTTTGGGAATCCCTCGGTGCGCAGTTCGCGTGCTGCCTTTCACAGGAAAAACAAAATCCCCGCAAAATCTGCTCACGCAGTTTACGGTAGATGGAATCCAAATTGGCCGCCAGATGGTAACGTAGCGAATCCAGCCGCACCTGGGCCTGTCCGAAATATCCCGGAAAGATGGCCGCAGCCAATCTGCTCATGATTTCCCTGAGTTCGTCAATGGATGGCATGGCCGCTCCCTCGGCTGGATTGTGCCAGACAGCGTTGAGAGAATCAGGGTGGCAAAGACGGTCCACAACTCTGTCAAGGCCGGTCAGGCCGGCTGACTGCATGCTGTCGAATTTTTCCATTAGCGGTTTCAATCCATACAGATTTACATGGAGAAGTCAAGAGAATCCCGCTGTTCGAGGGGGCAGACGCATGTTAAGAAGATCTGAAAACTGCGCGCGAACACGCCATGCGAAAGCGCTGCGGGCTGTCCGGGCAATGCGGAGCACCTCAGGCACATATCGCCATCCATATCGCCCTGAGGCGTTATATCGTTTCCTATTTTCAATGCAATACTGATGTCCGCATTTTTATCTAAACATTTTCTAGTGTACTGTCTCATAAATTCGCGAACAAAATCTTCCCACAGATTCGATGATTTGTTCTGCTGTTTTTGTCCAAACAAAGGGTTTTGGGTTTTGATTCGTGCACTCAATATAGTTCT
>JAISOT010000145.1 GCA_031275465.1 Desulfovibrio sp.
ACCCGCCCCACGCCGTACGACATCCTGTTCCCGCCCCTGCTGGAAGTGCTTGCCGAGGCCGGCATCAGGGACGAGCAGGTGACGCTCCTCATCGCCCTGGGCATCCACGACGCGCACACCGACAAACAGAACCTGGAGGTTTACGGCGAGGAAATCGTCCGCCGTTTCAAAATAATCAACCACGACGGCACGGATCAGTCCAATCTGGTAAAACTGGGCACCTTCAAATCCGGCTATGATTTCATCGTCAACCGCATGGTTGTGGATGCGGATTTCCTGATTGCCCTGGGCGTTGTCATGCCCCATTATTTCGCCGGATTCTCGGGCGGGCGCAAGTCCATCCTGCCTGGTCTGACTTCCAAGGAAACCGTGGAAAAAAACCATGCCCGCATGGTGGAACTCATGGATTATCTGCCCCCCATTGACGAAAATCCCGTGAGCAACGAAATGATTGAGGCGGCGCGGCAGGTGGGTCTTGACTTCATTCTGAACGTGGTCACAAACCCGGCCAAGGAGGTCGTTTTCGTGGCGGGCGGCGAAGTGCACGCGGCCTGGCGCAAAGCCGTCGAAGTTTCCGCCTCCATGTATGAAGCGTCCTTTGACGACTACGTGGATGTCGCCGTCACCTGCGCGAGCGGTCATCCGCGGGACATCAACGTTTACCAGGCCCAAAAGGGCCTGGACCACGCCGACCGCATTACGAGATCCGGCGGAACCATCATTGTGGCCGCGGATTGCCCGGAAAGCTGGGGCGAGCATATTTTTGAGGAATGGATACGCCGCCGTTGGGAACCGGCCAGGGTGATGCGGGAAGTCAAGGCAAATTTTGTGCTGGGCGCGCACAAGGCCTTCGCTTTCGCCAAGGTTGCCGCGGAAAAGGAAATTTACTGGATTTCGTCGCTGACGGCCGATGAAACTTCGCTCATTTGGGCAAAAAAAGCCGACAGTGTCCAGGAGGCCGTGGACGCCGCCCTGGCCAAGCACGGTCCCGCCTCCTCCTGGGCCTATCTGCCGGAGGGATCGCTTGTGCTGCCGGTGCCCCGTCATTGAAAAAAAGGGAAACCCCGCGCAAAAACAGACGAAAACATGATACGGGCATAATTTAACTTTTCCATTGGAGGGTTTACGTGTGCAAACATTGAATTTTGACCTTGCCGTTGTGGGCGCCGGCGGAGCCGGTTTGCGTGCCGCCATTGCGGCTTCCGAAACCAGACCCGACCTGACGGTCGCGCTTGTCTCAAAAGTATATCCCATGCGCAGCCACACGGTGGCCGCGGAGGGGGGCTCGGCCGCCGTTCAGCAGGAACACGATTCTCTGGAACTGCATTTCAACGATACGGTTTCCGGCGGAGACTGGCTCTGCGAGCAGGATGTGGTGGAGTATTTCGTCCAGCGCTGTCCGCGTGAAATGACACAGATGGAGCAATGGGGCTGTCCCTGGAGCCGTAAACCCGACGGCAGCATCGCCGTGCGCAACTTCGGGGGCATGAAGGTGCCCCGCACCTGGTTCGCGGCGGACAAAACCGGATTTCACATGCTGCACACGCTTTTTCAGACCAGCCTGAGATTCCCGCAGATTCGCCGCCTGGACGAACATTTTGTTCTTGATCTTCTGGTGGAAGACGGACGCGTCGCGGGAATTGTCGCCCTGAACATGATGGAAGGCGAACTGGTTCAGGTGCGCGCCGGCGCGGTGGTGCTGGCCACCGGCGGAGCCGGCCGCGTGTACCGCTACAATACCAACGCGAGCATCGTAACCGGCGAGGGCATGGGCATTGCCTACCGCAAGGGAGCCGCCCTCCGGGATATGGAATTCGTGCAGTACCATCCGACGGGCCTTCCGGGTTCCGGCATTCTCATTACCGAGGCGAGCCGGGGAGAAGGCGGCGTGCTGCTCAACAAGGACGGCTATCGCTATCTTCAGGATTACGGGCTCGGGCCGGAAACGCCGCTCGGACAGCCGAAACCGAAATTCATGGAACTTGGCCCCCGCGACAAGGTTTCCCAGGCATTCTGGCACGAATGGCGGGCCGGCCGCATGGTCGGCACCCCGTACGGGGAGGTTTCCCTTCTCGACATACGCCATCTCGGCAGGGAGAAAATCCTGGAGCGTCTGCCCTTTATACGCGAACTCTCCATACAGTACATGGGCATTGATCCCATTGATGAACCCATTCCGGTACGTCCCACGGCGCACTACACCATGGGCGGCATTGCCACCGACGCCAACTGCGAAACCTCCATCAAAGGATTTTTTGCCGCCGGGGAGTGTTCGTCCGTCGGCATGCACGGGGCCAACCGCCTCGGTTCCAATTCCCTGGCGGAGCTTCTGGTCTTCGGCGAAACCGCGGGCCGCAACGCGGCGGAACGCTGCAGGGAAAACGCCGGGAATTCGTCTTCCTCCCTGGACGCCCAGGCCGACGACGTGGAAAGATGGTTCAAATCCCTGCTGCAGCAGAAAGGCAAAGAAAAATGGTCGGCCATCCGCAACGAAATGGGTCTTGCCATGGAAGACGGCTGCGGCATTTACCGATCTGAAGAGCTTATGCAGAAAACCATCGACAAGCTCGCGGAATTGCAGGATCGCATCAAACACGTGGGCGTGGCGGACAACAGCGCGTCTGTGTTCAACACGGACATTCTGAATCTCATCGAAATTTCGCACGGGCTGGATGTGGCCGAAGCCATGGCCCATTCCGCCATCAAACGCCGGGAATCGCGGGGGGCGCATCAGCGCCTGGACGAAGGCTGCCGCGAACGCGACGATGAAAACTTCCTCAAACATTCTCTGGCCTATTACAACAAAGGATCCGCGCCGCGCATCGACTACGGCCCGGTGAAAATAACCAAGCTGCAACCGGCGAAACGCGTGTATGGAGCGGAAGGCGCGTCTCAGGACAATAAAAACAAGGAGAAGGCCAATGGCTGACGAAAAAAAACTGCTCCTGAAGATACAGCGTTACAATCCGGAAAGAGACAGCGCGCCGTATCTTGCCCCTTACGAAATTCCCTGGGACGATCAAACCTCGTTCCTGGACGCCCTGCAATACCTCAAGGACAATGTCTGTCCCGATTTGTCCTTCCGCAGTTCCTGCCGCATGGCCATTTGCGGTTCCTGCGGCGTCATGATCGACGGCGCGCCCAAACTCGCCTGCAAGACCTTTGTGCGCAATTATCCCGATGGCGCCACTGTGGAACCGTTGGTGAACTTTCCGGTTGAAAGGGATCTGGTGGTGGATCTCACGCATTTTCTTGAATATATAGAAGCCCTCAAACCCTATGTCATCGGCAATGCCCGCAAACCGGCAGACGGCCCCAACACGCAGACGCCGGCGCAGCTTGCCCGCTATCACAAATTCTCCATGTGCATCAATTGCGGTCTCTGCTATGCCGCCTGCCCGCAGTTCGGGCTCAACCCCGCTTTTCTGGGCCCGGCGGCCATCACCCTCGGACACCGCTACAATCTTGACAGCCGGGATCACGGAAAAAATGAACGCCTGCAAACCATGAATACGGAAAACGGCGTCTGGTCATGCACTTTTGTGGGCTATTGCTCGGAAGTCTGCCCCAAGCACGCGGACCCCGCGGCGGCGCTGCAGCAATGCAAGGCCGACAGCGCCCTGAGCTTCGCGGCTTCGGTCCTGAATTGCAAAAAGAACAAGGAGGTCTCTCATGGCAACAAAACGTAAGCCTTACGTAAGAGAGGTCGACTGCTGCTGGTGGAAGGGCAATCCCTATTACCGCTTTTACATGCTGCGCGAAGGTTGTTCCGTATTCATGGTATGGGTAAGCCTGCTTTTTCTGCTCTTTCTTTTTTCGCCGTCCTCCTTCGCCACGCTGATCAAAAACCCCATCATCTGTCTGCTGAACTTCGCGGCCTTTCTGGCCTCGTTGCTGCATACCAAAACCTGGTATGATCTTACCCCAAAGGCGCTGAACCTCCCTGAAGCCAAACTGGCGGCAATAGTCAAGTGGCTGTGGGCAGTCACCATTGTTTTCGGCGCGCTTGTTCTTTTGTTGTCCTTATTCTGACGGAGTGAACCATGAGCAATCATACCGGCAAACAAACCAAGGAACCCGTTTTCTGGGGCCTGTTCGGCGCGGGGGGCATGTTCGGCGCAGTCTGCGCTCCGGCGCTCATCCTCTCGCTGCTTCTTCTCTATCCCTATTTTGGAGAATGCGAAGAGGCGGGATTGTTTTACCAGTTTTTTAAAACCGGCGTCGGGCGTCTGTTCCTGGCCCTCTTCATCTCACTGACGGCCTGGTGCGGGCTGCACCGTATCGCGCACTGTCTGCACGACCTCAAAATGTGGACCGCCGGACGCGCGCGTTTGTGTTACGCTTCCGCCGCACTGATAACTTTGTTCAGCATAATAGGCATTTTCAGATACTAGAACATGTTACGCCTGAGATTGTCGCAAGGCGAATTCGCTTCGCCGCCCGGCGGCCATCTCAGGCGTAAACATGCCCTGAAGGGCAATTTCACTCTGACATCGCCCAGGCGGCCGCGCGGGCGCGATCCATTTGCGCTGTCAAACGTCGAAGCGGGCGCAGCCCGCAGGAAGGCCGAGGGATACTTTCAAAAGCAGGACGCTCCGGACGTTCTGAAGACTTTTTGACCGGAGGGGGCGGATTTCGCCCCCTTTTATGAGGCGATTCCGCAAAAAAGCAAGGAGACGCGACATGTCTTTATTCACTCCCCAGGAGGCTCTGGAGTACCATTCCAAAATACGGCCCGGAAAAGTGGAGGTGATGCCCGTCAAACCCTGCCGTGACCAGAAGGATCTCTCCCTGGCGTACAGCCCCGGCGTTGCCGAGGCATGCAAGGCCATCCACGCCGACCGGGAACTCGCGTACGCCTATACCGGCAAGGGAAATCTGGTCGCCGTGGTTTCCAACGGCACGTCCGTGCTCGGCCTCGGCGACATAGGCCCCGAAGCCGGCAAACCCGTTATGGAAGGCAAGGGCGTGCTCTTCAAGGTGTTCGCGGACGTCGACTGCTACGACATCAACCTTGACGTCAGGGATCCGGACAAGCTCTGCGACATTGTCAAGGCCCTGGAGCCGACCTTCGGCGGCATCAATCTTGAAGACATCAAAGCCCCGGAATGTTTTTATATAGAGGACAGACTGAAAAGGGAAATGAACATTCCGGTTTTCCACGACGACCAGCACGGCACGGCCATTATTTCCGGAGCCGGCCTTATCAATGCTCTGGAAATCTCGGGCAAGAGGATTGAAGACATCAGGCTGGTGATCAGCGGCGCGGGCGCGGCGAGCATCGCCTGCGGGCGTTTTTACGTGAGCATGGGCGTTCCGCCGGAAAACATCGCCATGTTCGATTCGCGCGGCCACATCCACGCCGGGCGAAAGGATCTCAATCCGCAGAAAAAGGAATTCGCGCAGAGAAAGGCCTGCGCCGGCATGAACGAAGCTTTCAGGGGCGCCGACATGTTTCTCGGCCTTTCCCGGGCCGGTCTGGTTTCCGCGGAAATGGTAAAAAGCATGGCGCCGCATCCGGTGCTTTTCGCCTGCGCCAATCCCGTGCCGGAAATTGACTATCACGAAGCCAAGAAGGCGCGCCCGGACGCCATCATGGGCACAGGGCGCTCGGACTGCCCCAACCAGATCAACAATGTCTCTGGCTTTCCCTTCATTTTCAGGGGAGCGCTGGACGTGCGCGCCAAAGAGATCAACGAGGCCATGAAGCTGGCCGCCGCCAAGGCCATTGCCGCCCTCGCCAAGGAGCCGGTGCCGGACTATGTGCTTGAGGCTTACGGTGCCAAGGGTTTTACCTTCGGCATTGACTACGTTATCCCCAAACCCCTTGACTTGCGGCTTATCGAGTACGTGTCCGGAGCCGTCGCCGAAAGCGCGGCGGCAACGGGGGCCGCGCGGCAATCGATAGACATGGGCGCCTACCGCGAGAACCTGCGCAAGCGCCTCACAACATCGCGCAAGCGTGTGGAAAGCGTGGTGAAAGCCTACGGATGGTGAGCGGAATCGCGTCGTCGTTCAGCGCCGTCGTCCTGTGACGGCACTGAACAAAGACGCCGCCGCATTTCCCGATACGCTTTAACAACAACGGGAAAAGCCGCAGGCCGGGCAAATGAGGCAACCCTCCTGAAACACCAGAGCTTCGCCGCATTCCGGGCAGCGCTGGCCCTCCAGATTATTGACCTCGCCAGGGACATGTTCGTTTTTGAGGTAACGCTTTTCCAACACCCAAGCAATGGCATCGGGAATGGAAAGGAGCAAGCCCTTGCCGCGGAAAACAGGGTGCTCCCCGCCAATGCCTTTGATTTGGGCCACCACGTCCCGCACATGCACGCCGGATCGCAACGCCAAAGACACAAGCCGCCCGATGGCCTCGGCCTTGGCCGTGATGGAACGCCCTGATTTGCCGATGGTGGCGAACACCTCAAAGGGCTCGCCGTCCACCTCATTTACAGTCAGATACATTGCCCCCAGACCTGTCTGGACTTTTTGGGTAAAGCCCTGCACTATGTCCGGCCGCTTGCGCACCGAAGAAACATATCTGGAGGCAGGAGCGGCCCCGTCGTCCATTTTTTTCTGGCCTTCGCCCGTGGCCAGCACCTGCATACTCCTGCAGCCGTCACGGTAAACGGTAACCCCTTTGCAGCCTTCCTTGTAGGCGGTCCAGTAAATATCATAAATATCCTGTTCTGTCGCCGTATTCGGCAGATTGACCGTTTTGGAAACGGCGTTGTCCGTATGGCGCTGAAAAGCCGCCTGCATGCGCAGATGCCATAAGGGCGCTATATCCATGGCCGTCACAAAGATCCTGCGCAGCTCGGCCGGCAAAAAATCCATGTCCTGTATGGAGCCCGTGGCAAGCACGCTCTCCATGATCTCATGCCCGGCTATGCCGGCTTCGGCGAGGGCCGCTTCAAAATACTGGTTGACCTCCACAAGACGCTCGCCGTCCAGAATATTGCGCGTGAAACAAAGGGCGAAAAGGGGCTCCACGCCCGATGAGCAGCCGGCAATGATGGAAAGCGTGCCTGTGGGAGCGATAGTGGTGACTGTGGCGTTACGATAGGGGCCCTTTTTCCGGCCGGCGTACACGGATTGGGGGTAGGCGGGAAAGGCCCCGCGCTCCCTGGCAAGCATGGCCGAAGCCTTGTGCCCCTCTTCCTGAACAAAACCCATAACGCGCTCGGCAAGCCGGATGCCCTGTTCGGAATCGTAGGCCACGCCCAGTTCGTACAGCAAATCGGCAAAGCCCATGACGCCGAGGCCTATCTTGCGGTTATTGCGCACAGTCTGCTCAATGCGCTCAAGGGGAAAACGCGAGGCGTCAATGACATTGTCCAGAAAACGCACCGAGAGATGGACAACGCGGCGGAGTTCAGGCCAGTCAATGCCGTTTTGGGCCGGATCCGCCTCGCCATTGTGGCCCGGCACATGGAACAGGGCAAGATTGACGGAGCCGAGATTGCAGGCCTCGTAAGGTAAAAGGGGCTGCTCGCCGCAGGGATTTGTAGATTCTATCTCGCCCTGTTCCGGCGTGGGGTTGTCCCGGTTTATGCGATCCAGAAAAACGATGCCGGGATCTCCGGACTGCCAGGCCTTTTTGACAAGCAGGTCAAAAACGTCACGGGCGCGCAGGCGTTCTTTCACTTCGCCGGTGCCAGGCATGAACAAGTCGTAGCCTTCGTCTTGTTCCACAGCCTGCATGAAGGCTTCCGTCAACCCGACGGAAAGGTTGAAGTTATTGAATTCTCCTTCCTTTTCCTTGGCGCGGATAAATTCCAGGATGTCGGGATGATCCACGCGCAGAATACCCATGTTCGCTCCGCGCCTCGTCCCCCCCTGCTTGATCTGTTCCGTGGCCGTGTTGAAGATGCGCAGAAAAGAGACAGGGCCGGAAGCCACGCCGCCGGTTGAGCCCACCCGGCTTTTGCTCGGGCGCAGACGGGAAAAGGAAAAACCCGTGCCGCCTCCGGATTTGTGTATCATGGCCGCGTGTTTCACGGCGTCGAAAATCTCCTCGATAGAGTCGCCCACAGGAAGAACAAAACAGGCGGAAAGCTGTCCCAACTCGGTGCCCGCATTCATCAGCGTGGGCGAGTTGGGCAGGAATTTCCAGCTTGTCATCAACTCGTAAAAATCGCACGCGAGTTCCTCCACCTTGCGGGAAGACCGCTTGTGGTTGGATTCCTGCCCGGCTATGGCGGAGGCCACACGCCAGAAGAGCTCCCTGGGAGTTTCCTGGATTTCGCCATCGACATCTTTGCGCAGGTAGCGTTTTCGCAGGACGATTTCCGTATTTTTTGTCAACTGGGGATGGGGCAGATTTTCCGGCATGGGGATCATGGGGCATAACCTTTTGTTAATGGTTCATCCGCCCAGTCTATACGCCGGAACGATGTAAAATAAAAGAGAAGCCAACTGCGCAATTCCTTTTGCCAACAAGGCGGAATCAAGAGAAATCTGAAACCGCGCGGAGGAAAAAGTCTAAAAATTTTCCAAAAAAATATAAATTGTACAGAACCATCTGTAACACGACATAATTATTTCAATCCGCACGTTTTCCGGGGCGCCCGCGAAAGCACGTGGCCGCCGCCTTCGGGTTTGAAAGGTCAAGCTGCCCCGCCGCTTGCGCGCGCCCGCGAAAGCACGTAGTATGCAGCATCGCCAAAGGGCGCGCAAAAACAGGTTCTCGGTTTGTCAAGGAGTTATGTCGTGGTCATCACCTGCCCGAACTGCGCGTTTTCCAAAGATGTGCCGCCGGAAAAAATGCCGGCGCATTCCGTTATTGCCACCTGCCCCAACTGTTCCTGCCGTTTCCGTTTTTCCCCGGCCGAAGGCGTGCCGGGGACGCAACCCGGCACGGCGGCGGCGCCTCCCGCGCGCAAAAACGCGCCGCTGGATGCGGACGACCCGCTGCCCCCAGGAGCTGTCGTGCCGGGCCGCGACACAATACGGGAATCTCCCGCAACCGCGCGGGAGGACAATGCCGAGGAAGACATGCGTCTGGCCGCCAACCGCGCCTACAGCCAGGAGGCCGCGCGTTTTGACATCTCCGGGAAAGAGACGACCGGCTCCCCGGCCGGCAATCCATGGGCCGCCGCTCCAGCCCCATACGGTTGGTTCGCCGCCTTTTACCAGACAGTACTGTGCGTAATGTTCGCCGCGCCGCGATTTTTCGGCGCGCTCAGGCCGCAGCCCCGCCCGCTGCGCGCACTGGGCTTTTACCTGCTGGTGAGTGTCGCCCAGATCGTCGTGGAACGCTTCTGGGGCTATATGCTGCTGCAATACATGACCGCCGGCGGCTCCCCCGCCGACCCGCAGCTTGCAAAACTGCTGGCCATGCTGGCCCCGCAGGCGAATCTCGCCATGACGGTTCTGCTCAGAACAGGCCTGCTTGTTCTGGAACTGTATTTCTTCTCCGCCATCATTCATTTGGCCTATCGCTTTCTGGCGCCGGACAGGGCGGATTTTTCCCTCGTTTTTCAGGTTATCGCCTACAGCGCGGCTCCATCGCTGCTGTGCGTCATTCCGCTGATCGGCTCTCTGGCGGGTTTTGTGTGGGGCCTGAGCTGCATCACCGCCGGTTGCCGCATAAGCCTCAGGCTCTCCTGGGGCCAGACCTTGACGGGCTTTGCGCCCGCCTGTCTTGCGGCCCTGATGTTTTTGACGCAGCTTATGAGGGCCGCCCAAGGATAATTCCCAGCAATTTCAGAATGAAATTGCTCCGGCGTCCGCTCACGAGGCCGCCGGCCGCACAGGCGCAATTCATTCGCGCCGGTAAGCGCCGGAGCGGGGGTGGAGCAGGAAGAGCAGGGATGTGCAACATCAAAATGGAAACGCTCCAGGAGACGCAGACATGAAATCCCCGCGGCCGTTTGTCCTTCTTGTCCTTCTGCCGGCAATCGCCGTTCTCGCGGCCTGCGCCAGGGAACCCAACGATACGGCCGGCTTTGTTTCCCTGGCGGGCGACTTCAGCACGCCGTTCCAGATACACATCGACAATTTTGTCCGTCGCCAGCCGCCGGCTGTCTATGTTTCCCCGCGCGGCAGGCTGGATCACAAGCCCCGCGCCCTCTTTGTGCCCCTGCGCGCCATGCAGCAGATCAGCAGCCCCGTGAGTTTCAGCGACATGGTTTCACGCCAGGTATGGCAGATATGGCTTTCCCTTGAAGGTTTTGAAGTTTTGGAATACGCGCCGGAACCGGGTCCCTTTGAGCGGCATCGCTCCTTTGCGCTGGCGCGCGCCAAGGGGGCCGAGTATCTGGTGGGCGGCTATATCAACCACTATCTGGACGGCGGCTCCGGCGGGGAAAGTTCCGTCTCCCTGTCCGTAGAGATCTACGAGGTCAAAACAGGCAACCTTGTCTGGTCTCTGGCCCAGGGGGGGTTGATGGAAGCGCGGCAGGTGCACGATTTTTACCTTTTCTCCATCAAGGAGCGCATGCCGGCTGATCCTGCCGGACTGGTCACGCGGGCGCTCGCCTATGACATGGGCCGCAGGGTGGCGAGCTGGGGCAACGCCTCCGGCAAACGCAACGCCAGGGCCGGCGGCGACCGGCACGGGGAAGGCCTTGCCTTTTAAGAATTCCCCCCTCCGCAGAACGCAAAAGAGGGCTGTTCACGCCCTCTTTTGCGTTTCAAGCATGCTCCATGTCTGTCAGAAAGGCCAGATCAGGGGGATGTAGAACGTGCAGAACAAAAAATAGATGACCACCAGGGGAGTGCCGGCCTTCACATAATCCATGAAACGGTATTTGCCGGCGCCCAGAACCAGGGTGTTGGGAGGCGTGCCCACAGGAGTGGAAAAGGCGCATGAGGCCGCAATGGCCACAGCCATGATGACGGCGTGGGGGGACACGCCGATGCCCTTGGCGATGGAAAGGCCGATGGGACAAAGCAGCGCCGCGGAGGCAGTATTGGACATGAACTGGCTAAGGCCGGCCGAAAGGATGAAAAGCACGGCTGTCAGAAAGTAGGGCGAGGGATGCCCGCCCATAAGATTGATGACGCTGTCGGCGATGAGCTTGCCGGCGCCGCTTTTATCCAGCGCCACGGCCACCGGCATCATGCCGGCGAAAAGAAAAATAGTTATCCAGTCAATGCTGCGGTAGGCCAGGCGTTCCTCAATGCAGCCGGTGATCACCAGAAAGCCCGCGCCGATGACCGCCGCCATCTCCAGGGGAACTTTCCTGACGTCCACGGCCATGACGATGACGACGGCGAGCAGGGTAAGGCCCGTTATCCACATCTTGCGCGGATTGTTGCATACCTTGCCGCCCACGACCTCAGCCTCCGCGGCGGCCTCCACTTCTTCCTGAACAACTCCGTCCCTCTTCGGCAGCAGCCTGGAACCAATGAGCATCATGTAGAGTATGCCCAAGAATGTCATGGGGATGCCTATCTTGCCGAACTCAAAAAAGCCGAAAGGCTCCATTGAGGCGGCTTTGAGAGCCGCGTTGGCGATAATGTTGGGAGGCGTGCCCACCAGGGTAATGGTGCCGCCGAAGCCCGCCGCGAAAGCCAGGGGCATAAGCTGCCGCGAGGGGGAAATGCGCGCGGCGCTGCAAATGCCTATGACCACCGGCATGAGGGCTGCGGTAGTCCCCGTGTTGGAAGAAATGGACGAAAGCAGGGCCGCGATAAGCATGGTTCCGAACATCAGGCTTTTTTCCCCGGCCCCGCAGGCCCTGACCACAAAGCCGCCCAGCCATTGCGCCAGCCCGGTATGGAACATGGCCGCGCCGATGACGAACATGCCGGCAAAAAGCACCACCGTTGAATTTGAAAGCCCCGAAAATACCGTCGATGTCGGGATAACGCCCAGAATCCCCAAGGTCACGGCGCCGCCCATGGCAGTGATGGCGAGGGGGGTAAGCTCGGTGACGAAAAGAACGGCCATGACGCCCAAGACAATCAGCGTAAGTACAGCCGGAGACAATTCCATGTCTACCTTCCCCTCTGGAATCCATTACAACGACATGCTGAATTGCCAGCCAGTATGGTAGTCCAGATACGGAATATAAAAAGATTGTCAACTTGACGGCCCCGGAGGGAGAATACAGCGCTCATGATGCCTCCCTTCCCTCCCGGGGGAACCGGAAAGGGGCGGAAATGGTATTGTGGTTGAATCCCAAGCCGGGGCGACAGCTTCAACCTGCTATTTCGCTGCGGGAAGATTCCGGGCCCATTCGGGCAGCCCGAGCAGGTTCTCCCCCCAGAAAAGTGGAATAAGCAGGTACAGAGCGATCGGTATTATAATGAAAGAGGCCAGGTTTATCCAAAGGCCGGCCAGCGCCATGTCGCGGATATTGAAGCATCCGCTTCCGTAGGCAACGGCGTTGGGTGGAGTCGCCACAGGCAGCATGAAAGCGTAAGAGGCGGCAATAGCGGCAGCCACCATGGGGCCAATCGGGTTAATGCCCATGGCGAGGGCGACCGAACCCATAATGGGCACGAGCAGCGTGGCCGTGGCCGTGTTGGATGTCACTTCGGTAAGAGCGATGGTGAAGACAACGATAAGGGTGAGCAGAACATACACGTGCAGACCGGCGAGGGCCTGAAACTGCAGCGCTATATACTGGGTTAACTGCGTTTTCTGGAAGCCGTTGGCGATGGCCAACCCGCCGCCGAACAGCAGAACCACGTCCCAGGGAATCTTGACGGCTGTTTTCCAGTCGAGCAGGAACTGGCCTTTTTTCAGGTCCACAGGCCAAGCAAAGAACAACATCGCACCGCCGATGGCAACGGTGGAATCAGTAATCATTCTGGTGGGTTCAAAGTGTTTGAAGACAAACCCGCCGACGATCCAGGTAATGGCCATGCAGGCGGACACGAAAAGAATGGATTTTTCCGCGACGCCCACGGGACCGAGTTTCCGTATTTCCTCGTCGATGACGCTTTCCGCGTCTCCCATCCTGAAGTTGGCGGTGGGGAACAGAAACGTTGCCAGTATCCACCAGGTTGCAAACAGGGTGACAAGGGCAAGGGGAAAGCCCACCAAGAACCAGTCGAGGAACGTGATGTTATAGCCGAATATCGCTTTTATTTGGGCAACCAGGATGGCGTTGGGAGGTGTGCCGATGATGGTTGCCACACCGCCGATGGAAGCCCCGTAGGCGATGCCGAGCATGAGCGCCCGCCCGAAATTGAGATCGCTCTGCCCGCTGATGCCGCTTTTTGCCTTGATCTGGGCGGGCGTCAGACCGGTAACCTCGGCAACCACAGCGAGGCCGATGGGCACCATCATCATGGCGGTTGCGCTGTTACTCACCCACATGGAAAGAAAGGCCGTGGAAACCATAAAGCCGAGCACCAGCCTGGTCGGACTGGCCCCGACGAGCTTAATGGTATTGAGGGCCACCCGCCGGTGAAGGTTCCATTTTTCCATGGTCACGGCCAGAAAAAAGCCGCCCATGAACAGATAGATAACATCATCGGCATATGGGGCTGCCGCCTGCTTGGCCGGAAGAATCCCCAGCAGGGGAAACAGGAAAATCGGGATAAGGCCGGTTGCCGGAATGGGAATCGCCTCCGCGATCCACCAGATTGCCATGAGGGCGGTAACGGCAGCGACTTTCCACGCCGCCGGGTTCATTCCTTCCGGTGTCGGCATGAGCATCATGGCGGCGAATACGAGCAACCCACCGCAAAAACTGGCCGGCTTAACATCAATGGATTTCAGCTTCATAACTCCTCCAAAACGGCAGTTCCCTAGTGGTGTTCTGCCGCAACACATTTTCCCTTGATGTGTTCTCTTGGTGTTGTAATGATCCAGCCAGGCATCCAGGCCGGTCTGCGGCTCCTCCAGAGAGTGATACAATTTGCGCCGGAAAGCAACCTGCTAAAACTCCCGCAAAATGGTTTTGTGGACGCCGGGCTGGATGTCGCTTCACCCCAGGAAGGAAGATCTATGAGCCGCATGCTCCACTCTCGCGCCCGTGGCTTGTCTTTCAGGCGGGACAAGCAGTTGGACGACGCCCTCATTTGGGCAAAATGCCCATATTCGGGCGAACAAAACGTCGCCGCCTTATGACATATCCGATATCACGTTATAATTATTTTTTATTTTACTTGTCGCCGGATATGGAACAATTTTTGCTAAGACTGAAACCGGAGGGCATCGCTCTCCTCAAACCGCTTATTTCCAAGGCGGACACAGTGCGCCCGGAGTTCAAATACGGCGCGGATACTCTGACTCCGCGGCTTCCGGATGCGTTTCATGCGGACAGGATAGTTACAAACCAGAAGGTATCGGAGGATGAGCATGCAAATCGGATTTGTCGGCGTGGGACTTATGGGGGGGCCGTTGGCGCGGAACCTTATTCGCGCGGGCTATTCCGTGCTGGTTTTTGATCTGAGCAAAGAGGCCGTGGACAGGGCGCTGGCTGCCGGTGATACAGGCAAAGCGGCCGGCCAGCTCAGGGAACTGCGCGACTGCGACGTTGTCTTTACCAGCCTGCCCCTGCCGCAACATGTCAGGGATACCATGAGCGGCGCCTCCGGCCTGTACGCTTCCATGAAACAGGGCAGCGCACATGTGGAACTGTCCACTATCGACCCGCGGACAGCGGAAGCGCTGGCTGAAGAAGCGTCGGCGAGGGGAATAGGCTACCTCCAGTGCACACTGGGCAAAACGCCGGCCCATGCGGAAAAGGCCGAAGAACCCATGTTCATCGGCGGCGATGAGAAGCTGGCGGACTCCCTCGCCGATATTTTCAAAGCCATCGGCCAACCCTGTCATGTAGGGACTGTTGCCGCGTCTTGCGCGGTCAAGCTCGTTTCGAACATGGTGGGCATGACCAACCTCGCCGTGCTGGCCGAAGGCATGCGCGTCGGAGAAAAAGCCGGTCTGGATCGCAAACTGCTGCTGGAACTGCTGGCGGATACCGGGGCCAGGAGCTTCCAGATGGATGTGCGCGGCCCCTGGATCGCGGCCGATGATTTCAACGCGCGTTTCGGCCTTGACCTCGCTCTGAAGGATGTACGCCTCGGCTGTGAAATGGCGAGAGCCTGGAATCTTGACCTGCGCGCGACGGAGGCGGCTCTGGAATACTTCGGGCAGGCCTCTGCCGCGGGTCACGGCAAGGAAGACTGCAACGCCGTGTACAAGGTGATAGGCAGGCAGACCGCGCGCGCCAACGGAGCGCCCGGTAAACATACCTGACGGCCAGCGTCCTGCATTCCCCAACCAAAAGGAGAAGCCCATGCTGAAACATTTTTTTCTCGCAACGCTGCTGTTGCCGGCGCTTGCATTTGCCGGCGCGACTCAGGCGGCCCAGTATCAGAAAATGACCGTCCGCGCGGCCACGGCAAACCCGCCGGGCAGCCTGCACGTCACAGCCATTGAGAAATTCAGGGAAATCGTGGAGAAAGATTCGGGCGGAATGATCACCGTACAGACTTTTTACGGCGGTTCCATGGGAGACGAACAAGCCAACGTCAAACAGCTGCGCACTGAGGAACTGCATCTGACGGTTGTGGCCTGCGGCAATCTGACTCCGTTTTCCGCCCGCGCCTCCCTGTTTATTCTGCCCTACATATTTCCGGCCCTTCAAGACGCGTACAAGCTCTTCAGCAATCAGGATTTTATGACCAAGCAGGCTGACGTGATCGCCCAACAAAGTGGAGGACGCCCTCTGAGCTGGCTGGTGGGCGGCTACCGCGTACTGACCAACTCCAAAAAACCCATTGCCGTCCTCGCCGACCTGCGGGGTCTGAAAATTCGCGTTCCCCCCGTGGAAATACAGCTTGACGCCTTTCGCTCCTGGGGCGTGGAACCGCACCCGCTTGCCTGGACGGAAACTTTCAACGGTCTGCAACAGGGAGTTGTTGACGGTCAGGAGAACCCCCACGGCATTAACCGCGACCAAAAGTTTTGGGAAGTCCAGAAATATATTACCGATCTGCACTACATGCTCTGGGTCGGCCCCATGCTTGTGAGCGAGAGATGGTACCGCAAGCTTTCCGCAGACACAAAGGCGCTTGTTGACAGGGCCGCGAAGGAAGCCGCTCTCTACGAATGGGAATGGTCCCAAAAGGATGTGGAGAAAGCGAAAGACGATTGCCTCTCCCACGGCATGAAAGAAAACGCCCTGAAGGACGAGGATCAGTGGATGGCCAGAGCGCGCGGCATCTGGCCGAAATTTACGGACAAGATTGGCGGCAGGGCGATTGTGGATGAAGCCCTTGCCATCATGAGCAAATAGCCGTTGTCCACCCGCGCGGAGAGTGCTTTGTGCTGAGAAAACTCTACGACAATTTTGAAGAAATTTTCTGCGCTGTCACCATGGCGATCATGGTGGCATGTCTCACCATACAAGTGCTCATCCGCGTGTTTGCGGGCTCCTCGCTGGCATGGACAGAGGAACTCAGCCGGTACAGTTTTCTTTGGACGGTGTATATCGGGGCCGTCCTTACCGCCAAACACAACAGTCATGTGCGCATAACGGCCCAGTTTCTGCTCATGCCCGTCAAGGCCCGACTGGCGTTCCGCCTGCTGGCGGACGCCGTCTGGATGACCCTCACCCTGTATATTGCCTGGCAGAGCTGGACAGTCGTTCACGAGGGCATGGCCTTCCCGGAAATTTCACCCACATTGCACATCATGAAGTCATATGTGGAACTGATCATCCCGGCAGGATTCACCCTTATGGCCTGGCGCATCCTGGAAAACTGGGTAACACGCTTCAGGAAGGGGACCCTGCTTGAACTGCTGCGGGATGAGGCGGCATGATGGAACCGTCCACTCTCTCCGTCATCGTCATCAGCATGTTTGCGCTGTTTCTGCTTGGACTGCCGATTTTTGCGTCGCTGGCCGGGGCTAGCGTCATCGGACTTTTTTATGGCGGCAACCTGCCGCTTTCGGTAATTCACAATTCCCTGTTTGAAGGTCTGAATATTTTTCCGCTTCTTGCCATACCCTGCTTTGTCATCGCCGGAACGCTGATGGAGCACGGCAACATAACCCAGCAGATCGTGGACGTGGTAAAGCAGACGGTTGGGCGCGCATACGGCGGGCTCGGTATCACCACTATTCTGGCCTGCACTTTCTTTGCCGCGATTTCCGGCTCCGGACCGGGCACAGTGGCCGCAGTCGGCACGCTGCTTGTTCCCTCCATGGTGCGCAACGGCTACAGCCCGACCTATGCGGCCGCCGCCGCTTCTTCGGGCGGTACCATCGGCATACTGATCCCGCCCAGCAATCCCATGATCATATACGCCATTTTGGGCAATCTTTCTGTGACGGCCATGTTTACCGCCGGTTTCGTGCCCGGATTCACAGTTGCGGCGGCCATGACGCTCACCGCCTGGATCATGGCCAGACGACAGGGATTCAGGGGGGACGCCACCCCCTTCGATCTCAAGATTTTCTGCCTCAGCGTTTTCAAAAGTTCGCCCGCCCTGGCCACGCCCTTCATCATACTCGGTTCCATTTATTCCGGGATGGCGACGCCGGTGGAGGCGTCGGTCGTGGCCATTCTCTGGGCGCTGCTGGTAGGGGGTATCGTGAATCGCGCCCTGCGCCCGATTCATATATATAACGCCCTTCTCTCCGGAGCAAACGTCTGCGGCGCGGTACTGCTTATTGTGGGCGCTTCCACCCTGTTCGGCAAATTGCTGACCTTTGAGGAAGCTCCCCAACAGCTGACAAAACTGGTGCTTGCCGTTTCGAGCGACCCCACGGTCGTGCTGCTCATGATCATAGGAGTGTTGATTGTTCTCGGCATGTTCATGGAAACCCTGTCCACCATCATCATTCTCGTTCCCGTACTCATGCCGGTGCTGGGCCAGTTGGGCATCAACGCCGTCCACTTCGGCATCATTCTTGTGGTGACCAATGAAATGGCCCTGCTCACGCCGCCGCTCGGAGTCAATCTTTTTGTCGCTTCCAGTATTGCCAACGTATCCATCGAACGGGTGGCCCTGGGCGTTCTGCCCTATCTGGCGGCGTTGCTGGCCTGTATTCTGCTTTTCACGTTCGTGCCCGATTACGTGATGTGGCTGCCGCGGCTGCTGAACATGGCGGTCTAGGACAATTTTTCTTTAACTGCTTATTTTCAAGGAGTTTTTGATGAAACTGAGAGACGGCAATCTTTTCAAACAGCAATGCCTGATTGGCGGGCAATGGGTGTCGTCCGCTGACGGCGCGGTCATAACCGTAACCAATCCGGCCGACGGCTCAGTCATCGGCGCTGTGCCGAAACTCGGCAGACAAGAAACCGCCGCGTCCATTGACGCCGCGGAAAAAGCCTGGCCGGCGTGGAAAAACCTGCGCCCCTTGCAGCGTTCCGACGTCCTGCGCCGCTGGCATGCGCTGATCGCGGAAAATATAGATGATCTCGCCCTGATCATGACTGTTGAACAGGGTAAACCCCTGGCGGAGGCGAAAGGGGAAATCTCGCTCGGCATGAGCTACATTACCTGGTACGCTGAGGAAGGGCGCCGCGTTGGCGGCGAAACCATCCCTTCTCCCTGGGCCGGCAAGCAGCCTTTGACCATCCGCCAGCCTGTCGGAGTGACGGCGGCCATCACGCCATGGAACTTCCCCATGTCCATGATCGCCCGCAAGGCATCGCCCGCCCTTGCGGCGGGCTGCCCCATGGTTATCAAACCCGCCGGCAAAACTCCCTTCTCGGCTTTGGCCATGGCCGAACTCGGCCTGCGCGCCGGCCTTCCGGCGGGCATTCTCAGCGTGATCACGGGAGATTCGGCAGAGATCGGCGACGAATTGTGCTCCAATCCAAAAGTGCGCAAACTCAGTTTCACCGGTTCCACGGCCGTGGGCAAAAAACTCATGGCCGCCTGCGCGAACACGGTGAAAAAGCTCTCAATGGAGCTTGGCGGCAACGCTCCCCTGATCGTCTGCGCCGATGCGGACGTCGGGCAGGCGGTCGCCGGCGCCATGGGCAGCAAATTCCGGAATGCGGGACAAACCTGCATTTGCGCGAACAGACTGATTGTGCATGATGCCGTCCATGACCGCTTTGTGGCGATGCTGGTGGAAAAGGCCAGGACGATAGTCACGGGCAGCGGCCTTGAGGCCGGCGTAACGCAGGGCCCCATGATTGATTCGTCCGCTTTCGCCGCCATGCAGGCTTTTGTGGACGACGCCGTCGCCAGAGGCGCCAGAATCGCCCTCGGAGGCAAGCCGGACATCAAAGGCGGATTGTTCTACCAACCTACGGTACTCACTGAAGTTACCCCCGAGATGCGCGTGTTCAGGGAAGAAATTTTCGGCCCCATAGCTCCGGTCGTGCGTTTCAGGACAGAGGGGGAGGCTTTGGCGCTTGCCAACGACACGGAATACGGTCTGGCCTCCTATGTGTATACCCGTGACCTGGGTTCCTTCTACCGCATTGCCGAGTCTCTTGACTACGGCATGGTGGGCGTGAATGAAGTCGCCCTCGCAAGCGGGGAAGTGCCGTTCGGCGGAATCAAGCACAGCGGGCTGGGGCGCGAGGGAGGGCGTCAGGGCATTGAGGATTACCTGGAAACAAAATACATTCTGCTGGGCGGCCTGTCGTCCTGAAACCGGCTCGGCATGAGGGCTTTGCTCTCCCGCCGTCCGGCATTTTCGCATAACGTTTGTTGAATGTGCCCTGTAATCAGTGACGCGCGGGAAAGGCCCGCCGTGTTGCGGGGCAGGAATGATAGCAGAGTCTGACGAAGGAGCGAACATGTCCATTGATTTCGTGGTGCACGAAGAAGCCGACGGCGTCGGCGTCGTGGTGGTGGAAGGCTTGAAGGCCGGGACGCAATGTACCGGCTGGATCATGCAGGAAGACAAAACCGTTACCTTCACCGTTCTTGACGACATCCCCATCGGCCACAAAGTGGCCCTGAAGGATTTCGCGGTGGGCGACACCGTAATCAAGTACAACACGGATATAGGCCGGGTGGTGGCCCCAATCAAAAAAGGCGGGCATCTCCATGTACACAACGTGAAGACCAAGAGGTGGTAAATCATGCAAAAAACATTTTACGGCTATCGCCGCGACAACGGCCGGGTGGGCATCCGCAATCACGTGGTCATTCTGCCTCTTGACGATCTCTCCAACGCCGCCTGCGAGGCTGTGGCCAACAACATCAAGGGCACGATGGCCCTGCCGCACGCTTACGGACGTCTGCAGTTCGGCGAGGATCTGGATCTGCATTTCCGCACCCTCATCGGCATGGGCTGCAACCCCAATGTGGCCGCCGTGGTGGTTATAGGCATTGAACCCATCTGGACGCAGCGCATTGTGGACGGCATAGCCAAAACCGGCAAGCCGGTCGCCGGCTTCGGCATCGAACAGCACGGCGATCTGGAAACCATCATGATGGCCTCCAGAAAAGCCAAGGAATTCGTGCACTACGCCACGGAACTGCAGCGCACGGAATGCAGGGTCAACGAGTTGTGGGTCTCGTGCAAGTGCGGCGAATCCGACACCACTTCCGGCCTGGCCTCCAACCCCACGGTGGGCAACGCCTTTGACAAGCTCTGGGAGGCCGGCGCCACCACGGTGTTCGGCGAAACGACGGAAATCACGGGCGGCGAGCATCTGGTCATGGCCCGCTGCGTAAACGAAGAAGTGAGGAACAAATTCAAATTTTTCTTCGACCGCTACGCCAAGGTGGTGGATGATCACAAGGTGGACGACCTGTGCGACTCCCAGCCGACCAAGGGCAATATTGAAGGCGGCCTGACGACCATTGAGGAGAAGGCTCTCGGCAATGTGCAGAAAATCGGCCGCAAGGCGCCCGTCATAGGCTGCCTGGACAAGGCGGAATCTCCCACGGGCCCGGGCCTCTGGTTCATGGATTCTTCCTCTGCGGCGGCGGAAATGATCACCCTGGTGGCGGCGGCCGGTTTTGTGGTGCATTTCTTCCCCACCGGCCAGGGCAACATCATCGGCAATCCCGTTCTGCCGGTCATAAAGCTTTCGGCGAATCCGCGCACGGTGCGCACCATGAGCGAGCATATCGACGTGGACGTTTCCGGCATTCTGCGCCGTGAAATAAATCTGGATCAGGCGGGGGACAAACTGCTTGACATGATGTTCAGGACGTGCAATGGTCGAAACACGTCGGCCGAAGCGCTCGGGCACAGAGAATTCATCATGACGAAACTCTATGAAAGCGCGTAGGCGACGTCCATTGGGCCTCCACACCGCACTGTGCCGCGCGACCAGCAGGTGGTTGCGCGGCACGGTGCGGGTTTGCCGTCTCTGGCCCATATCCCGCCACGCTTCATCACAGTGGGCATTCCGCCGGCCGGAATGCAAAACAGCGCGCATCCATCTGCCGTTTCAAGCCATTTATAAGGAGGTTTTATGAAACAGCGTTTTTTCACAACACTCGCCCTGGCCGCGCTCCTGACCTTGATCGCGGCTATGCCGGCGCAGGCCGTTTACCCCGACAAACCCGTCACCATGATCATCGCGTTCACGGCCGGCGGCTCCAGCGACGTGCAGGCCCGCATCATGGAAAAGTACTGGAACAAATACGTGCCCCAGCAGAAATGGGTTTTCGTGTATAAGCCCGGGGCGGGCGGCGCCATCGGCTTCGGCGAAATCGCCATGGCCA
The DNA here is from genome assembly GCA_031275465.1 of Desulfovibrio sp. Classification (GTDB taxonomy): domain Bacteria; phylum Desulfobacterota; class Desulfovibrionia; order Desulfovibrionales; family Desulfovibrionaceae; genus Desulfovibrio. The sequence goes on from JAISOT010000145.1 coordinate 21,562, forward strand.
GAAAGGACGGCTATACCATCGGGGGCATCAACATTCCCCATCTCGTCATCCAGGCCCTCACCCAGAAAGCCCAGTTCAAGGTGGACGACTTTGACTACATCTGCCAGGTGGTCAACGACCCCCAATGCGTCGTGGTGCGCAAGGACAGCAAAATAAAAAGCGCGAAGGAGCTTTTCGACTACGCCAAAGCCAATCCCGGCAAGCTCAAGGTCGGCCTTGTCGGCCCCAACAGCGGGCACCATCTGATGTACCTTGACGCCAGGAAAAAACTCGGCTTCCCTGTCACCGAAGTGTTTTACAAGGGAGCCGCCGATCAGAACGCGGCCCTGCTCGGCGGGGAAATCGACGCCATGTTCGGCAACCTGAACGACGTCATGCGCAGTCTGGAAGAAATGAACGTTCTGGCCCTTGCCGCTGAAAAGCGCAACGATTTTCTGCCGAAGGTGCCCACCCTGAAGGAACAGGGGTACAACATTCTTTCCGACATACGCCGCGCCTTTGTGGCTCCCAAGGGCATTCCGGCGGCGGATCTGGCCTTCCTGCGCGAAACCTTCAAAAAAATCTGCATGGATCCCGATTACCTGAAAGACATGAAGACAGCCGGCCAGCCCGCCGAATATCTGGACGGCGCGGCCCTGCTCAAGCACATGCAATCTCTGGAAACGGAAATCAGGAACGCTTTCGCCAAAAAATAATCTTTGCGACCGGCCGGCAACAGGCCGTTACGGGAAATCCGATAATTTCAACGCCGCCGTCGCGCGGCAGCGTTGAAATTATCGTTTGCCGAACAAAATACTGACGGGGACAAGATCAACCGGATATTTCACTGTGAGCAGCCCATGAGTGAATTTCTTCTGCCCGCTCTCGGTCATCTCTGCGAACCCCTGAACATTGTCCTGATGCTCGCGGGGCTCGCGGGCGGAATCATCATCGGCGCGCTGCCGGGGCTTACGGCGACCATGGGCGTGGCCCTCATGGTGCCCGTCACCTTTGCCATGGACGCGACCAGCGGCCTTGTCATGCTCGGGGCCATCTACGTCGGGGCCATTTACGGCGGCTCCAATTCCGCCTGTCTCATCTGCACGCCGGGGACGCCATCCTCCGTCGCCACCACCTTCGACGGCTGGCCCATGTGCCAGGCCGGCAAGGCGGACAGGGCGCTGATGACGTCCCTTCTGTCCTCGTCCTTCGGCGGCATTGTGGGCACCTTTTTTCTGCTTTTCCTCGCGGCGCCCCTGGCGCGCGTGGCGCTCAAATTCGGCGGGCCGGAAAACTTCTGGCTCTGTCTTTTCGGCCTTTCGTCCATTGCCGTGATGTCTTCCGGCAACATGTTCAAGGGCCTTGTTTCCGGCGGCCTGGGCATGCTGGTGGCAACCATAGGCCTTGATCCGCATGTGGCCACGCCGCGCTTCACTTTCGGCTATTATCCGCTGATACAGGGCGTGGAAGTCATCCCCGCCATGATCGGCCTTTTTTCCATCTCCCAGGTTCTCTATCTCATCGGCAGCTACAAGCCCTTCATCGCGCAATACAATCCCACTCCGGGCGTTTTCGGCATTGTGGCGCGCGAACTGCTGGGAAAATGCAAAACGGTGCTGCTGCGCTCCTCAATCATCGGCACATTTGTCGGCATGCTGCCCGGCGCCGGCGGAGAAATCGCCTCCATCATCGCCTACAATGAAAGCAAACGCTGGGACAAGCAACCGGATCGCTACGGCACGGGCATTACCGAAGGTGTGGCCGCCAGCGAAAGCGCCAACAACGGCGTCATCGGCGGCGCGCTCATCCCCATGCTCACCCTGGGCATTCCCGGCAGCGCGGTGGCCGCCGTCATTCTCGGCGCGCTGCTGGCCAAGGGCATCCAGCCCGGCTTCAAGGTGTTCACGGTCACCGGGGATCTGGCCTATACCTTCATTCTGTCGCAGTTCGCCGTGAACCTGCTCATGATACCCGTCGGCCTGCTGCTCATCAGGCTGCTGGTCCGCCTGCTCAGCATCCGCCTTACCTTTGTGGCCATCGGCATTGTGCTGCTTTCGGTCATCGGGTCGTACGCCATCCGCAACAGCATGCTGGATGTCTGGATCGCCATGTTTTTCGGCATTCTCGGCTACTTCTGCAACAGGGTCAAACTGGACACCGGGGCAATGGCGCTCGGCATTATCCTGGGGCCGATGGTTGAGGAAAATTTCGGCAAATGCGTCAGCCTTGCCAAGGCCCCCGGTTCATCGGTCATGCAGGTTTTTCTGGACAGCCCCATCGCGGTGGCGCTGATTTTCCTGACGCTGCTTTCGCTGTGCACGCCCTTTCTCATGGATCTGCGGCGCCGGCGCGCCGCGGCGGAAGCCGGCCTGCCCGCGCGGCCCGCGCCCACAAGCAGGGCGGACTGGCTGAAAGACATGCTGTCCGGACTTTTTGTCCTCCTGGTTGCCGCGGTGTTTTTCACCCAACTGCACGAGCTGGAGGACGTGGGCAGAAACTACGCCCTGCTGCTTCTGGCGTTCATTACCCTGATGGGGATCTGGCTCTGCCTCCAGGGGTTCAGAAAGCGACGCTTTCCGGCCGGGGGGCTCGCGTCCGGGGATGAGGAGCCGGTCGCCATGCGCCGCGTGGCGATTATCGTCGCCGCGTCCGCGGCCTATGCGGCCATTACCCCCGTTCTCGGCTTCTATCCGGCCAGCGCTCTTTTCCTCTGCCTTTCGGCCGTGGTTTTGAACGACACCGACGGTTCGCCCTATGTTGCCGCCTGCCTTCTGACGCTCATAATGTGCCTGGCCGTATGGCTTGTCTTTGCCGTGCTGCTCGGCGTGCCCACGCCGGAAGGCATGCTGTTTCAGTGACGTAAACCCGTTGCCGGGAGCCATGTGAATGACTTCTCTCCTCTCTGTTGACGAACTGCGCGCGCTGGCCCGGAACGCCTTCAAAGCGGCGCGGATTCCGGACGCTGTGGCCGACGTTGTGACAGATGCCCTGCTGTTGGCGGAACTGGACGGCATCCCTTCGCACGGCCTCTCCCGCCTCCCCTTTTATGCCGATCAGGCCCTGTCCGGCAAAATTCAGGCCGACGCCACGCCGGTGGTGACAAACCCCAGGCCGGCTGTGGTTCTGGCGGACGCCGGCGACGGATTTTCCTTTCCCGCGATACAGGCCGGGCTTGAGGCTGCCTTCGCGCGGGCGGAAGTTGAGGGAATATGCTCGCTGGCCGTCAGACGTTCGCACCATTGCGGCGTTCTGGGGCACTTTGTGGAAAGAATTGCCGAAAAAGGTTTCGTGGGTCTCGCCTGCGCCAACACCCCCGCCGCCATGGCTCCGTGGGGAGGAAACAAAGGAGTTTTCGGCACAAATCCCCTGGCTTTCGCCTGCCCGCGCGCGCAGGGCGATCCTGTTGTGATGGATCTTTCCCTGAGCGTCGCGGCGCGGGGCAAAATCATGCTGGCGAAACAGCGCGGGGAAAAGATACCGCCCGGCTGGGCCCTTGACGCGCAGGGGCGTGAGACGACCGAGCCGGAAGCCGCGCTTCTGGGCACCATGCAGCCTCTGGGCGGGGCCAAGGGCGCGGCGCTCGCCCTGATGGTGGAATTGCTGGCGGCCACGCTCAGCGGGGCAAATCACGCCTCCGAGGCCAGCTCCTTTTTTGAGGCCCAGGGGCATCCGCCCGGCGTGGGACAATTTTTTCTGCTCATTGACCCCAGGGCCTTCAATGACGAATTCCTCAAGCGCGTTGAAGCGCTCTGCGCCGATATTCTGGATCAGGGAAACACCCGCCTGCCCGGCGCGCGCCGTCAGGAACAGCGGCGGAAGCGCTCCCGGGAAGGCATCAGCCTGCCGGAAACCCTGCTGGCTGACCTGCGCCGCCGCGCCGGGCTGCCCGCCTGACGCCGATCAGCCGCAAGGCGAATTCGCTTCGCCGTCAAGCGACAAGCCCGAGCGTAAAATGCTCTATGGATAGAAACAATACGTAAGCATATGCTGTTATGGAATAAAGACAGAAGAAAAATATGTTCTCTTGTGGAGCGGGAGAAATCTATTTTTAAAATTGTTACAAAGACAAAAAATGAAAATTTTTTCATCGAAAAGTGGATTCGCCATCATATTAAAATACTTAAAAATACAAAACTTATCATCTTTGATAATATGTCGACTGATGAATATGTCATTGATATATATAAAAAATATGAAAGAAATATAATCCTTGTAAAATTTGATGGTTTTATGGACGCCATACACATGGCGCATTTATTCATGCCTCTTTATAAAGCCCTTTCCAGATCGTCAATATTTTTTACAATTATAGACTCGGACGAATATCTGTACCTCTATGATGGAAATACAATTGTCAGTGACTGTTCCGTCACTGCATTTCTAAAAGACAATCAAAACGCGCATTTTTTCGCTCCATGCTGGATGGACAACATAAATGCCGATGAAAACCTGTTTTCTTTCGATCCGCGGAATTTGTGGCTGTTTCACCTGGGAAAACCGATAGTAAACTCAAAAATCATACCGAAATTTGAAATTGCCCTGTCAAAATATAACTGTCCCATACTTCACCATACAAAAGATTTGCCCTTATCCGTGCACGGTGAAGCCCCGACCCGTTTTTTACTGCTGCACCTGAAAAATCTGAACAGGTATCAGCGCATCAGGGCGAACATGGAAAAGCTGGTTGCCTTTAAGATAGTGGCGCACCGCGCTGATTTCAAAAATCTGTTTCAAATCGACGCGGACTTGATTCAGCAAGGGCATGTCCGCGCGTACGTGCGCGAAACAAGAAAACTTGCCGGAGACATCCTGGATTCCGACGGTCAGGGCGACAAAAATATCAATAATACATTCAGCGGCGGAAGAATTGAAGTGCTGGAAGACTGTTCCCTGCGATTTTTCCCTGACAGACTGGAAGAGGAATTCAAAAAACTGATTGCTCCCCCGGCGGATTATTTCAGTCTGATTGACTTCAGCGCTGATTTGCAGAAAAGCGGACAAGCTACAACCATCAACAGTTATTTGCGGTCCGTCTCAGGATAAAGTCTGCTCTCTCCGCGGGCTTCAAGGCCTGAGGAAAACGCCGCGCCATATCAGCAGAAACATGACTTTCAACACCTTGTCCGCCTGTCTTGCGGCAGCCGGCGTATTTCAGGCAGGCCGGCCGATGGGGGATGATGCCTTTCGCGCGCGGATGCGACTTGCGCTTGACATTACGGGCCAAGACTTCCTAAATAGACAGAGCCTTGCGCTGTGCCTGGAAAACGCGCCCGTAGCT
>JAISOT010000227.1 GCA_031275465.1 Desulfovibrio sp.
CGTCGCCGGAGAGCAGGTGCGCAATCTGCTCATCAGCGAAACCAGGGCATTTGTGCTGAACGGCGTGGGATCCGGCGCGTTTGCCGGCCGCCCTCCAAGCGGTCGGGCAGCCCAGGGTCTTTTTGCCCCTCTTTTTGCCGGAGCCTCCACGGGACGCAAGGAAATTCGAGATATCGGCCTACCCCGCGCCGAGGGTGGAGAGTGGATTATTCCCTTTGTCGTGCATGATTTCGGCAATGGCGAAAGCTACCCGGTGCTGGGCCGCATGCGCCCTGCGGAGGGCGGATTCCGCCTGGCGGCGGTGGAGAATCTTGAGGAGATCATGAGCCGCGTCAATGAGGAGCGCAAAAAACAGGAAGAGGAATAGGGAATGGCCTGCAAAAATATCATTTGTCCGGGCGCGACGGTATTTTTGCTGGTTTTTTGGCTAGCGGCCGCGCCGTGCGCCAAGCCGGCCGGCGCGCCGCCGGCGCTCCCCGGCGACAGGCATCAGGAGGGCGGCGTTATGCGTGTTGTTTTTCTGGGCGACAGCCTGACGCACCGTTTCGCCTGGTCTGAGGCCCTCCCGGGATACGTTGTCCTCAATTTCGGCATCGACGGCGACACAACCCTTGATGTTTTGGCGAGGCTTTCAACGGTGATTGCCGTAAAGCCGGATGTCGTCTTTCTGCAGATCGGCATCAACGATTATCTGGGCATGGATGCCTGGATGGGGGAAAGCCCGCCATCCGCCGGGACGATGGCGGCCATTGTGCGAAATCACGGGGCGATATGGCGGAAATTGCAAAAAGCCTTGCCGCGGACCAAGCTGTATGTCTGCTCCCTTCTGCCCACAGCGTTCCCCTTTGACGCGGACGGACGGATAAATGCGGGCATAAGGGAAATCAACGCGCAGCTTGAAAGGTCGGCGCGGGAAGCGGGCCTGCCCTACATACCGCTTTATTCCCGCTTCGCCGACGCCGGCGGCGGTCTGGCGAAGGAATTCAGCCGGGACGGCGTGCATCTGTCGCCCGCCGCCTATGCCGTCTGGCTTGAAACCATCCATCCGTTTCTGGACAGTTTCCGCCTGCCTTGATATATTGGCCTGGATTCTTCGGTTCCGTCCGCGGCCGTGGTTGTTTTTTTGTGGTATCAGCTAGGTAAGGAAAATTCCATGCCGAGACACGTATTGACCATCAGGGAACTGGGCGAAGCCGCGTGCTGGCTTCTGGCAAGGCAAGCCGTCGGTATTCGCGATGCGGGGGAATATACGGATTTCATGCAGGGCAGGACGGCGGTGCTGATTTTTTACCAAGAGGCATTGCCCGAACGCCTATGCGTGACGGCGGCCGTGCGGCAGATGTCCGGATTTGTGGTGTACGAAAGCCCCAGCATCCGCCGCAGGGAGGAACTGACCCGCTACAAGCACCAGATTCTGCCGGTTTTTGACTATTTTGTGGACTGCCTGTATATTTTCGGCATACCCGTTTACGGCATCTCCCCGGCTCCCCTGAACGTTGAGCGCGTTCAGGTGAAGTTTCCCATCATCAACGCCGGCGGTCCAGACGCGCACCCCGTGCACGCCTTGGCCGATATCGCCTGCATGCTGCGCTGCTCCGGGGATCTGCGGGGAGTCACGGCGGCATGGATAGGCTGCGCCAACGGCACGCTGAGTTCGCTTATTGAGGCGACGGCGTTTTTCCCCTTTGCGCTGCGCGTATCGCTGCCGCCTCTTGTCGATGCCGCGCCGATGCGGGAAGCGGCGGGGCGCTTGCAGACGCCGGTGACGTTTACGGACAGCCCCGAAGAGGCCCTGCGCGGGGCTGATTATATTTTTGCCGGATGCAGCGGAGCGATGAGTGAAGACGAAGCGAAAATATGGCGTCTTGACGCGAGGCTTATGGGAGTTGCCGCGGAGAAGGCGCGCGTGATGCTGAGTTCTTCGCCCATAGACGTCATTGCCGTGGATAAGGAGATTTTCGCCAGTCCGGCTTCTCTTCTGCGCCGTCAGGCGGAGTACCGTCTGCGTGTGCACAAACGGATGCTGCACTGGGTTTTTCTGGACGACGAGTCCAAAATTTAGGCCGCGGGAGACACGCCCATGAAACTTTTACGCGCCTGTTGCATGGTAATCGCCCTTTCGGCTTTTCTCGGCTGCGCCGCCGCTCTGCAGCGGGGCATGAGCGGCGCGGCGTATGTATCCACCGCAAGACCGTCCATTTCTCTTCAGGCCGCCAGACTTCCGTTGCTCATGGCGGGTGAAGGCAGCGCCACCCTTCTCGGCGACGGCATGCCGGCGGGCGCGCAGGTGCGCGTGTGGCTGGCGGTCTATGGCGGCGTTTCCGCGGAAAGCCCGCTGGCGATCGCCGCCCATGCCGAGGTGCAGAACGGGTGGTATTGGGACGGCATCATGCGCCGCCCCTTCAGCGTGAATGAAGGCGTGGAAATTGTGGGCGGCTGGGAATTCCAGGCCTGCACGTATATCGTCGAGGGCGGGCGCGATCCTTTCGGCGCGCTTGCCGCCGGCGACGCGGACAGACCCGCGCGCTGGATAGCGCGCGGCCTAGCGGCGCGCACCAATTTTTACGCGGACAAGATTATTCTGGAATACCGCGAGCGCCTCCCGGAAAGCATCGCTTCGCTCACGGGCCTGCCGCTGGGCTATGGAGATTTTGTCAGGGAGTTCGAGCAACGGGCCAGGGAAAGCTTTATCGTGTCTCCCGCGCCCCGGGAGACCGCGGACATCAGGAAGGAATACGCAAATGCCGCCCGCTGGAGATACATGAATGAAAAGTTTCTCGGCACCGTCTCAAAATATGACAACTTCGGCCGCCCTTGAGCTTGTTTCCCTTCCCTTGCCGGAGCTTCTGGCGGGGGCCGGGCATCTGCGGGAGGCCGTTTTTGGTTCCAGGGTTGACTTGTGCGCCATAATCAACGCCCGCAGCGGCAACTGCGCCATGGATTGCCGTTTTTGTGCGCAAAGCGCCCACAACCGGACCTCCGTGGAAGTCTTTGACCTGCTGCCTTCAGACGTGCTGTGCGCGCGCATCCTTTCCCTGGCCGGCACGCCCGTGGCCAAGATCGGCATTGTGACGAGCGGCCCGGCGCTGAACGGCAGGGAGTTCGACAGGCTGTGCGGGGTCGTGCGCTCCCTGCCGGGGGAGATTGTGCCGCGCGTCTGCGTGTCCCTGGGCAGGCTGGAAGAAGGGCAGTTGTCCGAACTCGCCTCCCTCGGCATACGCCGCTACCACCACAATCTGGAGACGGCCGAATCCGGCTATGCGCGCATCTGCACTACCCAGACGTGGCGGCAGCGGCGCGATACCGTCGAACGGGCCGTGAGGGCCGGCCTGCAGGCCTGTACCGGCGGTCTCTTCGGCCTTGGGGAGAGCTGGGAACAGCGTCTGGAATTCGCCTTCAGCCTCAAAGAGCTTGGCGTGCGCCACATTCCCCTCAATTTTCTGAACCCCCATCCGCACACCCCTTTGGCTTCGCAGCCGCCGTTGAGCGCCGGGGAAGCCCTGCGCATCATCGCGGTTTTTCGCCACATCCTGCCTGAAGCCACACTGCGGATATGCGGAGGGCGCCCCCTTGTGCTCGGCGGGCGCCAGCGGGAGATGTTCGCCGCCGGGGCCAATGCCCTGATGACGGGCCACTACCTGACAACGCCGGGGTACAGCATGGAGGACGATCTCGCCATGCTCGCCTCCCTGGGACTGGATCCGGATCTCCGCGCCGCGGCCTGATTCCCGTCCGCCTGGCTGTCCTGCGGAGATTCCGGCTTTGCGTCATACGTCCGCTTTCCGGGTCGCGGGCCAGGACAGCGTCTCGTTCATGCTTCCCGTCCGGTAGCCTTTCAGGTCAACAGCCACATAGGCAAAGCCCAGTTCGTTCAACCGCCCGCAAACAGAGGCGCGCAATCCGGCGTCCGCCAGAAGCGCGAACTCCTGTTCATCGACCTCAATGCGGGCCAGTTTGCCCTGTTCGTGAAAGCGCACGCGCACCTGCCTGAAGCCGTTGTCAAGCAAAAATTGCTCCGCCGCGTCAATGCGGCGCAGGCGCTCAGGCTCAATCCGTTCCCCGTAGGGGAAGCGCGACGCCAGGCAGGCAAAGGACGGTTTGTCCCATGTGGGCAGCCCCATTTCCCTGGACAGCAGACGAATCTCGGCCTTGCCCAGACGGGCCAGACGCAAGGGGCTGAGCACGGAAAGCTCAGCCAGGGCCTGCATCCCCGGGCGGTAGTCGCCCTCGTCGTCAGTGTTGGACGCCTCAATGACCCGGGATATCCCCTGTTCCCGCGCCAGCTTCCATATTTTTGTGAAGAGCTCTTTCTTGCAGAGATAGCAGCGGTTCGGCCGGTTGTCGCTGAATCCGTCCAAAGCAAGCTCCTCGGAGTCAATCACAAAATGCCTGACCCCCAGAGACGCGGCGAACAGCTCTGCCGCGCGCAGTTCCCTCTGCGGAAAACTCAATGATCGCCCGGTAACGGCAATCACCTTGTCCCCAAGCGTGTCGCGGGCGGCTTTGAGAAGAAAGCTGGAATCCACGCCTCCGGAAAAAGCCGCCGCCGCGCTGCCGAGGCCGCGCAGATGCTCCCTCAGCAGCGCGAGTTTGTCTTGTGCCGCGTCCATACATTCCTCATGACAGCGGTGCTGCAGCGTCAGATCGTCTCAAGCGCGTCCGCCAGCGCGCCGACAATGTCGTCGATATGTTCAAGCCCGATGGAGAGACGGATCAAATCTCCGTGCAGCCCGCCGGCCGCCTGCGCCTCCTGCGACAACTGCGAATGCGTCGTGCTGCCGGAATGGATAATCAGGCTTTTGGCATCGCCCACATTGGCGAGCAGGCTGAAAAGCTCAATATTGTCCACCAGCTTTATTGCGGCTTCTTCGCCGCCCCTGACGCCGAAAACGACCATTCCGCCCTTGCCCTCGGGCAAATATTTCTGCGCGAGATGATAGGAGGGGTCTCCCTCCAGGCCGGGATAGCGCACCCAGGCGACCTTTGGATGTTTTTTGAGATATTCTGCGACGGCGGAGGCGTTTTCGCTGTGCCTCGCCATGCGCAGGGGCAGGGTTTCAACCCCCTGGAGGAACTGCCAGGCGGCGTCGGGGGCGAGCGTCGGCCCCTGGTTGCGCAAACCGACGGTGCGCAGGCGGAGCGCGAAGGCGACCGGATTCAGATCGCCGAGGTCATGCGCAAACCGCAAGCCGTGATACCCGCGGTCCGGCTCGTTGTAGATCGCGAATTTGGGATCGGTCCAGTCAAATCTGCCCGCGTCGATGACAATGCCCCCTATTCCCACGCCATGTCCGCCAATCCATTTGCTCAACGAATGGATGACGATATCCGCGCCGTATTCTATGGGACGCAGGAGCGTCGGCGGGGTAAAGGTGGCGTCGACGATGAGCGGCAGATGAAATTTTCGGGCCACGGCGGCATATCCGGCGATATCGGCCACGTCCAGCACGGGATTTCCGATGGTTTCAATAAAGATGGCGCGCGTTTTCCCGTTGACGGCCTTTTCCACCGCCGCAAAATCATTTGCCGGCGTGAAGCGCACCGCAATGTCCTGCTGCGGCAGGATGGCGTCAAACATGGTATACGTGCCGCCGTAAAGATTGACGGCGCTCACCAGCTCGTCGCCGGAGCGCAGAATGTTGGTTATGGAAAAATATACGGCCGCCGTGCCGCTGGCCAGCGAAAGGGCCGCCGCGCCGCCGTCCAGCTCCGCCAGGCGTTTTTCCAGCACGTCATTGGTGGGGTTCATAAGCCGCGCGTAAATGTTGCCGAGTTCGCGCAGGGCAAACAAATCCGCGCCGTGCTTTGAGTTGCGGAACTTGTAGGCCGTTGTCCGATAGACCGGCACAGCCCGGGCCATTGTGGTCGGGTCGGCCTCCTGTCCGGCGTGCAGGGCAAGCGTTTCAATATGATACGTTCGCTTGGGCATAAATGATCCTCCATAAAGAATTGAAGCCGTCCCTATCGGCAACGCTTTGAAGTTACCAGACTATGCGGCGGCCTCCAATAAATATTTTTGCGGAAAAAACCGTATATATTCAGGCAAATGCGTAAAATGTCGTCCGCGGCTTTTGCCCGGGCGCGATGGTGGATTCCGCTCAACAAGAGGCTTGAAAGATTTCTTCCAAAGGGATAAAAATCAAACCATCGCTTCATCAACCCTGACCGGAGCCCGACGTGAGCGCACTTCTCCACAGAAATTTCCTGAAAGAGAGCGACTTTGCCCCTGAGGAGCTCATCCTGCTGCTTGATCTCGCCGAAAAACTCAAGCGATGCAGAAAAACGGGCAGCGAGCCAAAATTTTTGCAAGACAAAAACGTCGTCCTGCTTTTTGAAAAGGATTCCACGCGCACGCGCTGCGCATTTGAAACCGCCGCGCACCATCAGGGGGCGAACGTCACCTGTCTTGGCCCGTCTGGCTCGCAGATGGGCAAAAAAGAATCCATGCCCGATACGGCCCGCGTGCTCTCCCGTTTTTATGATGGCATTGAATACCGCGGTTTTGCCCAGTCCCGGGTGGAAGCGCTGGCCAAACACGCCTCTGTGCCTGTGTGGAACGGACTGACCAATGAATGGCATCCCACCCAGTTTCTGGCCGACATGCTCACCATGCGCGAATACTGTCCCAAACCCCTGCACAGGCAGACCCTGGCCTACCTCGGCGACGCCCGGTACAATATGGGCAATTCCCTCATGATGGGGTCAGCCCTGCTTGGTCTGGACTTTCGTTCTGTCGCCCCCCGCGCCTTGTGGACCAGCGACGGGATTTTCCGGATGGCCCGCGAGACGGCCCAGACAACGGGCGCGCGCATCACGCGCACGGAAAACGTGGATGAAGGCGTCAAGGGATGTGATTTCCTGTATACCGACGTATGGGTTTCCATGGGGGAGCCGGACGAAGCGTGGAAAGAACGCATCGCCATGCTTCTTCCCTACCGCGTGGATGTGGCGGCGATGGAGAAAACGGGCAACAATGACTGCAAATTCCTCCACTGCCTGCCGAGTTTTCACAACCGCGACACCGAGATCGGGGAAGATATCTACCGCCGCTTCGGCCTTGACTGTATGGAAGTTTCGGACGAGGTGTTTGAATCCCCCCGCAACGTGGCTTTTGAAGAGGCCGAGAACCGCCTCCACACCATCAAGGCCGTTATGGCCGCCACACTCTGCGCGGAAGCGCTGGAGTTCGCGCGCGAGGGCGCCCTCGCGTGACAACGGCAAGGAAAAAATGTCGAACGGACAAACGCCCCACATCATAGTCATCGGAGCCGGTCCGGGCGGATACTCGGCGGCTTTCCACGCCGCGCGCTCCGGGGCCCGCGTTACCCTTGTGGAAAAAAACCGGATGGGCGGCACATGCCTGCACGCCGGGTGCATCCCCACAAAAACCATCCAGGCCTCGGCCAACGCGCTGGAAACGGCCGGCCGGCTCGCTGAATTCGGCATCGCCTCGAAAAATGCCCCTGCTTTTGCCGCGGATATGGCCGCGGTTATGGCCCGCAAGGAAAAAGTCAGAGCAACCCTCTGTACCGGCCTGGAAAAAACCTGCGCGGCCCTCAAGATACGTCTTGCGCGCGGACAGGCCGAACTTCAGGCCGGCCGCGGCGTGCTTGTTCACACCGCTGAGGGAACGGAGTCACTGTCCGGCGCCGCCGTCATCCTCGCCACCGGTTCAAAGATATTGAACCTGCCCGCGCTGCCCGTGGATCACAAGCGCATACTCAGCAGCGACGATATCCTGAATCTGGCTTATATCCCGCGCCGTCTGCTTGTCGTCGGCGGCGGCGTCATCGGCTGTGAACTGGCCTTCATTTTCAGAGCGTTCGGCGCTGAAGTAACCGTTGTGGAAGCGCTGAACCGCCTTTTGCCCCTTGATCCGGTGGATGAGGAAGTAAGTCGCCTGCTTCTGCGCGAGGCCAAAAAACGCGGCATTAGCGTGCTGACGGCAAAAACGGTGCAAAATGCGGCCATTGGGAAAAATGGAGTAAAATGCGCGGTTGTTCCCTCACCCTTTGCGGCCGGGGCAGCCGGGCAGAGCGCGGAAGTGGAGACGGACATCGTGCTGGTGGCGGTGGGGAGGGCGCCGGATACCGAAGGCTTGAACCTTGGAGCCGCGGACGTCGCGACCGACGCCAGGGGCTGGATTATCGCGGACGCCGCCATGCGCACCACCGCCGAAGGCGTTTACGCCGTGGGCGACGCCCTGGGTCCCGGCCGCCCCATGCTGGCCCACACGGCAACGGCCGAAGGCCTGTGCGCCGTGGACAACTGCCTGGGCAAACAGGCCGTCATGACTTACGGAATCATCCCTTCAGCCATTTTTACCTCGCCTGAAATCGGCGTTGTCGGCCTGTCCGAAGCGCAGGCCAACGGACAGGGAATCAGGACGCGCTCAAGCCTGGTTCCGTACCGTGAGCTGGGAAAATCCCATGCCATGGGCGAGCTGCCGGGTTTTTTCAAACTTGTCTGCGAAGAGGGGAGCGGCAAAATACTGGGAGCCCACATCATCGGAGCGCACGCCGCCGACATCGTGGCCGAGGCGGCCTTGGCGGTGCAATACGGGCTTACGGCTGCGGACGTCGCCCACACTGTCCACGCCCATCCCACCCTGGCCGAAGGGCTGCGCGAGGCCGCGCGGGCCTGGATTTCCGGCAGCTGACAAACGCGGGCGGCCGTTTACGCGATTATGTCGCCATGCCTTCGGTTTCCCGCACCACTTCCAGAATGGCGGGCAAAGCGCGAATGGCCTCAATAAGCTGGTAGAGCTGCGCGGCGTCCCGCACTTCCACCATGAAGCGTAACCGGGCGCGGCCGTCAACCAGCTGATCCAGTTCAAGGGCGGAGATGTTGACCATGTTCTGGGCAAAAATCCGCGTCACGTTGGCCAGAACGCCGTGTTCGTTTTTCGCGAGCACAAAAATGCCGGCTTCATAGGGTTTTTCCGCAACGCCGCTCCAATGCACGGATATCAGCCGTTCCGGTTCCATATTGGGCACATTGGGACAGTCCGCCCTGTGAACGCTCAGGCCCATGCCGTGTGAAACATAGCCGACAATCGGATCTCCCGGCACGGGATTGCAGCATTTGGCAAAGCGCGTCAACACGCCGTCCACGCCGGCAATGCCCACGCCGCCGTCCCTGCGCTGCTCCTCCTTGCGTTCCTTGCCCTGCGGCGGAGGCTGCTGGCCGGCATCATCGGGATGCAGCACGGCGTAAAGGCGGTTCAGAACACGGCGTGGCGTCAGATTGCCATAACCCACGGCGGCGACCATTTCGTCAACGCCGTCAAAGTTCAAATCCTGGGCCACAAGGAGGAGGTGCCCGACCTTGTGCGCCCTGGCCACATTCAGGCCGACCTTGCGCCCCTCCTTTTCCAGCATTTCCCGGCCGAGCTCCACGGCCCGCTTGCGCTCGCCTGTGCGCAGATAATGCTGGATGCGGTTGCGCGCCTTGGCCGTTTTGATAAATTTGAGCCAGTCTCTGTTGGGGTTGCGGGACTGATCTGTAATAATTTCAACAACGTCTCCATTTTTCAGTTCCGTGCCCAATGGCACCAGACGCCCGTTGACCTTGGCGCCGGCGCAATGCAACCCCACATCGGTGTGAATGAGAAAGGCAAAATCCAGCGGCGTCGCCCCTTCCGGCAGTTCCTTGACATCGCCGGCCGGAGTGTAGACATAGACTTCATCCTTGAACAAATCCATTTTGAGGGAATGCAGAAATTCCCGGGAATCGCTTTCTTCGCGCTGGCGCTCAAAAATTTCCCGCAGCCAGGAAAACTGCCCCAGGTCTTTGGTGTTGATCTGATTTTTTTCCTTGTACAGCCAATGCGCGGCGACACCGTGCTCAGCCTGGCGGTGCATGTCTTCCGTACGTATCTGAATTTCAATGCGTTCGCCTTCCGGCCCCATGACAGTGGAATGCAGGCTCCGGTAGCCGTTGGCCTTGGGCAGCGAAATATAATCCTTGAAACGCCCGTGCACCGGCCGCCACTGGGAATGCACAAGCCCCAGCACGGCATAGCAGTCCTTGATATTGTCCACGATAATCCTGAAAGCCATTATATCGTGCATTTCATCCAACGTCAGGGACTGGGACTGCATTTTTTTGTATATGCTGTACATGTGCTTGACGCGACCGTACACGTGTCCTTTGATGCCGTTGGCGGCCAGCAGCCCGCGAATCAGTTCCACCACCTTGTCGATGATCTGTTTCTCCGCGAGCTGATGCGCATCCAGCCAGCGGCCGATCTGATTGTAGATGTCCGGCCACAGGTATTTGAAACTCAAATCCTCCAGGTCGCGTTTCATATTGTACAGCCCCAGGCGGTTTGCCAGCGGAGCGTAAATATCCATGGTTTCCTGGGCGATGGGCCGCTGTTTGTGCGCTTTCTGGAAATTCAGCGTGCGCATGTTGTGAAGGCGGTCCGCCAGTTTGACCATGAGCACGCGCATGTCGTGACTCATGGCAAGAATCATCTTGCGTATGTTTTCCGCCTGGGCCTCCTCTTTGTTGTCAAAGGGGATGAGGCTTATCTTGGTGACGCCGTCAACAATGTCGGCCACCTCTTCACAGAATTTGTCGTCAATTTCCTCAAGAGTCGCCCGCGTGTCCTCCACGGTGTCGTGCAAAAGGCCCGCGGCTATAGTGGGTTCGTCAAAGCCCATCTGCGCCAGAGAATAGGCGACGGCCAGGGGATGGGAGAGGTAAAGCTCGCCGGAAAGGCGCGTTTGCCCGCCATGGGCTACCGCGGCGAAGACATATGCGCGCCGCAGCAGATCCAGATCGGCTTCGGGCTTGGCGGTCTCAACCGCGTCGAGAATTTCCTGAATATTGACAGTCACAACATCCGCCTGCAACGGTTGCGGTTTCAAAGCGTCAGCCGCAGCGCGGCCATATGTCGGCGTTCGCCTTCTACATAACCAGCCGGGCTGATAACTGCAAGCCGCCGTTTGCGGTAAAAAACGACCTTATTTTTTCAAGTTCCCCAGCGGTTGCTGCGTGGCCGAGCAGGCGGTGACGACATCCGCATCGGTGGTGTGGATGGTAAAGGTATAGCCCCAGGCTTCGCCGGGAGGAGCGAACAGATCCATATCCCGCCATAGGGCGTAGCGGGTGTGAATTTTGCCTTCGCCGCTGGGATTTGGGCGCACTTCTCCTCTGTGGGTTCGCTTCAACGCGCACATATCAATACGTTGCCCCGTATAGTAGCCGTACTCGCATTCCAAGGCATAGCCGCCGGCCTGAAAATCATCGGGGACGTCCGACGGAAAAGCGCGGTCTTCCACCAGGGACACTTTGGGCAAAGGGCCTCTCCCGGCGCAGGCGCAGAGCGCGCAGACAGCGGCAAGGGGCAGGGCGGCGTTTCGCAAGAGCCGCAGAATAATCCGTAATTTTTTCAAGACGTTCTCACTGATCCTTAAGCTCTGTTTGCTTGTTTACAAGGTTTTGCACCCAGGCGGGGCGAGTCGGCGGTGTGTCGTCCTTCGCGCGGCGGGTAAACCTTCCCGGATGGCGGCGGGCATTGCTGTTATCGCGTTCAATTGCATGCGTCCCGCTTTTGCCGATTATGTGACGCTCCTGCGGCAAAATATCGGCAAGGGCATTCCACTTGTCGGTGTAAAAAAAGCAATTTTTCAAGTGCGTTACCATGTCGTAGAGCCGTTTAAATGTTGCGCTATCACGACCACCGGGAACTTGGGCGATAGTTCTCCCGCCGCCACGATCAAGGGCTTTGATGAGCCGAAGTTTCTTTTTTTCGACAGGATAAAACGCCGCATTTCGTCAAGCTCAATTTGGGTTATCTCACCGCCGACCACAGGTTCATCCGTGTTCAAGCCCGCATCTCGAATCCAGCGATAAATCAGAGAGCGATTACGCCCGAATAGTTTTCCCATCATGTTATAAG
>JAISOT010000230.1 GCA_031275465.1 Desulfovibrio sp.
CTGCACTCCGTGAACGGCGAGAACGCGCGGCCCGAGCAAGCCCAGGCTCTCGGCATAGGCCGGAGGCCGCATGCCCGGCGCATGCCAGTTTTCCGGCAGCAAACGCCCGACATACAAATCTCTGAGCGGGCCGTCGCCATCGGTCAGCATCTGTATCTCTTCCGTTGACTCGGCAAGGTGAAAGGCAAAGATTTTCCTTTGCCGAGCGCAAAAACGCCTGACGGCTTGCAGCGTTTGCGGCGCGGTGGAATAGAGGGCGTGGCCGCAGGGAGCGGATCCGGCCTGGAGCGGCCTGCCGGCCAAAGCTGTCCGACAATGGGGCGGCCAGGGATAAATCTCGTCATTGAGGGGAGGAGAAGAGCCGAGCCATTCACAAAAATGGGTCACGCCAAGGCCGCAGGCGCGGCCGGCCTCTTCCACCGCTTCCGGACCGGGATTCACGGGGGTTGGGCCGCAAATGTCTCCCACATGGGCCGTGCCCGCGCTTGCCATGCCAGCGCAGGCATTCAGCAGGGAAAGTTTGTGCGCCTCCGGGGCAGGCGGTTCGCCGAGCAGCGGGATGAGGCTTGCGAGCCAGGCGGCAAAACTCTTGTGCCAGGTAGTGCGTCCGGCCAGATACGAAAGATTGATATGCGCATGGGCATTGAAGCAGGCAGGGGCAAGACAAATCTCCCCAAGATCGCGCACGCGCGCGCCCGAAGGCGGCCTGCATTCCGGCCAGGACAGCGCGCTTTCAACAACGCCGCCGCGCAACACAAGCGCCCCGTTGTCAATTTTCCTCAGAGGGGCAAACAGTTCCCTGCCTCTGGCCGGGCGTTCACCGGCGAGGGTTATCATGGTCCTGGCCCGCAGGACAAGGACGGGATTTGTCATGACATCCGCTTGCAGTTTGGGGTAAAGCCGCTCTGTCGCCGCTTTTTATGTCAGCATTGGCGTTACGCGCGCGACAGCGTTTTTCAGAGAATGCCGTAAAGCATCCTCAGCGCGACTATGGCGAGAAAAACAGCAAAACCGCGCTTGAGCTTGACGGTGGGCAATGAATGGGAAAGCTTTGCCCCCAGCGGGGCCGTGATGAAGCTTGCCGAAGCAATGCCCGCGAATGCCCACATATGCACAAAGCCAAAGGCGCCGGACGGCAGATCCGGCCTGCCCCAGCCGCCGACTACATAACCCAGCGCACCCGCCACGGCTATGGGAAAACCAATGGCCGCCGAGGTTCCCACCGCACGATGCATTTCCACGTTGCAAAAACTCATAAAGGGCACGGAAAGCGAACCTCCGCCAATGCCCACGAAACTCGACACAAGGCCTATGCCGCTCCCCACGCCGGCCGTTCCCCAGAAACCCGGCATCTCGCGCCCGGCGGGCGGCCGGTAGTTGGAAAGCATCTGGGCGGAAACCAGAAAGAGAAAACAGACAAAAAAGCTTTTTAGAAAAAGCGTGGGCAGATGCGTGGCAATAAGGCCGCCCGCGAATGTTCCCGCCAAAATCCCCGGTGTTATGTCGCGCACGATATTCCACTGCACGGCCTTGCGGGCGTTATGAGCGCGCGTGCTCGAAACCGAGGTTATCACAATGCTGGCCAGAGACGTTCCCAGGGCAAACTGCTGCACATACTCCGCCGGGACGCCCTGGGCGGGAAATACGGCCGCCAGCATCGGCACAATGACAATTCCGCCGCCTACTCCCAGAAGCCCCGCCAGAATGCCGGCCACCGCGCCGCAGGCCAGATAGATCAGGAAAGAAAACCCCATGTCGCGCCCCCTGCCAGGAAGATGCCCACACCCAAAGAGTGACAAGCGAGCAACCGCCGTACAGTGTTGCAGATTTAACTTCGCAATTTTTTTCACCTTAATCAAAGACGCGGGGAGCGTCAACCGCCTTCCTCATTCTGCAATTTTCCCGCTTTGACACTGTCATTTTGCCATAACATGCCGCGGCAATGGCTGCCGGAGAGGGCATGAATTTTTTCTTTACAAAACAATGTCCCCGGCCTTATATTTCCGGCCATGAAATATTGCACACCGTTCCGGCGTAATGTGGCTTTCCGTTTTCCCCCGTTGCCTTAGCGGGGTTTTTTTTACGCAAAAGACAACCGACCATGAACGCTGACAATCGTTATTTCTGGCCGCACAAGGATCTGCTGGACGTGACGCAGCTGAACGGCGAAGATACGCTGCACCTGCTTGATCTCGCCGCCAGATTCCAGGAAGTCAACCGCCGCCCGGTCAAAAAGGTGCCCACTCTCAAGGGCAAAACGGTAGTGCTGTTTTTTGTGGAAGACAGCACCCGCACCAAAACATCCTTTGACGTGGCGGCCAAGCGTCTTTCGGCGGATACCCATCCTTTGTCGAAATCCGGTTCCAGCCTCAACAAGCGTGAAAGTCTCAAGGATACGGCCCTGACCTTGCAGGCCATGGGGCCGGATGTCATCGTCATGCGCCATGCGAGCAGCGGCGCGGCAGAATACCTGGCAAGAACGCTGGATTGTTCCATAGTCAACGGCGGGGACGGCTGGCACGCCCACCCCACACAGGCGCTGCTTGACTGCTTCAGTCTGCGTCAGGCGTGGCAAGGACGCTTTGCCGACAGAACTCTCCTGATTCTGGGAGACATCGCTCACAGCCGCGTTGCCAGATCCAACGTGCATCTGCTCACGATGCTCGGCACACGCGTACGCCTTTGCGCGCCGCGCACCCTTCTGCCCGCCGGGGTGGAAAACTGGCCCGCAGAGGCATATTCCGATCTCAATCAGGCCGTACGCGGGGTGGACGCGGTCATGTGTCTGCGCCTGCAACTGGAACGGCAGCAGGCCGGACTGCTCCCGGATCTTGCGGAATATTCCCGCCGGTTCTGCCTTACCGCCAATCACCTCAAGTCGGCAAAGCCCGAAGCCAAAGTTCTGCACCCTGGCCCTCTGAACAGAGGCCTTGAAATAGCCAATGATGTCGCCGACGCGCCGGCGAGCCTGGTGCTTGACCAGGTGTCTTCCGGCGTCGCCACGCGCATGGCCATACTCTACCTGTTCGCCACGCGCCGCGACGGAGAAACGTTATAACACGCCTCAAATGGCCGCGCGGAAGGGAAAAACATGATACTGTGCATCTCCGGTGCCCGCCATCAGGGTTCCCCTGTGGACCTGCTGGTGAAGGGGGACAAAATAGTCACCATGACCCCGGCAGGGCGCTGCCCCGCCCCGGATGAAGCGGAAGTTTACGACGCGGCCGGCCTTGTGTTGCTGCCCGGCTTTATTGACGCCCATGTCCACCTGCGCGAGCCGGGTTTTGAATACAAGGAAGATATTGCCTCCGGCCTGACGGCGGCGGCCCACGGCGGTTTTTGCGCCGTGATGTGCATGGCCAACACCAGACCGGTAAACGACACGGCCGCCGTGACCCGCTTTATGCTGGATCGCGCGTCCGGAAGCCACCCCTCCGGCCCGCGCCTCCACCCCGTTGCGGCCGCCACCGTGGGACTGAGAGGGGAAGAAATGGCCCCTCTGGCCGAATTGAAAGAAGCGGGCTGCGTGGCCTTGTCCAACGACGGCCGCCCTGTCGGCAATGCGGAACTTCTGCGCCGCATCATGGAATACGCGGCGGATCTGGATATGATTTTCATTGATCACTGCGAAGACCCGTGCCTCGCCAGCGGCTGGATCATGAATGAAGGCTCCGTCAGCGGCCTTTTGGGCCTCAAGGGACAGCCGGACGTGGGCGAGGCGGCGCAGGCCGCGCGCGACATCATGCTGGCGGAATATCTGCATCTGCCGGTCCATATCGCCCATGTATCCGCTGGACTCACCCTGGATGTGATAGCCTGGGGCAAGGCTCGCGGCGTCAGGGTAAGCGCGGAGACCTGCCCCCATTACCTGATGCTGGACGAGAACGCGCTTGAGGGCTACAATACCCTTGCCAAGGTCAGCCCGCCCCTGCGCAGCCCGAAAGACCGGGAAGCCCTGCGTCGCGCGGTGAAAGACGGCCTTGTCGACATTCTGGCCACGGATCACGCCCCTCATGCGGATCATGAAAAGGACGGCACCCTGGACGAAGCCATGTGCGGCATCACCGGGCTGGATACGGCCCTGAGCCTTACCTGGGAACTGGTGCGCGAAAATGTCCTGGACGAATCGGATCTGACCCGCCTTTGGTGCCGCCGGCCCGGAGAGATTTTCAAACTGCCCTGGAACGGCTTCGCCCCCGGCGATCCGGCGGATTTTTTCCTCTTTGACCCGGAAGAAATCTGGATACCCGGTCCTGAGACGCTGTTCTCCAAAAGCCGCAATACGCCCTTTCTGGGGCAGAAACTGCACGGACGCGTCAAGGCTCACTGGATAGGGGGAAGACGCATTATATGAGCGCCGCCGTCCGCCATCCCGCCGTCGCCGGAACCTTTTATCCGGCGGATCCCAAAGGTCTGGAATCCTCGGTCAGGGACTGCCTCGCCAAAGGCGCGGCGGCATCCGCTCTCCGGGACAAGGGCAACGGACATCTTTTTGCCCTCATGCTGCCCCATGCGGGCTATGTCTACTGCGGCCGCGTCATAGGGGCGACTCTGGCCGGCCTTGCCCTGCCGGGCCGTTTTATTGTGCTGTGTCCAAACCACACGGGGCAGGGGCATCCCTTCGGGGTATGGCCCGACGGCGCATGGCTGACGCCGCTGGGGCCGGTGGCGGTGGACGCCTCCCTGTCCGCGTCTCTGCTCAAGGGGGTCTATACGCCGGACACGCGCTGTCATTTGCGGGAGCACTCCATTGAGGTGCTGCTGCCTTTTTTGCAGGTTCTCACCCGAAACCGGGCCCAAATTGTCCCGGTATGCGTGGGAACGCGGGAACCGAAAGCCCTGCGCGCCGCCGGACTCGGGCTTGCGGCCGCGCTCGCCGCCCTGTATCGGGATAATCCGGCGGATGTCTGTATTCTGGTGAGTTCGGACATGAACCACTATGAAAACGAGCAGACCACCCTGAAAAAAGACGATATGGCTCTGGAGAGAGCCCTCTCCTGCGACCCGGAAGGCCTGCTCGCCGTTGTGGCCGAACGCGGCATCAGCATGTGCGGGGCGGCCCCTCTCGCCGTCGCCCTGTTTGCCGCAAAGACGCTTGGGGAGCCTTCCGCCGGACTTGTCCTGCACGATACCTCGGCCAGCGCTTCCGGCGACACAAGGCGCACCGTGGGCTATGCCGGGCTGCGCGTCTATCTGTAATTCACTCGCGCCGTTTCCCAATGCCTCAGCCGGACATAGCCATTGTGGGCGCCGGGCTCGCCGGATGCGAATGCGCCCTCACGCTGGCCCGCGCCTCTCTTGATGTCACCCTGTACGAACAGAAGCCGGGCAAGCTTTCTCCGGCGCACGCGAGTCCTTGTCTTTCCGAATTGGTCTGTTCCAATTCCCTGCGCTCCGACGAGCGCACCTCCGGCATCGGCCTGCTCAAAGCGGAAATGCGCGCCCTCGGGAGCGCCTTCATGCGGACGGCGGACGCGCACCGCGTACCGGCGGGCAAGGCCCTTGCCGTCGACAGGGAAGCCTTTGCCGTCGCCGTCACCGCGCAGATTGCCGGCCATCCCCGCATACGCCTTGTGGAGCGCTGCGTCGCCTCTCTGGATGACCCCGTTCTTGACGGAGCAGGCACGATAATTATTGCCGCCGGTCCCCTGGCTTCAGACGGGCTGAGCGATTCCCTCGCGCAAGCCGCCGGTACAGAGCACTGCTATTTTTACGACGCCATAGCGCCCATTGTCTGGACCAACTCCCTGAACATGGGCGTTGTTTTCAAGGCGTCACGCTATGGCGCGGAAAAGGGCGCGCCCGCCGGCGGTGGCGATTACCTGAACTGCCCCATGAACCGCGAGGAATACGAATATTTTTATGCGGCGCTCCGCGCCGCCCGCCGCGCGGAAACGCGTGATTTCGAGCGGGCGAGACATTTTGAAGGCTGCATGCCCTTGGAAGCTCTGGCGGATCGCGGCCCGCGCACCCTGACCTTCGGCCCGCTCAAGCCCGTGGGATTCACGGACCCGCGCACCGGCCGCCGTCCGTGGGCTGTGCTGCAACTGCGCGCGGAAAACAGCAATATGGAAACATGCAATCTGGTGGGCTGCCAGACGCGCCTTCTCCAGCCTGAGCAGGTCAGGGTTTTCCGCCTTGTGCCGGGCATGGAAAATGCGGAATTTGTCCGTTTCGGCAGCATGCACCGCAATACGTATGTCAACGCGCCCCTGGTCCTGGCGGCGGACCTGTCCCTGAAAACGCGACCGCGCGTTTTTCTGGCCGGACAGATTGCCGGCGTGGAAGGCTACGTGGAATCGGCCGCCTGCGGCCTGTGGCTGGGGCTTCTGCTCGCGGCCCGCGCCCGGGGGCGCGGGCTTGCGCCGCCCCCGCCGGAAAGCGCCCTGGGGGCGCTGCTCGGACATTTGCGGACGCCCGCCAAGCACTTTCAACCCTCCAACGCCCACTTTGGCCTGATGCCCGAGCTTGGGGAAAAAGTCCGCAAAAAGGACCGCAGGGCGCTCTATGCCGCCCGCGCCGAGGCGGCTTTCGCGGGCTGGTTTGCCCGGCAGAAACACGCTCTATGACATGTCGCCCCTGATCAGCCATTCCCGTAGAGGCGTCATGGCCCGGCCGTCAGGGCCGCAAGCCGGATAAACGCGCCTGCCGACAATTTCTTCCAGGCTCCGCGTCAGGGGCCGCGCCGCAAAGGCTTTGAATCCGGCCCCGGCCCGCCGTTCAAGCTCGCTCTTGTCCGTGAGCAGGCGCGCCGCCGCCTCCGGGAAATCGTCATAGGAGGCGAAAGCGCAGGCCTCCCGCAAATCCTCGGGGATTTCGTCCCCTTCGCCCGCTTCGGAAAGCACCGCTTTTTTGTTGGCCCATACATAGCCCAGTCGCGCCATCTCCAGTCGCGCCGGCACAATATTGTGGATGTTGAGCACGAGTCTTGATCGGGCGAGCAACCTGTCGCGCAGATCGCCGAAAGCGTCTTTCGGGCAGAGCACGCGCACGCCCTTTTGCAGAAGACGCTGTATGAGCGCGTGCCTTCTGTCGCTGACAAGGCCGTAAAAAAGAGCCTCGACATCCGCCGGAAAATTCTGGGCCAGCCTCGTCATTTCAGGCACATACCCCAAGGGGACGCAGGCCGCCGCAATGCCCGCTGCCCTGAGCTCCCGCGTATTGGCCGGGCTGTAGTCCCATACGTCAAAACCGCGCAGATGGGCCAGATAATCCGGATTCGCCCATCTGTTGCCCGGGGCTATCTGCTCAAGATTGAAGACGATGCTCCCCGTGGGCAACATGCGGCTTGTGCGCCGGGGCGCGATACAGGAACCGAAAACAACATTCCGGCTTTTCCCGTTGACGCGGTTGAAAAGAATTTCCACGTCAAAACCGAGACGCCGTAACGCGCAGTAAAACGGAAGGATGACATCGTCAAAACCGTGGGAAGGGTTGGCGTCTTCAGGATTGATTTTGACGAGAGCAAAGTGCATACGGCGACTGTGCCATAAAACCGGCGACAAGGCAAAACTTGGCAACGGACCTTGTCTTGTATAAAGTTCCCCCCATCTGTCCGAAGTCATTTTGAGCCGTAAATTCCTGCACAAGAAGGCTCAGGGCAAGATATTGCGTTTTCGCAACGTCTCAATCGGGAGCAGGAGCGATGTCATGCGCACCGTGATTTTCAGCCCGCCTCTCAGGCGCGGTTCCGGCGGTCTTGCGGCTATTTGGGAACTGGCCGGCATACTCTCGCGGCAGGGGCGGCCTGTCGCCCTTGTCTCCACCGACGCGGGGCGTACGCCGGCGGAACCGCCCGCGCACGTTCCGTATCTGCCCTGGGATCCTGAAGGGTCCTTCCTTGAGCCGGACGACGTCTGGCTTGTGCCCGAAGGCTGGCCCAATGCCCTCGCGCCGGGACTAAGAGCGGGCGCGCATGTCCTTGTATATGTGCAGAACTGGGCCTTCATGATGACAGGCCTGCCCGAAAACGTGACATGGAAGAAGCTGGCTGCCGGTTCACGGCCGGAGCGGCCGCTCCGCTTTCTGGCCGCATCCGGGCCGGTGCGTTATTTTTTGAGGGAAATCCTCGGCCTTGACGGACAAAATGTTATGGACGACGTGCTTCCCCCGGCTGTTCATCCTGTCTTTTTTCGTGAGCACGCGCGGCCCGGCGGCCGCATACGCATCGCCTTCATGCCGCGCAAAAACAAGGCCCTGGCGGATCAAATCCGTCTCATCACCCTGGCTTTGCTTGACGCCGCGAATATTGAAACGGAATTCGTCTCCGTTCACAACCTCGGCCGCGAGGAGGTGGCGGACGTTCTCGCCGCCTGCCATATTTTTCTGAGTACCGGATTTCCGGAAGGCTTCGCCCTGCCGCCCGCGGAGGCCATGGCCTGCGGTTGCGTTCCGGTGGGTTTCAGCGGTTTGGGCGGCTTTGAATACATGCGCAACCCCGAACCCCATCCTCTGCCGGGGCTTTTTGAGCCGCCTTTCGCGCTCGCGCGCGAACCCCGGAGCGGCAACGGCCTTTTTGTGGCGGACGGCGACGTGCTTGGCGCGGCCAGAGCCTTGGCCCACGCCGTCGGGCTTGCCCGCGCGGGCAACGGTCGGTGGAAGGAGCTCGTCTGCAACGGGCGTCAGACCGCCCTGGCGTACACCCGACGAAGACTGGAAGAAAGAACGGAGGAAATCTGGAAAAAATTTGCTGAAACATGTTAGAACGATTTTTCTGGTGCCTCATGCCCTTTTTCCGGTTCCGCGAATTTACCGAAATTTCCCTTGTCATGCGGCTGTTCCGGGTGCTAACCTGTGGCCATGACAACTCCGGCCGCGCCCGAACCCGTTCCGCCCTCCCTGCCCTGGCATGCCAGGCCCGGGGGCATTGCGCTCCTGCATTTTCTCCGGGTGGCGGTCATTGGCTTCCTTGCCGCTCCAACGGGAATCGCTTTTTTGCTTGCCGGCCTGAAAAGCGCCGTTTTGCTCCTGCCGCTCAGCCTTGCCGCGGGAGCCGGGGTTGGCTGGCTGCTGGCGGCAATGTCCCGCCTGCCCCGAAAACCGGTCTGGCGCTACGGCCTGCCGCTCGCGGGCATCTGGGTGCTGGGGTTAGGATTTTAGGTTCTTCGACATTGACTATGGAATTTGACCAAGGGGGAAGTGGCCTGTAGAAAGTCACCAGAGGTGCCGTATGAAACAGGAAGACGTATTTGCCCTTGGCCTTGGCTTGAGCGCTCC
>JAISOT010000019.1 GCA_031275465.1 Desulfovibrio sp.
GTCGGCCTTTATTTGTCGCCCCCGGAGAATGCGCTGGTTTTGTGCGTTGATGAGAAGTCTCACCTTCAGGCTCTGGACAGGACACAACCGCTGTTGCCGATGCGCCCGGACGATCCGGCTCGGCTGACGGCTACCTACAAACGCAACGGAACGACATGCCTGCTCGCGGCTCTGGCGGTACATCAGGGCGAGATAACCGCCAAATGCGTGGACAGCGCCAATAGTCAGGAATTTTTGAAGTTTCTCAAGCGGCTTTACCGGCAATCTCCCGGCAAGGATCTGCACATTATCGTGGACAATCCGGCCACGCATAAACAAGCGGACGTGAAGTCCTGGGTGGCGAGCAAGAAACGGGTTTATATGCATTTTACGCCGACTTATGCCTCTTGGCTGAATCAGATAGAAATATGGTTCAACATATTCACGCGTGACGTTATTCGGGGTGGGATTTGGCCCAGCAAGCAGGCGCTTGTGGCCCAGATCATGGAATACGTCAGAAACTATTGGTCCCCCGATTAAACCTTGCCGCGGTTAGCGTAAATGGCGCACACCGCATAAAAGACACGCCCCCCTGTTTGGCAATGTTTACTCGGGGGAGCAATATAACAAGCTGTGGGCAAAACCATTTCGCTGGACATACACAGGTGAACCATTAACCGCTTAGAAGCGTACTCATTTATAGGACGCAACACTAGAAATCGAATAAGGCCGCCTTTGGCGGGCCGTCTGAAAGACCCCCGGCATGCAAAAAACCGCTTGCGTTTTTTTTCAAAACAATTTATCATCTTCCTCATCGTATTTATAATAATATCGCTTTTCGCAACCGCGCGAAAGACTGTTTCCGCCGGGAGATTTCATGGGGGTTTCGATCAAATGCCAATACGGCCTGCGGGCTCTCTTTGAACTGTCCAGGCGCTGGGGGCAGGGGCTTGTGCGCATCCCTGAAATAGCGCGTATTCAGGCGATTCCCGAACGTTTTCTGGAAAACATCCTCAACCAGCTGCGCCAGGGCGGCTTTGTGGAAAGCCGGCGCGGCAAGGGCGGGGGATTTATGCTTTCCCGCCCGCCCTCCAGCATTACCGTGGAAGAGCTGATCTGTTTTCTCGACGGCCAGATATACCGCATGGATTGCGAAGGCGACCAGCCGGTGCATCCATGCCCGCTCAGGGGCGGCTGCGTTTTTCTGCCGCTGTGGCGGGAAGCCCGGCTGGCCCTTGAAGGCGTCTATCGCGGCAAAACGCTGCAAGATCTGGTTGATGCGGACAACCGTCCGAAATTCCCCGATTACAGC
Source organism: Desulfovibrio sp. (assembly GCA_031275465.1). Lineage (GTDB taxonomy): Bacteria > Desulfobacterota > Desulfovibrionia > Desulfovibrionales > Desulfovibrionaceae > Desulfovibrio. The sequence goes on from JAISOT010000019.1 coordinate 1,292, forward strand.
ATTTGACGGCAGGTCTGCCTGACGGGCGGGAAAATTCAACATTGAAAATATTATAAAATCGGTCGTTTTGAATATTTTAAAACAATCCAAGGGGGAGGACATGAAACAAGACACGCTTCTGGCGCAGGCGGGCGCGCGGCGCGATCCCGTCACAGGAGCCATCGCCATGTCCATTTGTCCTTCCGCCGCCTTTCAGCATCCCGCTCTCGGGCAAAGCACCGGATTCGACTATTCCCGCACGGGCAACCCCACGCGGCAGGCCTTGGAACAAACCATGGCCGCCCTTGAGGGCGGAGCGCGGGCCGCGGCCTTCGCTTCGGGCCTGGCGGCCGTGGACGCCGTCATGCGCCTGTTTTCCCCCGGCGACGCCATTCTCGTTACAGAAGACATGTACGGCGGCACCTACCGCCTTTTTGAGCAATTTTACAAAAACTACGGCCTGCGCTTTGTCTGCGCGGACACCTCTGACACAACCCGCGTCTCCGACATCCTTGACCGTCGGAAATTCAAAGGACTGTTCGTGGAACTGCCCACGAACCCCCTGCTCAAGGTCGCTGATTTGAAGGCCCTGGGGGATCTGGCGAAAAAACACGGCCTCCTTTTCATTGTGGACAATACCTTTCTGACCCCGGTCTTTTGCCGCCCTCTCGACCTTGGCGCCGATATTGCCGTGTACAGCGCCACCAAATATCTGGGCGGGCACAATGATCTGGTCGCCGGACTGGCGGTGGCCCGTGATGCCGCGCTGGGCGAACGTCTGGCCCACATTCAGAATGCCGTTGGCGCGATTCTGGGCCCCTTTGAGTCCTGGCTTTTGCTCAGAAGCCTCAAGACGCTGTCCCTGCGCCTGAAAAAACACGAGGAAAACGCGTTGGCCACAGCCGGATTCCTGAAGGAACACAAAGCCGTACACAATCTGCGCTACCCTGGCCTGCCGACGGACCCTGGCCACGCCCTTTTGGCTGCGCAGTCCCGCGGCCACGGCGCCATAATTTCCTTTGAAACTTCCTCCCGCGCGGAAGCGGAGCGCATCCTGGCCTCCGTCAGGGTGTTTCTGTTCGCGGAAAGCCTAGGAGCCAGCGAATCGCTCATTACCTATCCCATTGTGCAGACCCACGCGGACATCCCCCCCGACATGCGGGAGCGTTCCGGCCTGACGGATCGCCTTCTGCGCCTTTCCATCGGCCTTGAAGACAAGTCGGATCTGATTGACGACCTCTCCCGCGTCCTGGGCTGAAACAGCGCGACATCACCGAAGGAGAAGCCATGCAGTTCAAAAGCCGCCTCATCCATGCCGGCCCGGATCGCGATCCGTACACGGGAGCCTCCGGCGTTCCCGTCTATCTGGCGTCCACTTTTGATCAGCGGGCAGCCGCACGCGGCGGATTTGACTACACGCGCAGCGGCAATCCCACCCGCGAGGCACTGGAGCAGACCATGGCCGATCTGGAAAGCGGCGCGCTGGCGCTGGCCTTCGCTTCGGGCATGGCCGCCGAATCCTCCACATTTCTGCTCTTTTCCCCCGGGGATCATCTGGTTGTCAGCAACGGCGTGTACGGCGGCACGTATCGCGTGCTGACGCAGTTGTTCAGCCGCCTGGGGCTTGAAAGCACTTTTGTGGACAGCACGGACAGGCAGGCGGTGAGACAGGCTCTGCGCCCGGAAACCAGGGGAATTTTTGTGGAAAGCCCGTCCAATCCACTGCTGGAGATCACGGATTTGCCGTTTATCGCCGAACTGGCCCGCGAACGCGGCATCCTCAGCATCGTCGACAACACCTTTTGCACTCCCTTCCTGCAGCGCCCCCTGGAACTTGGTTTCGACATCGTCGTGCACAGCGCCACAAAATTTCTCAACGGGCACAGCGATGTGCTGGCCGGACTGGCCATTGCGCGGGAACGAAAAACAGGAGAGAGGCTGCGCTTCATACAAAACGCCTTCGGCGCCGTGCTGGGCGTGCAGGACTGCTGGCTTCTGCTTCGCGGCCTGAAAACGCTCGCGATACGGATGGAGGCGGCCCAGGCCGGCGCGCAGCAGCTCGCGCGCCGGCTCGCCGCCCTGCCGGAAGTCCGGCGCGTGTTCTACCCCGGCCTTGAAGGGCATCCGGGGGCGGACGTTCACAACTCGCAGGCAAGCGGCCCGGGAGCGGTCCTTTCCTTTGAACTGGAAAGCTCCGCCCTGACAAAAACATTCCTGCAATGCGTCAACCTGCCGCTTGTCTCGGTGAGCCTGGGCGGCGTTGAAAGCATCCTGAGCCATCCGGCCACCATGTCGCACGCGTCCATGCCCGCGGAAGAACGCAAAAAACGCGGCATCAGCGATGCCCTCGTCCGTCTTTCCGTCGGGCTTGAAGATCCGGAAGACCTCTGGCGCGATTTGCGGCAGGCTCTCGGAACACGGTTTTGACGAAACCGCATCGGGCGGTTTATATACAAACACAGGAGGAACAGCATGCCCGGAATCTATCACGACAATTCGCAGTCCATCGGCCTTACGCCACTTGTCAGGCTCAACCGGGTGGTCAGCCCGAAAAGCACGGTACTCGCCAAAATTGAAGGGCGCAATCCGTCCTACTCCGTCAAATGCCGCATCGGCGCCGCCATGATCTGGGAAGCGGAAAAACAGGGTCTGCTCAAGCCCGGCGTGAAAATCATCGAACCGACCAGCGGCAATACCGGCATTGCCCTGGCCTTTGTGGCGGCCGCGAGGGGCTACGGCCTCACGCTGACCATGCCTGAAACCATGAGCCTGGAACGCCGCCGCGTCCTTGCCATGCTGGGGGCGAACCTCGTGCTTACGCCCGGTTCCGAGGGCATGCCCGGGGCCATACGCAAAGCCGAGGAGCTTGTGGCGGCGGATCCGAAGAACACCTTTATGCCGCAGCAGTTCAAGAATCCCGCTAATCCGGCCATCCACGAAAAAACCACCGGCCCGGAAATCTGGGAGGATACGGCCGGCGCCATAGACGTTCTGGTGGCCGGGGTGGGCACAGGCGGCACCATCTCCGGCGTTTCCCGCCATATCAAAAAGGACCGAGGCAAGGCAATCAGGGCTGTTGCCGTGGAACCCGCAACAAGCCCGGTCATAAGCCAACATCTGGCAGGGGAGCCGCTCAAGCCGGGACCGCACAAAATTCAGGGCATCGGCGCGGGATTTATTCCGGACACCCTGGACCTGGCCCTGGTAGATCAGGTAGAGCAGGCAGGCAACGAGGAAGCTGTGGAATTCGCCCGCCGTCTCGCCAGGGAAGAAGGCATCCTCGCCGGCATCTCCTCCGGTGCCGCCGCCTCTGTGGCGGCCAGACTTTCGGCCTTGCCGGAATGGGAAGGCAAAACGATTGTGGTCATCCTGCCGGACGCCGGGGAGCGCTATCTTTCTTCTGTCTTGTTTGAAGGAATAGGTTAAACCGCAGACTTTGCGCGGATCATGAAAAAGGCTTGCGCATTTTCCGCGCCGCCGGAAAGCGGCGGCGCGGAAAATACGCGGATACAGGATGAACATCCTCCTCATTGACGTTTCCCCGCCCATAGCGCAGGCCCTGATCGGCATGGGCCACACGATTGAGGAGATACGCCCGCCGCGCGGCATCGTTTTTCTGCCTCCCCTCCTGAAGCGGCTTTCAGCCAGGGCTTTTGTTCCGGATATTCTGGCGCAGCAGGAAAGCCTCGGCCCACGCCTCTATCTTGCCGGTCTGGATGAGGTTCCCTGCCCTTCCCTGTTCTTCGCTGTCGATTCGCATCTCAACCTCTTTTGGCAGCAATGGTATTCTCTTCTCTTTGACGCGGTACTCACCCCGCATGTCTCTCTCTTCGCGGATCTTCCAAAAGAGCGCAGACCGCCGGCCGTCAGCCGTTTTGCCTGGTTTGGCCAGGCGCGGCAGTGGCGGCCGCACGAAAAGCGCGGGCGTTTTATGAGTCTGTGCGCGCGGCGCACCGAACACCGGCCCCTGCGGGAATGGTTTGTGGAACTGCTCTCCCGGCGCGGCCTTGAGTGTGTGGAGGGGCTCAATCATTCCGACATGATGCTCCTCTACGACGACAGCCGCCTTGTGCCCAACGAATGCATCGCCTGGGAAAGCAATTTCCGGCTGCTGGAAGCGGCGTCGTCCGGCTGCTGCGTCCTGAGCCCGGATGTCGGCGAAGACCAGAACGCCCTCCTGGACCCCGGCAGGGAGGTTCTCGTCTGGCAGGACGGCTTTGAACTTCTGGATCGCGCGGCCTGGGCAAAAAAGCGGCCGGCAAGGGCGGAAGAAATCGGACGCGCCGCTTTCGCGCGCGTCAATGCCTGCCATCTGCCCGCGCACAGGGCGCGGAGTCTGCTTGACGCAGCGCGCGGCCTGTCCCGCAACCGTCTGGAGGGGCCGCCCGCGCGGCTCGCTTTCTGGCTGACGGTAGCCAAACAACTGCGCAACGGCGTTCTGGCGGTCAATGCCCGCGAACATGCGGCCGCGGGAGTGCGGTTTCTCGAAGATTTGCCCGCATGGGAACATCTGCCGGAACATGTCCGCCCCGTAGTCTCGCATTCCCTTGCCCAATGCGTGATTCTTCTGGCCCTCTCGCCCGGAAGCGCGGACGAAGCTCTGCGTCTGTGCCGATGCCTTGCCGCCGCAGAGGTACATCGCGGCGGGCCCGCCGCGACCCTTGAAGTCGCTTCGGCGGCCGGGGCGCTTGCCCTGCGCGAAGGCGATTATCCCCTTGCCCGTTTCTTCCGGATGCTCTGGCGGGAAGGGAGCCGGGCTCGCGCCGCCGGGCCGGGAGACAAACGGCTGAAGATGCCGGAAAGCCCCGTGGAGATGTGCTGCCGTTGGGCCGCCGCCCTGCACGGACACGGCAGAATTGCCCAGACAGGTTTTGCCTTCAGGTCCGAGGAGGGAGCTTTGCCGGAATGCTCGCTGGAATTTCTGCAATTTGCGAGACGCTTCATTTCCGAAGGGCCGGACGGGAACACGGCCCGCAAACGGCTGTGCAACATGGAGCGGGACATGACGGAGGCGCCGGTGCATCTGTCCCGGCGGTTGAACGCCCTGGACGCGCTCACCCGCCTTGAGCCTGAAAACTGGCGCGTGGGTCTCGCTTACGGAGCGGCCTGCATAAAGGCCTGCCTCGTGGAAGAAGGCGTCTGCGTCATTGCCGACGCGCGCAGAAAAGCCCTGGCAGCCGGGCAGGAGCGGCGTTTCGCCGCGCAATGCCGCGTCTGGGGGTGCTCTGTGGAACAATTTTTATAGGCCGTCGTCAACGGTGGAGATAACGCCGCATCTGCGCAAGCACCGCCTCAAATTCAAGCGGTTTGCCGATGTGGCCGTTCATTCCGCTCTCCAGGCACTTTTCGACGTCCTCCCGAAAAACGTTGGCCGTCATGGCGATTATGGGCACGGTGGCGGAGCGGGGGGAGCTAAGGGCGCGGATGCGCCGTGTGGCCTCGTAGCCGTCCATGCGCGGCATCTGCACATCCATAAAGATCATGTCATAGCGTTCAGGATTGCCGCTGAACATGTCCACGGCTTCCGCGCCGTCCTCCGCGCAGTCAATGGCAAGGCGCGTCGGCTCAAGCAGGGAAATCACTATTTCACGGTTGATTTCCACGTCCTCGGCCAGCAGCAGGTGAAAACCCTCAAAATCGTCCGTTTCTTCCGTTCTCGGCCGCGCTGTTTCTCCGGCTCCGGCCGGCGTGCCGCCTTTGACCTTGACGGTGAACACGAAGGCGGCCCCCTTGCCGAGTTCGGACTCTATCCATATTCTGCCGTCCATCATTTCGACAATGCGTTTTGAGATGACAAGCCCCAGGCCAGTTCCGCCGAAACGCCGCGTGGTGCTGTTGTCCGCCTGCTCAAAGGAGTGGAACAGCCGGGACTGCTGCTCTTCGCTTATGCCGATGCCGGAATCCTTGACGGAAATCTGCAGGGTGTACAGTCCGTCCTCTTCGCCGGCAAGACGCGCGTCAAGCGCAATGGTGCCGTATTCGGGCGTAAACTTGACAGCATTGCCCAAAAGATTGGTGATGACCTGCGCAAGCCGCTGGTCATCGCCATACAGCGTGCGCGGCATATCGTCGCTGACGCGCACGCTGAAATCCAGATGTTTTTCCTGCATGCGGAAATCGGAAACAGTGACGGCCTTCTCCAGCATGGTGTTGAAATCAAAATCCATGCAGGAAAGCTCCAGCTTGTTGGCCTCAATTTTGGAGATGTCCAGTATGTCGTTGATCACGCCCAGCAAATGGCTGGACGCCTCCCTGATTTTTTTCAGGCAATAGTCCTTGCGCTCCATGGCCGGCGAGGTTTCCGCTATCGTGGTCATGCCGAAGATGGCGTTCAGCGGCGTACGAATTTCATGGCTCATGTTTGCCAGAAAATCGCTCTTGGCGCGGCTGGCGGCATGAGCGCCCTCCAGCGCCGCCTCAAGGTCGCGCTGCGCGGCCTCGCGGTGCAGCGCCACCGCCATCATCAACGCGCCGGAGCGCATGATGTTGGCTTCCTCTTCGGAAAAAACGCGCTCATTGCGGCAATCGGCGAGGGAAATGAATCCCGCGAACTCGTCCTGCAAAAATATGGGAATGACAAGAAGGGACAATACATTGTCGGCTTCAAAATACAGGCGCTCGTCTTCCGGCAGGTCGCGCGTCATGCGGCTGACATAGCGTCTTTCGCTGAAGGCCGTCCGCCACAACGCCGTGACCGTTGCGCCCTCCACAGGCCGCGGATGTCTGGTCCATTGGAATGCCGGCACGAACGACCATTCGCCTCCCCGCGGGTCCCGCCTCCAAAAACAAATGCGATCCACGTCAACGCTCAGGGCGAGCGTCTTCAGGACTTCTGTCATGTTATCGGCGGAAATCGGCGTCCCCGTGCCAAGCAGGGACATCGCCACATCGGTGAGCGCCACAAGCAGTTTTTCGCGGTGCAGCAGGTTGTCCTTTGCCTTGACCAGACTGGCTGAAGCCCCCTCGGCCTTCTCCTTTTCCGTCAGATAGACCCGCCCCTGGAAAAGGATGACGTAGGACACGAACAGGCCGGCGATGACAAATGACTGTATGTTGTCAAAGGCCTGCTCAAGCGGCGTCATTTGCCTGACAAGATCGGGGAAGCGCATGGCGGCGAGATAACAGGCGGCCAGGACGACAATGGCCGGCACAAGAAAAAACAGACGCTGTCTGCCACGGAGAAACAGAAAGGCGCATACGATGATCAGTGTGAAATATGCCGACATCCCCCCGTCCGCGCCGCCCAGCATAAAGAAGGACAGCGGGAAAAACACGAAGGCGAGTGAAATCAGGGTGGCCCATATTCCGAACGTGTACAATTCAAAACGATTGCAGACATAGAGCAGAAAAAGACAGGAGAATACGATGCCGAGCTTGGTAAGAATCAGATGCGGGCTGGGCATGATGAGAATGTGCACTGACAGCGCGGCGATGGAGGCTCCCACTCCGACAAGGCAGACCACATTGATGAGCCGGGCTTTAAGTGTCAGTTCTTCGGAAAAGAGAGCTTTTTTGATAAATTCTTTGATACGCGGGACGGTGTTCATACGACAAAAATGCCTGCTGGGTTAATGCCGGAAGTGTGAAGCCGGGCATATCGCCACAGCGCCATATTGACTTTCGATAATAATAGCATTCGCGGAAAAGTCAAAAAATCTGCATGTAATACACATCAGCGTACAAGCCCGTTTCCTTTTTCAGGACGGTTGCTCACAGCCGCCTGTCCAGTTTGTAGCCCCTGGGCGTCAGCATGCGCCCGTCGGCAATCCGGCTGGAACTGCTGCCGATAATGAGCAGGGAGAGCATATCCGCCCGTTCCTCTTCAAAATCGGCCAGGGTGTGGACAGAGACTTCCTGCCCCGGCCGGAAAGCCTTGCGTACCAGACCTACGGGGCAGTCGGGCCGCCGATGCCGTCTGGCCAGGGAAAGCGCCCGCCCCAGCTGATGCGGGCGCCCCCTGGAGCGGGGATTATACAGTACGCAGACAAAATCCGCCGCAAAGGCGGCCGCGAGGCGTTTTTCAATGACCTGCCAGGAAGTGAGCAGATCGCTCAGGCTGACGCAGGCAAAATCGTGCGCCAGCGGCGCGCCCAGCAGCGCGGCGGCCGCGCACACGGCCGGCACGCCGGGAATAACCTGAAACGGCACATCCTTCAGCAAGTTTCTCGTTTCCAGCACTTCAAGGGCAAGACCGGCAAGGGCATATACGCCGGGATCGCCGGAGCAGACAAGAGCGGCGCACTGCCCCGCGCGGGCCGCTTCGACGGCCGCGATGCAGCGTTCTTCCTCCCGGCGCATTCCGGTGGCGACCAGACGTTTCCCCGCCAGCAGCTCCGGCGGCACAAGATCAAGATACAACTGATAGCCGGCCAGACAATGCGCCCGGCCGAGCGCTTCGCGGGCCTGGGGCGTAAGGCAGGCGGCGTCGCCGGGACCAAGGCCCACAACATACAGGGGAGCGGCGCTCACACGCGCCCCCGCCAGGTGCGCACACCGAGAGCCACGGCTACCGTCAGACAGCCGCCGATTTTGACCTTCGGCAGAATAAGCCGGCTGCCCTTTCCGGCAGCCGTCAGAGCCGAGGCTTCACATACGCTGAAAGGCGGCTGCCCGAAGCGGCGCGCCGCCGCCTGCGAAAGATTGGGGCTCGCGCAGGCCGCAAGCGCCTCCGCGGGAAAATCCAGCACGGGCAGGCCAAGGCATCCGGCGGCATGCGCAAGCGCGGGCTCCCGCCGTTTTTCCGCCACTGTGGCGAGAGCGGCTATGGCGCGAATTTCCAGATCGCTGGCCGCAAAGCAGGCCCTTATGGCCTCAAGAACCGCGTCCGCCGGCACATTCCTGCGGCAGCCGATTCCCACAAAAAGCCTCGGCACGGCACAGCGCAGAAGCCCGGCGCGTTCGGGCAGCAGTCGCCAGTGCGCGGCAACGTCAGGGATATCCGGCCGCGCGGGGCCGCACGGATGCGCATGCGGGGGATGTCTCTCCAGGAACTCCGGAAAATGCCCTTCCCCGCAGACCTGGCGCTCAAGACCCGGAGGAAGGGCTTCCGGCAAGGCGCGGCAGGGATCCCAGAGGCGTAGCGCAACGCCTTCCAGCAGCGCGGCCTGGGCTTTGGGCAGCATATCCCAGTCCAGAACGCGCAGGCCGGCATCGCGCAGGGATATGTCCAGCGCCGCGGCAGTTCCATTGAGCGAATCGGAGGCCGTCGTAATGACCGGACAGGCTCCGGCAATTCGGGCGATATGCCTCGCGAGGGCGTTGCCGCCGCCCCAGTGCCCTGAAACCAGGCTCACCACGAAACGTCCGTCAGGCGACATCACGACGACAGGAGGATCAGAGCTTTTGTGGCCCAGCAGCGGAGCAAGCATGCGCACGGCGATACCGGCGGCGCCCACAAAAATGTGCCCCGCGCGCCGCCGGTATTCACGACCGAGAATGTCCCGCAGGCGTTTGAAAGGGCGAATTTCCGCATTTGGGTCGATGTCCCGCATGGATTCCGGACAAAAACGGGCAGGAGCATGGAGGCGCGCGCATGCCACACTCAGTCCGGACGGGGACAACCACGGCGCGGCGGCAAGCCCTCCGGAAAGATTTATCGCCAAGGGCAGGGCAGGCCTGCTCAAGACGTAACAGGCCAACGACTCAGCGGTAATCAACGGCTTTCACTGTTACTGCGGGCACTTTTCTCGCTCTCAGCGGGAAAACGTGACGGCGCGCGCCGCATCCAGGGATGCGGCGAAGTCCGCGTCCGTATGGGCAAAGGATACCATGCCCGTTTCAAAGGCGGACGGGGCAAGATAAACGCCTTGCTCCCTCATCTGCTTGTAAAATGTCGTGAATCGTCGCTGGTCGCACTGCCGGGCGTCTTCCAGATTGCGTATTTCCCTTTCGCTGAAAAAGATGCCGAACATGGAGGCCAGCGACGGCGTCTGCACAGGCACCCCCTTGGCGCGGATGATCTGCCCGAGTTCCGCGGCGAAGTCACGCGTGCGCTTTTCAAGGGCGTTGTAATCAAGGGTTTTCAGCTTGCGCAGGGTGGCGAGGCCGGCGGCCATGGCCAGAGGATTGCCGGAAAGAGTGCCGGCCTGGTATATCCGCCCCTCAGGGGCGACCTGCTCCATATACCGTTTTTTGCCGCCGAACGCTCCCACAGGCAGGCCGCCGCCTATAATTTTTCCGAGTACGGTCAAATCCGGGTCAATGCCGAAACGCGCCTGCGCGCCGCCGTAGGCCACGCGAAATCCGGTGATGACTTCGTCGAAAATCAGGAGCGCGCCGTGCGCGCCGGTGAGGGAACGCAACGTTTCCAGAAAATCCGGGGCCGGCGGCACAAGGCCCATATTGCCGGCCACGGGCTCCACAATGGCGGCGGCTATCTGCTGGCCGTGCACGGCGAAGCACTCCCTGGCGGCCGAAATGTCGTTATAGGGGACAAGCAGCGTGTCGGCCGTCACCGCGCCGGGAATGCCGGGCGTGCCCGGGATGGCGAAGGTAGCCACGCCGGAGCCCGCCGCCGCCAGAAACGGATCGGCATGGCCGTGATAGCATCCGACGCACTTGACGACCTTGTTTCGCCCCGTCACGCCGCGGGCCAGACGCAGGGCGCTCATGGCGGCCTCAGTGCCGGAATTGACCATGCGCACCATTTCCACGCCGGGCACGACCGCGCAGATTTCCCCGGCCAGGGCCACTTCGTCCGGACAGGGAGCGCCGTAACTGGCGCCGCGCTCCACGGCCGCATGCAGCGCCGCCGTGACCGAGGATTCCGCATGTCCCAGAATCATGGGACCCCAGGAAAGAACAAAATCAATGTACTCCCTGTCATCGGCGTCCGTCAGACGGCAGCCGGCAGCCTTGACAATAAAAAGAGGTTCGCTGTCCACATTGCGGCAGGCGCGCACCGGGCTGTTGACCCCGCCGGGGATCAGCCGCCGCGCTTCGACGAAAAGCCGTCTTGATGTGTCATCCATGGAGGTTCCTTCCTTGTCGCGGCGTATGTCACGCGATACATCAGTTATGGGCAGGCTCGCGCAAAAAGCCTGTCAGGGGAGAAGATGCCAGCGCGCCGTCAGTCCGCGCCCGCGCCGTTCCCGCTCCGGCGAGCCGGGCGGCCCGCCCGGCCTCCACCGCGGCCCTGAAGGCCCCGGCCATTGCCACAGGATCCCCCGCCGTGGCAATGGCCGTGTTGACAAGACAGGCCGCCGCCCCCATTTCCATGGCCTCACAGGCGTGCGAGGGCTTGCCGAGCCCGGCGTCCACCACAACGGGCAGATCAATTTCCTCAATGAGTATGGCTATCATTTCTCTGGTGCGCAGGCCGCGGTTGGTGCCTATGGGCGCGCCCAGAGGCATGACGGCCGCGGCCCCGGCTCCGGCGCAGTCACGCGCGACATAGAGATCCGGATTGATATAGGGGAAAGGGACAAAACCCTCCCTGACCATCAACTCCACGGCCCTGGCCGTCTGATAGCCGTCCGGCAGAAGATAGCGCGTGTCGGAAATGACTTCTATCTTGATCCAGTCGCCGCAGCCGGCCGCGCGCGCAAGCCGGGCCAGACGCAAAGCCTCCTCGGCGGTGCGCGCGCCGGAGGTGTTGGGCAAAAGACGCAGGTCTTCAGGAATATGAGCCGTTATGCCCCGCCCGCCTTTCTCCACGCGGCGCATGGCCACTGTGATGACTTCCGCGCCGCTCGCCCGGGCAACGGCCGGTATGATGCTGTCCGCGCCGTATTTGCCGGTACCGATAAAAAGGCGGCTTTTCAGCGTCGCGCCGCCCACCGCAAAAGGATCATCCATCGTCCGCACCTTCCTTTTCAGCCTCAACCGGAGTTATCCGCCGCCGACAAAATGCACGACCTCCAGCGCGTCGCCTTCCCGCAACGGCGTTTCGGCAAAGTTTTCGCGCGGCACGATGCCGCCGTTGATCTCCACAACAACCCTGTTCACGTCATTGCCGCGCGCGGCAAGCACATCCGCGATGGTGGCGGACTGAGGCAAAAATTCTTTTTCGCCGTTGACGCATATTTCCATGTTGGTCCCCTCCGGATTCATCTCAAAGGCAAAATAGATCCTCAAAATAGGTCCTCGGGGCGCAGAATGCAAGCCTTGCCGAAACCGCCTCCAGCCGAGCGGGGGCGTCTCCGGCGCGCCGCTATTGCCCTCCGGGCGGGGCGCAGTCTTCCGGGGCCAGAAGCACGCCGCGCTCACGCCTGCCGCTGAGTTCAATTTTCATGCCGTTTTTCAGGGCGATCACCCCCTCCACCCTGTCCGGAGCCACAAGTTCCCCCGTGAATTTGTGCCCGGAAGAATGGGAGGCTTCAATTTCGTTACCGTGTATTACGCCTGCAATATGGTACACATCAACTTTGCCGTTTTTCAGTCGCAGGTGCAGAACGCCGCGGACCGCTCCCTGGGGGGAAAAGCACAGGCCCGCCCTGTAGGTGGAGGTATAGAGGCTTCCCGTCCACAACTCCGTTGCCTCAACGGGGTTTTGCGCCCCTGCGGCCGTCGGGGCAAGGATGCCGAGCAACAGGGCGAAGACCGGAATTATCAGCATTTACCGTAACCCCGTAAGCCATGCTCCGAAGGATGGCCGGCGGGGCGGGCGCGGTTTCTGCCAGCCCGAATCCCGTCCGGAGTCGGAAAAGCGCAGACGTTCACGCGTGAGGGCAAAACCTGATTTCGCGGTCTTGTCTTTCGCCAGTTCCACCATAAGCTGAAAGGGAATATCCGCGTTGGGGCGCAAGGCCATGAGTTTGTTTACAAAAGCGAGGGAAGACCCGAAACGCAAATCGTGCACAAGCCAAAATCCTTCAGGCGGCGCGCCGGAGGCGGCTCGTCCGCTGTGGTCCCGCCCCGGGGCGTCCTGCCAGCGCAAGGGGACCATTACGGGCAATATGGTAAAGTCCAGAAAGTATTTGCAGGCTGTTGACGAGCGTGCGAGATCTTCGGCCAACTCCGCGGATAGTCCCCTGTATTCCCGCGCGGAGCCCCTCTCTCTGCCGAAAGCGTCAAGAGGCTGTTCAAAAACCGTCCGCGGGACGTTTTTCCCCTGTTCCCGCTCCTCCGCAAAAAGGACGCGCCAGAACAGGGGGGCCAAGGCGTCGGGCAGTACCGTCACCTGCCGGGCCTGGCGGCCCTGCTCGGCCAGGCGCGCGCTCACGCCTGCCGTGTGGAGACAGTTGAGGCCCACGCCGAAGGCGGGCCAGAAGAAGACCCAGGCGAGCGCTCCAAGCGCCGCGGCGCGGGAGGATCTTTTAACGGCGTAAAACAGCCCGCAAAGGAGAGGCAGGGTGAGCAGGGGATCAACAATGAACAGCCCGTTCAGACGCGCGCGTTCATGGGAAAAGGGCAGAAAAATCATCGTGCCGTATGTGGTGACGACGTCAAGCCAAATGTGGAGTCCCGCAAGGGCGCTCATGAACAGCCAAACCTTGGCGAAACTCCAGCGTCCCGGCGTTGTTTCCCGCCAGAGAGGACGGCTTGCGCAGGCGAGCAGCAGACCCATGACGGGCAAAGCGGCAAGGGAATGGGTGATGCCCCGGTGCAGCAGCAGAAACTGCAAAGGAGCGGATGCGAAAAGAACATCCACGTCGGGCGAAGCGGCCGCCAGAGCGGCCAGCGGCAAGGCAAGGCGGTGCGCCGGACGTTCTCTCATGGCCAGAAAGGCGACAGCGCCGGAGGCCGCGTGGGTGACTGGATCCATATCTGCCTGTTCAGAAAGTTGGGAACAGCGTTATCTCCGCTGTCAATGTTACTCCATCCCCAATGGTTTGACAATGTTCGCCCGACAACTTAAAACGGTATACGTTTGAACCGGACATAGTAATGTATTCTTCAGGGAATGGGCTATGCGGCATACCGAAAAAACAATTTTTTTTTCCTTTCTGTCGGCCATCGTCCTGGCGTTTTTCTGCATCCGCCCCGCCGCCGCGCATGCGGAAAAGGCGCTCAAAATAGGTCTGGAGCGCAATTGTCCGCCTTTTTCCTATGAGGGGGAGGGCGGCCTCAGCGGTTTCAACGTTGATATGGCCAGGGCGCTCTGCGTCGCCATGAAACGCCGTTGCGAATTTTTTGCAATGCCCCCTGACGGCTTGCAGACGGAGTTGCGTGAAGGGGGTCTTGACCTGGTGATGGACGCGCGCGCCATAACCGGGCGTTCAGAGGATATGGCCTTTTCCGCTCCTTATTTTCACGCGCGTTTTGTCTATGTGGGCAAAATTCCGGTCGACAGGATTGAGGAGAGCAGGCCGGCAAGGATCGGCGTGCGCGCGGGAGGGGCCTTGCAGCGATATCTGGAGGAAACGGGCGCGCCGTCGCGCAATACGCTTGTGGCGGATGAGATGGGAAATATTTTTGCCGCCCTCCGGAGGGACGAGCTGGACGTGATGCTGGTTAACAGCCTTCAGGCCTATGCCTTTCTTGTTTCCGGAACCGGCAGGCGGTTTGAGGTGGTCGGCGAGCCTTTGCCGTTGGATGCGCTTTCCACTTCGCATCACATCGGCATGCGGAAGGACGACAGGGATCTTGGCGCCGCCCTGGACAGGGCTTTGCAGAAAATGCGGTATAACGGGCTGTTTTTCCAGATAAATCGTGCCTGGTTCTCCCATACGTTATATTAATCTGAACCGGCGCTGCAAGGGCGGCCATGCTGAAGCGCCTCTACCAAGAATCCCATGAATGCTCTCTCCGACAAAACATCCGCGATGGCCCCGCCGGGCAGGAATATCAGGGCCAAAACCTTTCTGCGCCTCCTTCTGCTCCTTTTTCTGTGCGTAACGGCCCCGCCCGCCGGCGTGGGTTACGTGCACCTTGCCAATACCAGGGGCTATCTTGATGTTCTGGAAAACAGCCATCTGCCCGGCATGCTGGACTGCCGACGCACTCTGGACAATATTGACGTCATACAGGAACAGCTCGGCATCCTCTGCCTGACGGAAGATCCCGCCTTGCGAAGCCTGGCGAAGGTGAAACTTCAGACAATCATTCCCGAACTGGCCTTTGAATCCTTTTCGGGGATAAGGGATTTCTCCCGGACGGCTTCCCAGAGGGTGCGCCGTCTCTTTGCCCTGCGCGAGCGCGCTGGTGATGAGGCGCGTACCCTGCAAACCTCCCTGCTGGCCATACAGAGATTAGGCGGGAGCATAGCGCGCGCCCGGGGGCGCGATATACGGGAACCCCTGCAATCCGACGCCGCCGGGAGCGCATTGCCCGCACAGCCTTTTGTCAGGGAGGTCATGGCGCTGTGCGGCGGCGCGCAGAACGCGGACAAAGACGATTGCCAACGATTTGAGCAGGAGTTGACGGTTTTCCGTCGAGCTTTTGACAACAAACGTGAGGCGGATGAAGTTGTGCACATCATCTGGAAAAATCTGAGCGAAAATCTGCGTTATCTGGCCGACGAGGCCGCCGCCGCGGAGTTCCAGAATATCTGGGACAACGTCACCACCCTGAAAAATGAGGCCGTTCTCGTACAATACAGCTATTATCTGGCTGTCGCCGTGTTTGTCGTCATCGTGGCCGGCATCATTCTGGCGCTGCGCAGCTGTTTTTTGCTCCCCATATCCCTGGCGGCGGAAAAATTGCGTATGGTGCACCTCGGCCACAAGATCGGAAATTTGCCGCCCACGCGCATTGTCGAATTACAGCAACTGCTTGACATGGTTTCCAAGCTGGATGGCTATCTGGCGGATCTGGCGGAGTATTCCGACAAACTGGCCCAGGAGAAAACGAAATTTGAGGACATGAGCATGAAGGACGCCCTTACCGGCGTCGCCAACCGGCGCAATTTCGACAATCGTCTCGCGAGGGAGCATCGGGGCGAATCCATGGGCATACTTATGATTGATGTGGACCTGTTCAAAAAATATAATGACACGCTGGGGCACAAAGCCGGCGACAATTGCCTTGCCGCGCTGGCTTCCGCAATGCAGTCCACGCTTTTCCGCAGCTCCGACGCGCTTTTTCGCTACGGAGGCGAAGAATTCGCCGTAATTCTGGAGAATGTCACCCCCGGACAGGCCCTTGCCGTGGCAAAGCGCATGAAGGACAAGGTGCAGTTACTGCGGATGCCGCACCCTTCCTCCACTGTCGCGCCCCATGTCACCATCAGCATCGGCGTGGCTGTCGCCCGCAAGGATGATCCCGTTTCCTGCGGAGATCTGGTGCAGCAGGCGGACAGGGCGCTCTATCACGCCAAAAACAGCGGGCGCAACCGCATTTGTCTGTACGAGGAAAACATTGACGGGAAGATTGAAAATGCCGCCGGAGAGAAGTGAACCCCAAA
>JAISOT010000173.1 GCA_031275465.1 Desulfovibrio sp.
CGGGGAAATGCCCGCCGGACGGTGTTCGCCGGGTTGTCTTTTGCCGGGGGGCTGTGGTGGCGGAACTGTCCGGACCTTGCGGGACGGGGCTGTTCCGCAACGGTGTTTTCGGAATTTACAGGGCCTGTGCCCGGCCTATGATTTTGGTTCCTTCCGTGCTCCAGTTGACGGTCAAGCCCAATGCCTCGCCAAGCGCGGAAACGGGCAGCAGAATGCCCTCCTTGCTTTCAAGAGGCGAAATGGGGAGATGGAAGGACTTGCCGCCGACAACATATTTGTTCGAGTCCACAGCCAGTCTGACTTCCCCTGAGGGAGCGGCGACGGTCAGGGCGCCGCCGGCGGCTCTGTGGTTCAGGCCGAGGGCCTGGCAGGTTTTTTCAGCCGATACGTAGAAATTCCCTTCCACGGCGCTGACTTTCAGATTGGCGCTGCCCGCGCGCAGTTCGAGGCTCAGATAATCGGTGAAATCGACTTTCGGAATCAGGGCGTGCACGCCCTTGGTTTTGTCCACGACCTGGGAAACCTCATAATCCACCGCCGCGCTGAGATAGGCATAGACAAGACGGCGTTCCAGGCCAAGCTGTTTGGCCAGGAAGCTGATGGATTCGCGGACGGCCATTTTCATGGCCTCGTCAAGGTCCTCGTTCAGGCCCATGGGAATCCAGTATTTTTCGGTTTCTCCAAAGGGCGTGACCAGATTCGCGCTGTTGCTGGCGGGAATGGCGGGGGATCCTTTCTTAAGCACCGTCAGGCGCACGGTAGCCCGCAACGATCCTTCCAGCGCGGTCAGCGCCACTTCGCCATCTCCCTGGACAAAGTGGGGATCGCCGGCGTAAAATTTTGCGCCTTCGACTTCCACGGGCAAGTACAGCGTTGACCCCACGCCGAGCTCATTGACGTCAAGATTGCCGCCGATGCGCGCCGGCGGTACGGAACTCCAGCTTTCCTCCGTATCCGGAGTAACGCCCATGATGCCCACAAAAGGGCTCAGGGGGAAACGGATTTCCTTTTTCCCGGCTTTGAGAAAACCGAACCACTGACCGTCAATCTTTTTGACCGGCGCGAAGATGGAAACATTGCCGTAACGGTCGGGCCGGGCCGGGCTCGCGTCCGGCCAGCGTTTCGTGCCTTCAGGAAATTCGCCGACCAGCGCGCCCTTGTAATGGCGGTTGGAAATCACGCCGTAAGGCACGCGCGGCTGCAGATCCAGCACTTCAACCTTCAGCACGTCGCCGGGCGCGGCGCTCTCCACATATACCGGCCCCGTCACGATATGCGGTCCGTCCTTGTCAAAGTCGTGCGGCAGGGGCGAGGCGCTGATGGCAATGGCGTCCTTGAGGACGTCTTCCGCCTTAATGCCGTATTTTCCGAAATATTTCACGGGGTCTTTACCCTGATCCTCCAGAATGCCCTCGTGCGACACGGTGTCAAAGGTAATGGCGCTCCCCGAGGGGATGCGCGCCACAGCCCTGGTGTTTTTATTCGGCAGACGCCCCCACAGAACGGTTTCAGGCGTTGAGGGCAGATAGTATTGTCCCTTGACTGCCCCGACCTCCCCGCTGTGAAGCACCGTGATGCTGTCCGCCCGGTACGGCGCGGCATCCGCGGCGACAGCCGCCGGGATCGCCGTGCAGAGGGCCAGGAAAATGAGAATGCGCTTTCCGATCATAAGGCCTCCGTCATGATTGTTTGCTGTAGAGTTGTAACGCCGTATTATTGAACGTACCGTTTTTTCACCTCCTCCCGGCAAAATTCTGAAGACCGCGGCGCGCGAAGCAATGTTCGCGGAAGCGCGCGGAACTCCATTCTGCCCCTTAGCAAAATTGGGGCCGTTATCGGGCAACGTCGCAATCGGCAGGCTGCCGAAGGGCAGGCTAGGCAAATGTTTTCGGACGGCGGGAGGCGGGATGCCTCAGATTTTACATTTCTGTCGTTATTGTGCGTATTTTTTCACAATAATGTGATATTCACCCGCGCGGCGCTTTTTAGGGGAGAGGCGTCTGTGGGTTATATCCCGATTGAGAAGATTCAGGGACTAACCCAATATAACTTACGAATGTTTTTGCCCCATAACAGGTTTGCCGGACAAGGGATTTCGGACGTTACCACATTTTCTGAGCAACACCCTCAAAAATACTTTCAGCCCCCGGTACTATATACACTTCTGAATAAAATAAGCGCAACGTTTATATCTTTTTCTAAAAAAAACAAAGTATTATGTGCGTGGCATGTATTTTGCTTCACTTATTATGAAGTATTCATCCTGGCCGCAGAGAAGCGCGGGTGAAGAATAACTAAGTAAACAAAATTGTTATGGAAAGACAAGAAGTAGCCCTGGCATCGCGCCTGGTGCGCATGAGCACTACAGCGCAAGGCAACGAAGAGGCGGCATTGGGACTGCTGGCGGACATTCTTGCCGACGCTGGTTTTACCTGTTCACTGGTCGGTTATGACCCGCACAGATCCGACAGGCAATCCCTTGTCGCCAGGCTGTGTCCCACGGACTCAATGCCTTCGCTGTATTTGGGCGGCCATATCGACACTGTCCCCTACGACGAATCCGCCTGGAAATCACACCCTCTCAGCGGACATGTGCGGGATGGCCGGCTTTACGGACGCGGCTCATGCGACATGAAAGGGGGCGTAGCCGCCATGGTGTGCGCCTGCGCTCACATGGCCCCCCGGCTGGCAGGCCGGGATATGGTGCTGCACGTCTACGGCGGGGAAGAAAGAGGCTGCCTCGGCTCCCTTGATATAGCTGCCCGGCCCGACCTCTTCGGCAATGCGGCGGCGGGAATTGTTGCCGAGCCAAGCGGCCTGCTGGCCCAGGTGGGGCACAAGGGGGCGCTCTGGATGGAACTGCGCGCCAGGGGACGCGCCGTCCATGCTTCCATGCCGGAGGAGGGGGACAACGCTCTTACAAAATTGCTTTTGGCGGGCAGAGCGCTGTGCGACTACAAGCCCGGCGCTTCCCACCAGTGGCTTGGGTCAAGTACGTTTGCCCTGACTACCCTCCATGCCGGCATCAACCCGAATTCTATTCCCGACCGGGCGGTTCTTACGTTGGATATGCGCACCGTGCCCGGTCAGGACCATGCTGGACTATTGGCTGAAATTCAGGAACTTGCCGGATCTGACGTTCAATTGAGCATGACTTATGACGGGTTGCCTGTATGGACGGACCCGTCGCAATCCTGGTGCGCCGGAGCCCTGACGCGAGCATCGCAAATTTCGGGGCGCCCGGCGACCGTTTCCTGCGCGAAATTCTTCACTGACGCAGCCTCGGTGCGACGCCTGTTCCCGGACTTGCCGCTGCTCATTCTGGGACCCGGGTATCCCGAAGCCGCCCACGTCAATGACGAGTACTGTCCCGTGGAGCAAATCGTCACCGCACGACGCATCTATGAGGCGTTGATGGAAGATTGGTATCTGCCCGAAGACGATGCAGCCGGCGGGAGTATCCGGTGAAGATGCGAATCTGCCCGTTTCGGCAAAAAGTCTTTATGGACTTCTACAGGGATGCTTTTGCGGCAGAACCGCTCTTGGAGAATACTTGGAGAATATGTATGACGGCATTCAAGTTATCCTCCCGGTTCCTCATAATGACCGTTCTTTGCCTGACGCCCGGCGAGGCTCTTGCCCAGGAGGCTGTTTTAACCCAGGCGCACGGCAATGTTCTGTGGACACTTATCGCCGCCGTCCTTGTCATGTTCATGCAGCCGGGTTTCGCCCTTCTGGAGTGCGGGCTTGTGCGCGTCAAGAACGCGGCCAGCATCATCATGAAAAACTTCGTGGATTTCGCCGTGGGTTCCGCCGCGTTTTTCATACTGGGCTTCGGGTTGATGTTCGGCGGTTCATTCAAGGGATTTGTCGGCACCGATCTTTTTTGTCTGAACGGGATAAACGCGTCCTCTCCTCAAGGACAGTGGACGCTGACTTTTTGGTTCTTCCAATCGGTTTTTGCCGCAACCGCAGCCACCATTGTTTCGGGGGGAATAGCCGAACGCATCCGTTTCTTCGGGTACATAGCGGTAAGCCTGCTGGTTTCCGCGGTGATCTATCCCGTCAGTGGTCATTGGGCCTGGGCCGGCCTGTACGGCGGCACGCCGGGTTGGCTGGGAAACATGGGCTTCGTGGATTTTGCGGGCTCAACCGTCGTCCATTCCGTCGGAGGCTGGGCGGCCTTTGCCGGAGCCGTCGTACTGGGACCACGTTTGGGCAAATACACCCCGGATGGCAAAGCGCGGGCCATTGTGGGGCATAACCTGCCCCTGGCCGCTCTGGGCGTCTTTATACTCTGGTTTGCCTGGTTTGGTTTCAACTGCGGCTCCACCACAACCGCGGACGGCACCATAGGTTATATTGCCGTCAATACCAATCTGGCCGCCTGTTTTGGTTTTCTGGGAGCCATGGGCACCATCTGGCTCAAAACAGGAAAACCCGACCCCACTCTCAGCTTCAACGGGATACTTGCCGGACTTGTGGGCATTACCGCCGGATGTTTCGAGGTGTCTCCCGCAGGAGCGATAATCATCGGCTTTTGCGCGGGAGTGCTGGTGGTGATTTCGGTATTGTTCATTGATCAGGTGCTGAAGGTTGACGATCCGGTCGGGGCCGTTTCCGTGCATGGCGTGTGCGGCGCCTTCGGCACCGTCATGGTCGGCCTCTTCGCGGCGCCCGGTTATGGAAAGCAGTTGGGGCTGCTTTACGGCGGCGGTTCTGAATTGCTGTTTACGCAGATTGTGGGTGTGCTGGCGGTATTCGCGTGGTCGTTCGGCATGGGCTTTATGGGGTTTAAACTGCTGAACGGCGCGTTGCGCCTGCGCCCTTTACCTGACGCGGAAAGCGGGGGTTTGGATTTGGAGGAACATGGCTCGAAAGCCTACAGCGGCTTTCAAATTTTTTCCAACGATTGAACCGCCTCGGGAAACGTAGTGGAATACCTGTTTCAGAGTGAACAGGCGACAAAAGTAAAACTGCAACCTGGAGTGAATTATGGGTATCGCCTCACTGTCTCGCGTGTTGATATTCTGTCTTGCATTGGCGGGGTTGTCGGTTGGTTCAGCCTTAGCTGCGGCCAAAACGACTGTGAAAGTCGGGTTTATCGGCCCCTTGACGGGAGGGGTGAGCTCCAACGGATTGGGAGGGCGCAATTCGGCGGAACTCGCGGTTATGGAGCGCAATGAAGTTCCCTCATCCAAATACGCCTATGAATTTGTGGCTCTTGACGATGAATGTAAACCCAATATCGGCGTCCAGGTGGCGACCAAAATGGCCGCCGACCGCAAGGTAATTGCCGCCGCCACACATTATTGCTCAGCCGTGGCTTTGAGCACGGTGGACATCTATCACCGGTTCGGGATGCCTGTTGTGGTATGGGGTGCCGTACAGCCTGATATCACTTACGGCAACGACTATCCGGAGATAATGCGTATCTGCGGGACCATGATCAATCAGAACGAGGAAGCCGCCAAATTCATGCGTTCCCAAGGCTACAAAAAATTCGCCATCATTCATGACACGACGGACTACGGCAAATCCCACAAAGATTACTTCACGAAATATCTGACGGAAAACGGAGGTGAAGTTCTGGATGTGTTCGGTGTCACCTCGGATCAGCAGGATTTCACAACTGAGTTGACCAGGATCAAATCTCTTGCCCCCGAGGTTATTTATTTTGGCGGACTGACCCCGCTTGGAGTGCGCGTCCGCTCCCAGATGGAAAAGCTGGGAATCAGGGCGCAGTTTGAAGGGGTTTCCGGCATCAAGTCGGATGCCTTTGTTGAAGGGCTTGGCAAGGAACTGGCCGAGGGATGCCTGAGTTTCATTGAAGGCACTCCTACGGAAAAGCTTCCCGGGGGCCAGGAGTTCCTCCAGTCATATAAATCCCGTAATTTCGCCCAGGGGCCCGAGGCCTATGGGGCCTTCGCTTACGCGGCCATGGCGCAGATATTGGATGCTATTGAAAAAGTCGGGCCGGACAGAAAGAAGGTCACCGCCACCCTCAACGCCACCAGGGACGCCGCGACGCTGGTGGGCAATGTTACTTATGATTCCCATGGGCAGAATATCGTACCCGTTATCAGCAAATACGTGGTGCAGGACGGGGCATGGGTACTGTGGGAAGACAGCGAATACGCAAGCGGCAAACGCAAACTCGTGAACGCGAAGTAAACGCCGGAGCCCGGCCGCCCCGGGCTCCCCGTTATTCCCCTAAAACGAAACAGGATTTATCCCTATGGAGCTTTTTCTGCAATTCTGCGTCAACGGCCTTATGCTCGGCATGATGTACGCCCTGGTGGCCGTAGGCTTCACCCTGTTCTTCGGTGTACTCGACGTGATCGTCTTTTCCCACGGCGATACGGTTATGGTCGGCTCCTTCGCGGGGCTTTCCATGTACTGGTGGCTGAATGCCGTTTATCCGGGATTGGGTCCGGAATGGACGGTCCTCTGGGTCTTCTGCGCCGCTGCAGCCGCGGTTGTGGCATTGGGCACGCTTGTGGCCAAAGTAATGATCATGCCCCTGCGCAAGGCTCCGCCTCTCAACACTCTACTGGCCACCATGATGCTGGGCACAGTGCTGCGGGAAGCCATACGCCTTTTTTTCCCGGACGGCTCCAATCCCAAACCCTTTCCTCATCTGTTGCCGGATTGGGCTTGGCAGAGCGGCAACTTGACCCTGCGTTTTGACAATATCCTGCTCTTTTCCACGGGCGCTCTGGTTATCGCGCTGGTGCATCTGCTCATTACACGCACGCGCCTCGGCATGGCCATACGGGCGGTGGCCCAGGATGAAGAGGCGGCGCGACTCATGGGGGTAGACTTTACCCTGATCGTGCTGACCACATTCGCTGTGGGCTCCGCGGTCGCCGCCGTTGCCGGCGTTATGAATGGCCTGTACTACAATGAAATAAATTTCAGTCTCGGCCTGCTGCTGGGTGCAATAGGTTTCAGCGCGGCGGTGATCGGCGGACTGGGCAACATCTACGGCGCCATACTGGGCGGTTTTATTTTTGCCTTTC
>JAISOT010000085.1 GCA_031275465.1 Desulfovibrio sp.
CGACCTCAAAAAACTGCGCAAATCGGCGGAAAAGGGCTTCAATCCGCCCTTGTCCGCTGCGGATATCGCCGCGGAAGCGGTAACAGTCGCCGGAATTTCCCTTTTGACAAAGCGTCTGGACATCCCCCTCAAGGCGCTACGGGAAATGATGGATGAAGTGCGCTCGCGTCTGGCCCAAAACAGCGTCATCTGTCTTGCCACGGCGGAGGACGGCAAAGTGGGGATGCTCGTCTGCGTCTCCAGAGACTTGCACAACCGCTTCACGGCGCCCGCCCTTGTCAGAATCGCGGCGGTTCCGTGCGGCGGTTCCGGAGGCGGGCGGCCGGACATGGCGCAGGCCGGCGGCAACAATCCCGACGGTCTCAACGATGCCTTTGAGGCTCTGAAAGAACATCTCGAAAAGGCATAGCCCCATCCCGGGCCGAACCGTCCCGCATTCATCCCCGGCGCTTGTTTTACGGGGGCAAACAACAGAAGGCTGTCCATGATCGGCATTTCAAAACTCTACTGCGGGCAGGCCGAAGCTTCGGACGCGCTGCGTTACGGCCGCGAATCCGGCAGGCTTCCCTCCCATCTGCTGCAATTCTCCAAAGACAAAAAGCCCGTGATTGTCTGGAACATGACCCGGCGCTGCAATCTCAAATGCCTGCACTGTTACGCCCGGGCCACCTCCCTTGAGGGAGCGGACGCTATCTCCACCGAGCAGGCCAGGACCATGATTGACGATCTTTCCGCCTACGGCGCGCCGGTGATGCTTTTCTCCGGCGGCGAGCCGCTGGCCCGCGAAGATCTGACGGAACTCGCGGGCCACGCCACCCGAAGAGGGATGCGCGCCGTTATTTCCACCAACGGCACCCTCATCACGAAAGCCAAAGCCCGTGAGTTCATGGCGGTGGGCCTCTCGTACGTGGGCATCTCCCTGGACGGCCTTGAGCAAGTGCACGACCGTTTCCGCCGCGTGTCCGGCGCCTTTCAGAAAGCCCTCGCAGGCATCGCCAACTGCCAGGCCGAAGGCCTCAAAGTGGGCCTGCGCTTCACCATAAACAGGGGCAACGTCAACGAAATTCCCGGCATTTTCCGTCTGCTGAAAGAACGGGAAGTGCCCCGCGCCTGCTTCTATCACCTGGTCTATTCAGGGCGCGGCTCAAGCCTGATCAGGGAGGATCTGGATCACCGGACCGCGCGCGGGACGCTAGACCTCATTATGGATGAAACCCGCGCCCTGTTCGAGGCCGGACATCCCAAGGAAATTCTGACGGTGGACAACCATGCCGACGGTCCCTACGTGTGGATGCGCCTCCTGAAAGAGGACAAAAAACGCGCCGATGAAGTGTACACCCTCCTTCAGTTCAACGAAGGCAACAGTTCCGGGCGCGGCATAGGCTGCGTCTCCTGGGACGGAAAGGTGCATGCGGACCAGTTCTGGCGGGAACATTCCTTCGGCAATGTGCTGGAGCGGCCTTTCTCCCGAATATGGGACGATCCGGGCATTGAGCTTCTGGCCAAACTCAAGGACAAAAAGGCGCACGTCAAAGGGCGTTGCGCCGGATGCCGTTATCTCGGCATCTGCGGCGGCAATTTTCGGGCAAGAGCGGAAGCCTGTTACGGCGACCCTTGGGCCGAAGACCCGGCATGCTATCTGACGGACGAGGAAATAGCCTGACGCGGGTTTACAACCTTAACTTCTTAACGAAGGAGGCTTTCATGACCCAATGGATCAAAAACAACGACGTTCTCGGCACCGTCAACCGCGGAACTCCCTGCGAGTCCGGGCTGTGCACCTTGTGCCGGGCCGACTGCCAGGGAAAATGCGAAACCTGGCTGGGTTCCATGCGGGGACGCGACGTCCTCTATCCGCGCGATTTCGGCGTGATAACCGCAGGCAGCGGCAATGCCGGCCCTGTGGGGGTTTCCTACAACGCCCTGCGCATCCAAGGCTGTCTTTACGGCGCCACGGACGCGGACAAAAATCTGGCCAAGGCCGGCGACATCCTGTTCACCGACGTCAGCCTGAAAACCTCCTTCGGCACGGAATCCCAAAAATTCGTCTGCCGCTACCCCTTCATGACCGGCGCCCTCGGTTCGACCTTTATCGCGGCCAAGTATTGGGAATCCTTTGCCGTGGGCTGCGCCTTGTGCGGCGTGCCCATTGTGGTGGGGGAAAATGTGGTGGGCGTGGACAAAAAATCCGTCCTGAAAGAAGGGAGCATCACCAGCGCGCCCGAACTGGAACGCCGCATCGACACCTATCTGCGCTACCACGACGGCGGCGGCGCCATCATTGTGCAGATGAACGTGGAGGACGGCCGCAACGGCGTGGCCGAATACCTCGCGGAAAAATATGCCGACAAAGTGGTCATCGAGTTGAAATGGGGGCAGGGCGCCAAGAATATCGGCGGCGAAATCCAGGTCAACGACATCGCCTACGCCGCCTTCCTGAAGGAGCGCGGCTATCTTGTCGACCCTGATCCCACCCTTCCCGATGTGCGTGAAGCCGCCAAAACGGGAAGCGTCACCCTTTTCGCCCGCCACAGCCGCCTTGGCTATACCGCTCTGGACAACGCCGAACAGGTGGAAAAAGACTTCCATTCCCAAATCGGCCGTCTGCGCAAGCTCGGTTTCCGCTCCATTTCCCTCAAAACCGGCGCTTACGGCATGGAGGCCCTGGCTCTGGCCCTCAAACTGGCCGGCGAGTGCAAGCTCGCGCTTCTTACCGTGGACGGCGCGGGCGGCGGCACCGGCATGAGCCCCTGGGACATGATGGAACATTGGGGAGTTCCCGCGCTCCTGCTCCACTCCAAGGTTTACGAATACGCCTCCCTGCTGGCGGCCCACGGCAGACGCGTGCCCGATATCGCCCTGGGCAGCGGCCTGGCCAAACCCTCCCAGATTTTCAAGGCCCTGGCCCTGTGCGCCCCTTACGCCAGACTGATCTGTATGGGCCGCTCCATGATGATCCCCGGATTCCTCGGCGCCAATATTGAAGGGGCTCTGCACCCGGAACGCCGGGAAGCCGTGTGCGGCAACTGGGATTCCCTGCCGAAAAGCGTGTCCGAAATCGGCGGTAGCGCGGAAACCATCTTCGCCGGCTATCATTCCCTGGCCGCCAGGATCGGCAAAACGGAAATGAAGAACATTCCGTACGGCGCCATTGCCATCTGGACCAATCTGGACCGTCTGGGCGCTGGGCTGCAGCAGCTTATGGCGGGGGCGCGCCGCTTCACCGTCGATTCCATAGCCCGCTGCGATATCGCCTCGGCCAACCGGGAAACCGAGCGCGAAACAGGCGTGCCGTTCATCACAGACATACAGGACGAAACCGCCCGCCGCATCCTGCTGCAGTGACGGTTTTTCCTATAATTCGCGGAATGACGCAGGGTGGCAAAACTTTTGGGACGTTCCGAAAATTCTGTTTACGCCGGGTGCGGAGCTGCCGGAAGAGGCAATTATTCGTGCACAGCGCCGCCCTCATCACTGAGGGCGGCGCAGGGAACGGGATGAGTGGGTAAGCTTGGCATGCTGTCCAACCTCATATAAAATAATCCGTACCCATGTGGAACAACCCGTCGCGCAAGCGTTTCGGCCCGGAGTTTCTGCCGCTCAACGTCTCCGCGCCTTTCATACGTCGCCCGGTGGCCACGACGCTCATCACCATCGCCTTTGCCCTGGCGGGCATGGCTGCCTTTGGCCTTTTGCCGGTAGCCCCTCTGCCCGAAGTGGATTACCCCATGGTTGTGGTGCGCGCCGGCATGCCCGGCGCCAGCCCCGAAACCATGGCCGCCACTGTGGCGACGCCGCTGGAACGGGCGCTCGGGCGCATCGCCGCCATTACGGAAATGACTTCCACAAGCAGTCTCGGTTCCACCAGCGTGACCCTGCAGTTTGATCTCGACCGCAATATAGACGGCGCGGCCCGCGACGTGCAGGGGGCCATCAACGCGGCGCGTTCCACCCTCCCCTCCATGCCCTCCAACCCCTCCTGGCGCAAGGTCAATCCCTCGGGCGCGCCCATAATGATCCTTTCCGTCACATCCGACATACTTACCCGTGCCCAGCTTTACGACGCGGCCTCCACCGTGCTGGCCCAGAAAATATCCCAGATTCCCGGCGTGGGAGAAGTTGTTGTGGGCGGCGGCGCATTGCCCGCCGTGCGCGTGGAGGTCAATCCGGCCGCTCTTGCCGCCGCCGGCCTTGTCATGGAGGACGTGCGCGGGGCGCTCGCGGGGGCCAACGCCTGTCTGCCCAAAGGCATGCTGGAAAACAGCACGGCCTGCTGGCTTGTGGGCGCGCCGGACCAGCTTCAGAAAGCGGCGCAGTACCGCCCCCTTGTGCTGGCTCAAAAAAACGGCCGCGTCATCCGCCTTTCCGACATCGCCGAAGTGACGGACTCCTCCCAAGATGTGCGCAACATGGCCGTGGTCAACGGCGTTCCGGCCATACTGCTCATTGTGTTCCGCGCGCCCGGCGCCAACATCATTGATACGGTGGATCAGGTCAAGGCCCTGATGCCCAACCTTCAGGCCTGGCTTCCGGCGGGCGCGCGCCTGCAAGAACGCATGGACAGGTCCGTGACAATACGCTCCTCCCTGCGCGAGGTGGAAAAAAGCCTTCTCATTTCCGTCGTTCTGGTGGTGCTGGTGGTATTTCTCTTTCTCCGCAGCGCGCGGGCCACGGCCATTCCCGCCGTGGCCGCCCCGGTTTCGATCATTGCCACTTTCGGGGTTATGTATCTGTGCGGCTACAGCCTCGACAACCTCTCGCTCATGGCGCTTACCGTGTCCACAGGGTTTGTGGTGGACGACGCCATAGTGGTGCTGGAAAACATCACCCGCCGCCTTGAAGCCGGCGACTCCCCATTTCGCGCCGCCCTGCGCGGCGCGCGGGAAGTCGGCTTTACCGTGGTATCCATTTCCCTGTCCCTGGTCGCCGTCTTCACGCCGCTTCTTTTCATGGGCGGCATTGTCGGCCGCCTGTTCCGGGAATTTGCCGTTGTGCTGACAACGGCCGTTCTCGTGTCCATGCTGGTGTCCCTCTCCACCACACCCATGATGTGCGCGTTTCTGCTGAAGGCGTCGGCGCCATCCGAAAAATTGCGGGCCGCCGCCGCCCCGCTGGGGATTACGGCCTTGTACGCCCGGCTCGGGACGTGTCTGGCCTTGCTGCCGCAACGGCTGCTTGAAGGCTACGCAAGAAGCCTGACCGTGATACTGCGCCACCCGCGCCTTGTTTTGCTTGGTCTTGCTTTGGTCATTGCGGGCAATGTTTACATGTATGTTATCGTGCCCAAAGGTTTTTTCCCGCAACAGGATACGGGCGTGATCATGGGCGGCATACGGGCCGATCAGAGCGCGTCCTTTCAGGCCATGCGCGGCAAGCTGACGCGCCTGGTGGAAATTATCAAACAAGACCCGGCAGTGGCTCAGGTTTCCGCGCATATTTCGGGGAGGCGCGGGGGAGGAGGCGTGTTTATTGCCCTGAAACCCCTGGCCGAGCGCAAAATCCATGTCCAGGGAGTGATAAACAGGCTGCGCGGCAGGCTCTCGGCCGAGCCGGGATTGCAAATATTCTTGCAGCCCGGCCAGGATATCATGATGGGGGGGCGCAGTTCGCGCTCGCAATTCCAATATACGCTTCAGGCCGACAACCTGACTGAACTGCGCGCGCAGGGACGCCTTCTGCAACGGGAACTGACACAGCACCCCCTGTTCCGGGATGTTGACAGCGATATTGAGGAACGCGGCCTGCAAACCATAGTCACGGTAAACCGCGACTCGCTCTCACGCCTGGGGCTTGCCATGCGCGATGTGGACGAGGCACTGAATAACTCTTTCGGCCAACGCCAGGTTTCCGCCATTTATGAAGACAAGAACCAGTACCGCGTCGTGCTGGAATATGACCCGAAATGGCTTGAGGACGCGAATGCGCTGGAGAAAGTGCGCCTGCCGGGAAAAGGCGGCCTTGTGCCGCTCACGGCCGTCGCCGGGGCGGGATTGGGTTTTGCGCCGCTTTCCGTGGCCCATCAGGGGCAATTTGCCGCCGTGACCATTTCTTTCAACCTCGCCCCGGGGGTCGCGCTCTCACAGGCGCAGGAAGCCCTTGAAACGGCGCGCGTAAAGCTTGCCATGCCCAACAGCGTGATGGGAAGTTTCCAGGGCACGGCCAAACTCTACAGCGACATGGCGGCGAGTCAGGCCATCCTCATCCTCGCGGCGCTGACCGCGCTTTATATCGTGCTGGGCGTGCTGTACGAAAGCCTCATTCACCCCATAACCATACTTTCCACCCTGCCTTCGGCCGGCGGCGGAGCGCTGCTCGCGCTCATGCTTTTCGGGATGGAATTCACGGTGATTGCCCTCATCGGCGTGCTGCTGCTCTGCGGCATTGTGAAGAAAAACGCCATCATGATGGTGGACTTCGCCCTGGATGCGGAACGAACGCGCGGACTGCCGCCTGAGAAGGCCATTTATGAAGCCTGCCTTCTGCGTTTTCGCCCCATCATGATGACGACCGCCGCCGCCATTCTGGGGGCCGTGCCGCTGATCCTGGGGCGCGGGGACGGGGCGGAGCTGCGCACCCCGCTCGGCGTGACCATAGTGGGGGGGCTGATCGTGAGCCAGCTTCTGACGCTCTATACTACCCCGGTGGTTTTTTTGACGCTTGACCGCCTGCGGACAGCGAAAATTTTTACCCGGCGTGCAGGATGACGGCATAGGCGCCGAACAGCACCCTGACAGGTTCTCCGGCCTTGAGCCGCAGACGGTTGAACCCCGCGGCGGTAAGCACCGAGCACAGCTCCGTGCCGTCCTTGAGCGTTACCACGCATTCCACGGCTATGCCGCCGCAAGTCACCCTGGACACGATGCCCTCAAGCTGGTTTTCGGCGCTGCTTGCGCCGGGGGCGTCGCATCGCTCCAAAGCAAGCCACGGGGCTTTCACTTCAGCTGTGACGAGTTTTCCCGGAGCCAAGCCCAGACGGCCGGAACTCATGTTGGTGATAATGGAAAAAATTCTGTCCCCGGCAGGGGTCAGCAACTCCACAAGCGTCTGCACCTTGTCGTCCGCCAGGGAAAGCACCTTGCCGTAAAAGCTGTTCCGGGCGCTGGTGCGCCGCCCTGACTCCCTCTCCACATACAGGCGGGCGACCTCCTGTATGTCGTCTTCCGAAAACGACACGAACGAAGTCGTCTGATTTGGCGAGGAATGGCCCAGCAAACGCTGCACGGCGGGAAGCGGGACATTGCGCAGCATCTCAATGGCTCTGGCTTTGCGGAGCATTTCCGGCCCTCCGGATTTTTTGTCAAATCCGCACTGCTCGGCCCGTTCATAGAATTTTTTCCGGACATAGGCGGGGTCAACCGCAAAAAAACGCTCCGGGCAATCCTTCGCCGCCCGCAGCAGTTCCCCAACTTCAGCAGCCAGTTTTTGTGAAATGGCGACCTGACGCGGGGGTCCGTTTTCCCCTGAACGATAGATGACGGCACGAGCCTGCAAGTCCAGGTCCGCCGGCCCAAGGGAGAGCACTTCCTGCAGCTTCGCGCCTGTATACCGTATCAGGAGAAAGATGAGCAATATTCTGAGGCGGGACAGCCGGGGCGTCCGTCCGCCTTCCCCCGTCCAGGCCCGGAAAGCCCGCTCAAGCTCATCAAGCCGGGAGGTATCCAGAATTTCTTCGTCCTGAGTCCTGAATAGCAAATTCTTCTGGCTCATTTCCCTTTGCCTTTGCCGAAGAAATCCGTTTTCGCAACGTAGGGATACAACTTGTCCAGCACCGCGGTGAAGTAGTCCGGCAGAAAAACGTTTCCCCCAAGAACCGCCATTCTCGGGGGAAATGCGACCGGCGCTTGAATTCGCCGGCGCCATAATCAAAGAGGCCTGTTACCCTTTGAAAAATTGGCGTCACCAACGGGATTTGAACCCGTCTTAGCGGCTTGAGAGGCCGCCGTCCTAACCGGGCTAGACGATGGTGACGGCATAAAGCGGAAAAGATTGCAGACCATATATGTGGCAAGGATGTTCTGTCAAGCATCGCTTGTGGAAAACCCAGGGCAATCGAATGAACGACGTAACAACTTGGAATTACAGAGTAATATTTTCAGGTAAAGCGGCATGATCCCGCTTCCACGAGACAGCGGCTGGCCGCCAAGACGCCCATGCAAACAGTCCTTGACGGAAAACAGCTTTGGAAGGCAAAGGCCGGACAACTCAATTAGAGCGTTTTAAAATCCCGCACGCCGTGAAAGGTGCGTCGCAGGCCTGACTCGCCGTAATCATTCAAACATTGAAGAGAAAATGCACCACGTCGCCGTCCCGCACGGCATAGTCCCTGCCTTCGGTCCGCAGCACGCCGTCCGCTCGGCAGGCGTTTTCACTGGCGTGGCTCATGTAGTCGTCAAACGAGATCACTTCGGCGCGGATGAATCCGCGTTCAAAATCCGTATGAATGACGCCCGCGGCCTGCGGCGCTTTCCAGCCTCTGCGGATGGTCCAGGCGCGCACTTCATCCGGGCCTGCCGTAAAATAGCTGCATAGACCCAGTGTGGCGTATCCTGTCCGGATAATGCCGGCAAGGCCGCTTTCCCTTATGCCGTAAGAGAAAAGCAGTTCCTTTTGCTCGTCGTTCGGCAGACCTTGGAGTTCTTCCTCCAGTTTCGCGCATACGCAGGTAAAACCGGCATTGTTCCGCGCCGCGGCTTCCCGCAGCGCGGCGGCATGCGTATTTCCTCCGGGCAGGGCGGCCTCGTCGACATTGGCGCAATAGATAACCGGCTTTGCGGTGACCAGACCAAGTTCACGCCAGACTGCCCGAAAGGGTTCATTGTCGGGCAGGGTGAATGTGGCGGCGGGGTTTCCGTCATCCAGCCGCGCAAGCAGACTTTCCAGAATATTTGCAGCGGCTTTGGCTTCTTTGTCCCCTTTGGCCGTTTTGCGCGTTTTTTCGAGACGTTTTTCAACAGTCTGCATGTCCGCGAGCAGCAGTTCCGTTTCAACGGTTTCCATATCGCGCAGGGGGTCGACAAGGCCGTCCACATGGGTGATGTTTTCGTCCTCAAAACAGCGGACCACATGCACAACCGCCGCGCATTCGCGGATGTTCGCAAGAAACTGGTTGCCAAGGCCTTCGCCTTTGCTCGCCCCGCGCACAAGCCCGGCAATGTCTATGAAATCAACGCTGGCGTAAACAGTCCTTTTCGGAGAGACTTTCGCGGAGAGCGCGTCCACCCGTTGATCCGGCACGAGCACTGTGGCCTTGTTCGGCTCAATGGTGCAGAAAGGGTAGTTGGCGGCCTGCGCGTTCTGCGCTCTGGTCAGCGCGTTGAAAAGCGTGGATTTGCCGACGTTGGGCAGTCCTACTATACCTATGCTGAGCGACATGGTTGTGTATACCTGAATGCGGTCCGAAATGCGCCGAAAATTTGGCCTAGCCTGTGGCAATTGTCTTTTATAACCGCAGGCGCGCTGAATTGCAAGGTAGTGTCCAGAAATTTTCGCACTTTTTGTAGCCGCCATGTGGCGTCGGTTTTGGCGCTGCCTTGCGGAGCCGGCGCGGGCCTTGCGAGCGATACCCCTCAGATGTATCGCGGCCGC
>JAISOT010000147.1 GCA_031275465.1 Desulfovibrio sp.
TTCGGCGAAGAAGCGCTTCTGTCCTTTCAAAACCGCCCCGGTGTCCTTACCCTGCAATCCGCTTCCGCGAACGCCCGGAGCGCCCTGGCGGAACTCAGGGGCAATTTTTCCTGCATGAGCGACAAGGGGCTGATATCGGTCAGCAACGGACGTTTTTCCTTTGCCGGTGTTGAAGCAGACGGCGACGCGCAGCTTTTCAAGGACGGAGAGAGTCTTGCCTACAAGGGAACGATCTCGGCGCGCTGCAAGGACGCCGCCCGCGTGACGGATTTTGCCGGCGCGGGGAGCAAGCGGCTTTTGAGCGGTTTGCGCTCAATATCCCTTACGGCCGATGTAAGGGGCAACATGCAGGAAATCGCCTTTGACAATCTCCACGCCGTGATAGACGCTATTTCGTTGCGCGGCTCGGTTTTCGCGGCATTTCACAATCAGACTTCTTTTGAATTCAATCTTGCCGTTGAGGAATTTGCCTTTGACCGGTTTTTCCAGGGGAATGGGGCAGCGTCAACAAACACCACCGGCACGCCGTGGGACCTGCGCGCCCTGCGTGACGTGCGCGCCAAAGGAATGCTGCGCGTCGGCAGGCTCAAGCTCCGGCATTTTCTGCTACAGGACGTCAATATCCCTGTGGCGCTGGACAACGGCCGCTTGACGGCCGATCCGTTGACAGCCCGCGTCTATGGCGGTTCTCTCACCGGTAAAAGCATTCTGGAATTTGCCCGCGGGCTGCGTTTTGAAAGCGGCTTTTCCGTCAAAGGAGCCGATCTTGAGGCCGCAAGCCGGGATATCAGCTCAAGCGCGCTGTTGGGCGGAAAAATGGATTTTACGCTGAATTTGGCCGGCCTCTTGACCGGTGTCGGGCCTGCGTCGCAGTCCCTGAACGGCTCCTGGCGCTTTGCCGTCCGCAGCGGTTCCTACCAGAAACTGGACAAGAACGGTCAGCCCAAGGGAAAGGCGACGCTTTTTGACAGCGCGCGGGCATCAGGCGACATCAGGGCCGGGGTGTCCCGGGGAAACGATTTTGTCCTGCGCGGCAATGATCTTGTCATGCGTGGCGGAGGCCTTGTGGATTTCAACAACGACACCCTGAACTGCGATTTTGTCATCAACATGAAAAATTTGCCGGACATCCCCGTGCGTCTGCACGGCAGCTTCAGGGACAGCAAAACGACCGTGAGCGTCGGCAAGGTTATCCTGAATACCCTTGGGGGCATTTCCAAAGGAATATTCGATATATTCGGCGATGTTGTGCAGGGAGCGTGGAAGCTGATCCGCTGAGGTGAAATGCGGGCATGGGCAACAAGCCTGTCAAAAAAGGAGCAGGCCTTGACGCGCCGGTTTTGTCAGACTACAGTAGTCCCGATGTATTTTGCAATCACGATACTTGACCGTGAAGGAGCTGAACGTGAATATTCTGATTTTTGGACCCAACGGCAGCGGCAAAGGCACGCAGGGCGATCTCATCAAGCAGAAATACAATCTCGCCCACATTGAATCGGGAGCCATTTTTCGGGAACATATCGGCGGGGGGACGGATTTGGGCAAAAAAGCCAAAGCCTATATCGACCGCGGCGATCTGGTGCCGGACGACATTACCATTCCCATGGTGCTGGAAACCCTGAAGAGCAAAGGTAAAAACGGCTGGCTGCTGGACGGTTTTCCGCGTAATATGGCGCAGGCTGAAAAGCTGTGGGAAGCGCTGCAGAAAGAAGGCTTGACGCTCGACTGTGTTGTGGAAATTCTTCTGCCGCGCGAAATCGCCAAAAACAGGATTATGGGCCGCCGCCTCTGCGGGAACAACAATAACCACCCCAACAATATCTATATTGACGCCATCCGCCCCAACGGCGACAAATGCCGCGTCTGCGGCGGCGACCTCAGCGTCCGGGGCGACGACCAGGATGAAGCCGCCATAAACAAGCGCCATGACATTTATTACAATGCCAAGGACGGCACGCTTGCAGCCGCCTATTATTTCAAAAAACTGGCCGGCGGGGGGAAAACGGCGTACATTGAACTGAACGGCGAGGGCAGCATTGACTCCATCAGGGAAACCCTGCTTTCCAGGCTGGCCTGATCTTCTTTTTCTGTGCCGCCGCAGTGGCGGCACAGAGCATGAACATCCCCATACGCCGGCCGGAAAACGGCACAACAGCCGCTTACGCGGGGCGGCCTGAATTAACCAACCGCTTTTGTCTTACCGGAATATCACCACGACGCCCTCTTTGCGCTTCGGGGCGGGCGGGGCGTGATCAGGATAGCCGACAGCGGCGGAGCCGCAGATGACGCGATCTTTGGGCAGTCCGGCTTCAGCGAGCAGATCCCTCAGCGGGGCATCGTTTGTCAGCCAGCGCAACTGGTTGATCCAGCAACTGCCCAATCCCATTGCGGTCGCCGCAAGAAAAATGTTTTGCAACGCCGTCGCGCAGTCAGCCATCGCATTTTGGTAGTCGGGAACGTTCGCGGCGATAATCAGCGTCGGCGCATGGTGAAAATAACTGACATTCTCATTTTGCGCGTTGATGACGGCTTTTCTTTTGGCGGGATAGTCATCGTCAGGCGTCCAGGCGAGAAAGCTCTGCCGGAGCCTTTCGTTGATCCGCGCAAGCATGTCGCCGTTCCGCACCGCCACAAAAAGCCAGCTTTGGTTATTCCCGCCGCTGGGAGCCCAGGTTGCGGCCTCAAGCAAGGCATCAAGCTGCGAGGCGTCAATCTGCTCTCGCTTGAATTTGCGGATACTCCGCCGCGATTTGATGCAGTTCAGAATTTCGTCTTTCATGTCCACTCCCTACAGACAGTTCACCGCCTCAAGCGGATGCCGCAAAAGCAGGCGCGCGCCGTGCCGGACAAGCTCCTCTTCGGAACGGAAACCCCATAGAACGCCCGCCGGCATCATGCCCGCCGCGGTTGCCGTATCCATGTCCACGCCGCTGTCCCCCATGAATGCCGTATACTCCGGCGGCACGCCCAAATCGTCCGCTATGGCGAGCGCCAGCGAGGGGTCGGGCTTGCCTGCGCCGCCCTCAGGTTTTCCCTGTACGCGCACAAAAGGCGTGGCGGGGAAAAAATGCCGCATCATCATTGTCGTGAAGTGATGCGGTTTGTTGGAAAGCACGGCCAGAGGGAGCCGCATTTCCGTCAGCATGTCCAGCATCGGAAGAATGCCTTCGTACGGACGGGTTTTGTTGTGCCAGTTGGCGGCGTAATTGTCCCTCATGGCGCGGCCCAGCGAGGCGATGGCTTCGTCGTCCGCGTCTTGCGGCGCGGCGCGGCGCATCAGCACTTCCATGCCGTTGCCGACAAAACGGCGGTAATCGTCAACAGGCCATGTCGCATAACCTTTTGCGGCCAAAGCCGCATTGGCCGAATCGGCGATATCTTCAAGACTGTTCAGAAGCGTGCCGTCAAGGTCAAAGATGACGGCCTGTATGCCGCATCCCATGGCAAATCCTCCGTCAGGCCGCCTTGTTGTCTTTCGGTGAGGCCAGACCTTGTTCCGGCTTGATAATTTTCGTCATCGCGGCAATCATGCCGGCCGCGTCAGCCACATTGGCCGGTATGATCAGGCTGTTGCCGTGCCTTGCGATGTTGCCGAATTCGGCAATGTAGGCCTCCGCGAGTCTCAGCTGGGCCGCCGCGACAGGATCTCCGCCCAACTGCCGGCCCACGATGTTGAGGCCCTGGGCCGTGGCCTCGGCGACAGTGCATATTTGGGCGGCCTCGCCTTCGGCCTGATTGATCATGGCCTGTTTTTTCCCCTCGGATTCCGCGATGGCCGCCCGTTTTGAGCCTTCGGCTAGATTGATCCTCGACTGCATTTCTCCCTCGGACTGGGCAATGGCCGCGCGCTTTTCACGCTCGGCGCGCATCTGTTTTTCCATTGCCTGCATCACCGTGTCCGGCGGCGCGATGTCGCGGATTTCATAGCGCAGCACCTTGACGCCCCAAGGCGAGGTCGCCGCGTCCAGGGCATCCACAACTTCCTGATTTATGTTGGTGCGCTCCTCAAAGGTTTTATCCAGTTCCAGCTTGCCGATGGCCGAGCGCAGAGCCGTCTGGGCAAGCTGGATGGCCCCCCATTCGTAATCGGATATGCCGTAGGCGGATTTTTCCGGAGTGATCACCTGCAGGTAAAGCACGCCGTCGATATCCACACTGACGTTGTCGCGCGTTATGCAGGTTTGTTTCGGCACGTCCAGCACCTGCTCCTTGAGGCTGCGTCTGTACGCGATCTTGTCAATAAAGGGAATCAGCAGATGAAAGCCCGCGCAAATCACCGCGTGGTATTTGCCCAGACGTTCAATCACGTAGGCCGCCTGATTGGGAACAACCACAGCCGCCCTGAACAAAACGACAAAGAGCAGCAGGACCGGGAAAAAAAGCCAGCCGTAACTTCCCATGAATCCCGAAAAGCCCATCTTATTTTTCCTCCGGTGTTTCTTCCGCCCGGGCAACGCGCAATACAAGTTCGTCACCGGGCACGCAGCCCAGCACGCGTACCGGCGTCCCCTCATGAATGGGGCTGTCCGCAACGGCGCGCCAGAAGCTGCCGCCAACGCATATCTCCCCGACTGCGCCGGGCCGGATGGTTTTGCTGACCGCTCCCTGCCGATCCGCCAGCGGATGACCGCTCTCCGCCGCGGCCGCGCGGGTCTGGCCGCTGAAGACGGCGCGCAGCCGCCGGCGCAGAAGGTATAGCGTCAACAGGGAAAACAGCATGAACACGGCGATCTGCCAGACAAAATGCGCCCCGCACCATGCCGCGCCCGCGGCCGCCCAGGCGCCTGCCGCGAAAAAGATCAGCACAAGGGTCATGGACAGGACTTCAATGCCCAGAAAGGCCACGCCCAGCAAAAACCACAGAACGGGGACCGTCATAGGGCCTGCGCTCCTTATTTGTGTCATCTGCGTTGCCAATAGTAAAATATACGGCCAGATCGCCTGCCGCGTCAATGGCGCGAAGCGGGCTTGCTTGATAAAAAGCATGCGGGCTGATAAATCTGGCGATGACAGGGTTGGACGGAGTTACGGAAACGTTATGAGGGCAGCCGCATGGCGAAAATAAAAGCAAAAGCAGCGCAAGAGGCGTTCCCGCTGGACCGTGCCTTTACTTTTGTCGAATCAGGCCCTGTGCTTCTGATTTCGACGCGTCACAAGGGAAGAAACAATCTGATGACGGTCAGTTGCCATGCCTCGTTGGGTTTTGAACCCAGCATCGGAATCGCGCTTGGCCCCTGGAATCACAGCCATGCCGCTCTTGTTGAAGGCGGGGAATGCGTTGTTGCCGTCCCTCCGGCAAATTTGCTGGAACAGGTTGTCGATATCGGCAATTGCTCCGGCGCGGCGGTGGACAAGTTCAGCGTTTTCGGTTTGACGCCGCTGGCGGCTTCAGCCGTAAAAGCCCCTCTTGTTGCGGAATGCCTGTATAATCTTGAATGCCGCGTCGTCAACCGCGACCTTTCCGCCTACCATTTTTTTGTCTTGCAAGGATTGAAGGCATGGCGCCACAAGGCTCCTTCGGACCCGCGCTCATTTCACGCCGTCGGCGACGGAACCTTTGTGCTGGACGGCGAAACCGTCGATCTTCGGCACAGAATGACAAAGTGGCAGCATTGCATATAAGGGGGATTCCAGTGTCGTTTCAGGAATTTTTTTTGACGTGGCCTGCGGAACGGCGGACTGCCGGCATGGCCGGGGCCGGGGCGGGGGATGTACTGGCCGCGCTGGATAAGGAATTTCCGCGCCCCGAAGATTTTCTGGCCTTGCTCTCGCCCGCGGCGACGCCGTATCTGGAAAACATGGCCCGGCGCGCGCACGACCTCACGCTGCAGTACTTCGGGCGGGCGGTACAGCTTTTCACGCCGCTCTATCTTTCGAACGTCTGCACGAACCAGTGCAGGTATTGCGGCTATAGCGCAAAAAACAGACAGCGCCGCCGCCATCTGTCCCTGGAGGAGGCATGCGTCGAAGCCCGGGCCATAGCGGATACGGGCCTGCAGCATATTCTGCTGCTCACGGGGGACGCGCGGAAACTGTCCTCCCCGGAATATATCGCCGATATCGCCCGGGCCGTCAGGCCGCTCTTCGCCTCTGTCGGCGTTGAGGTCTACTCCATGACGGAAGAGGAGTACGGGCTGCTGGTTTCCGCGGGGGTTGACGGCATGACCATGTTTCAGGAAACCTATACCGCGGAACTTTACGCCTGGCTGCATCCCGTCGGCCCCAAACGGGACTACGCCTTTCGCCTTGCCGCGCCCGAGCGCGCGGCGAGAGCCGGGATGCGCTCTCTGGGCGTCGGCGCGCTGCTCGGCCTGGAATCCTTTGAACAGGATGCCTTTGCGACGGGTCTGCACGCATGGTGGCTGCAGCGAATTTTCCCCGGCGTTGAAGTCAGCGTGTCCGTGCCGCGCATTTGTCCGCACGAGGGTGAGTTTACCGCGCCCCACGCTGTGGACGACATACATTTTGTACAGTATATCACCGCCTTGCGCTGTTTTTTGCCGAGGGCCGGCATCACCTGCTCCACGCGCGAAAGCCCCTTCATGCGCGACCATGTCGTGCCGCTTGGCGTAACGCGCGTTTCAGCCGGGGTATCAACCTCCGTGGGCGGCCGGGTCACGCGAACTGACGGCGATCACGGGCAGTTCGAGATGGCCGACAACCGCTCTGTGGAAGAAATGAGAACATCGCTTGCCGGCATAGGCTATCAGGCCGTAGTGAAAGACTGGGAGGACATGACGGGTTTTTGCCCGGTTTAGGGCTGGCAATTCTTCGTGTGTCAGTGTATTGACATGGATAAAACGAGACACGGCGAGGAAGTTTCATGGAGTTGAACACCGGCGGTATGATCGGACAAAGCACGACACTGGCTTCCGTGTTTAAAGTGCTCGGCAAGGTGGCTCCCACCGACAGCACAGTGCTTGTCACGGGAGAATCCGGCACGGGCAAGGAGCTTCTGGTGCGCGCTCTGCACGCCAACAGCAGGCGCGCGGCAAAACCCTTTGTGCCGATCAATTGCGGCGCCATTCCGAAAGAACTTCTGGAGAGCGAACTTTTCGGGCATGAAAAGGGCGCCTTCACCCACGCCATACGCTCCCGTCCCGGCCGTTTTGAACTGGCGGACGGCGGCACTGTTTTTCTGGATGAAATCGGCGAAATGGACCTGAGCCTTCAGGTAAAAATCCTGCGCGTTCTTCAGGAAAAAGAAATTGAGCGCGTCGGCGGCAACGGCGCGAAAAAGGTCGACGTGCGCATCGTCGCGGCAACCAACCGCGATCTGGAAAATGAAGTCGCGGCGGGGCATTTTCGGGAGGATCTCTATTACCGCCTGAACGTGATCCCCCTCCATCTGCCGCCGTTGCGCGAGCGCGGGGGCGACGTGCTCCTGCTGGCGCGAAATTTTTTGGAGCGCTTCTGCGGGAAGAAATCCCGCGCGCTTCTGAAATTTGCTCCCGTTGTTGAAAAAATTTTGACTGCCTATGACTGGCCGGGCAATGTGCGCGAGCTGGAAAACGTCATGGAGCGCCTGAGCATTCTGACGGACGGCGATGTTGTCCAGCCCGCTGATATGCCGCCAAAAATTCTGGACAGGCTGGGAGACATCGCCGTTCTGGCCGACGAAGCGGCGGCCGGAACGCCGGAAGAATCCGGCCCGGACATCTCAACGCCGGCGCTTGCTGCGGTTGCCCGGGAACAGACAGAAACGCCGGCGCAGACGTCTGCCGGCGGACTTGTCTGGCCTGTGCTGGCCGACCTGGAACGTACCGGCATGGACCTCAAGGCCTTTCTTGAGACGGCGGAAAACCGCCTGATAAACGAAGCCCTCGCCAAGGCGGGCAACGTGAAAAATCTGGCGGCGGAATTTCTGGGGATCAAGCGTACGACGCTTATCGAGAAACTGAGAAAGCGCAATATGCCGTAAAGGCATATTTTTTGCAGATACAATCCGCGGTGAAGAATTTTTACATGTGCAACGCGATACTGTTATGCAATGACCATGTGCGCTTTTTCTGATTTGTCATGTCTGTGCCGGAAACGGCATTTCGCGCTTTGGTTTTTCCTCTCCCTGGCCTGGGCAGGGGCCTGTCTTGCGGCGGAAGCGCCGGACGCGCCGCCGAATGTTCCCGAACCGCCTCAAGTTCTGACTCCGCAGAATGTGCGGTCCGCCGTTAATCCCGGCGGCCCTGAAAGCTGGCCGGAAGCGTCGGCGATCAGCACCGCGCCTTCTGGCGACTCTTCATCCGTCACGGCAAACAACGACGCAACGGACGCCGGCCCTGTGGCGGGTGCCTCTGTTCCGCCTCCAGCGCCGCCTGTTGAGCCTGCTGAGGCCTCCCCGACTGCGCGGCCCGCCCCAGCGCCTGCCCCGCAGCCTCAGACTGAACGGCGGATTTCTTCATCCGCGAAAGACGAGGATACAAACGCAGACAGCGTCGTGAGGGGGCAGGTCGCCGGCGCGCCTTTTGAGGATGCGCGGACTCCGCCGCGTGAAGTCATTTATGTGGACGAAAAAGGCAACCCGGTGCCCAAGCCGCCGGAACCGGACAAAATGCTCGCGGACGCCAAAAACCTGATGAACGAGCAAAAAATTGACGAGGCTCTGAGCCAGTTGGAAAAAATCCGGGCGATTTCCGATATCAGCCCGGAGATGCGCGAGGAGGCCCTCTATCTTGTCAGCGACTGCCTGTGGAGTAAATATGCGGGCAACCCTCTCGCGGGCTATGAAGCGATCGTCTCCTCGACCAATGAGGCAATGAACGCCAATCTGCGCTCCCGCCGCGTGCCGGATGCCTTGTTGCGCCTCGCCCTTGCCAACATCAATGTGGGCAATCTGACTGACGCCGGGGGATACGTGGTCGCCCTGTACAGGCGGTACCCTGACTATCCCGGAGTCGCCCAAGGGTTTGCGGCCCTGGGCAAAGAACAGTTCAGACAAAAACTGTACCCGCAGGCGGAGCAGAGTTTTGCCATAGTGCTTGACAAATACCCGGAATCCTCCTCTCTGGAAGATGCGTCCCTGGGATTGGCGCGTTCGCTTTTCGCCTTGAAAAAATATGGACAGGCGAACGTTATCCTGGATTTTATGAGTAAACGCTGGCCGCGCGGCTATCTTGCCGATCCCGGCATTGTGCTTCTCCATGCGGAAAATGCGGAAAAATTGGGCAACGTGCCTGCGGCTCTGGATTATTACTGGCTCTTCGTCAATTTGAATCCCGAGTATAAAGAAAACGGCGCGCTTATGTTAAATATGGCCGATTTGTACTTCCGCGAGGGAAATGCCAATGCCGCGGTTTTTTTATACCATGAGGTTGAACGTCGCTTCGCCCAATCC
>JAISOT010000186.1 GCA_031275465.1 Desulfovibrio sp.
GCCGTTCAAGCGGATTGTTTGTTCGGATGTGCCGCCAATGCTCCACCGGAAA
This sequence comes from Desulfovibrio sp., assembly GCA_031275465.1. Taxonomy (GTDB): domain Bacteria; phylum Desulfobacterota; class Desulfovibrionia; order Desulfovibrionales; family Desulfovibrionaceae; genus Desulfovibrio. The sequence goes on from JAISOT010000186.1 coordinate 53, forward strand.
CGCGTAGTAGGAAAACGTCTCTTCACAACCGGATTCCAAAATCCTGGCCGCTTTCTCAAGGCATAACCATGCGCGCGCTTGAAGAAGTCACGAAGACTCTGCCGCCGGGTTTCGGCATGGCCTGGACAGGACTTTCCCACCAGGAACTCCTTTCCGGCAATCAGGCTCCCATGCTTTACGCCTTGTCCGTGCTTGTGGTTTTCTTGAGTCTGGCGGCTTTGTACGAAAGCTGGACAGTGCCCTTCGCGGTGCTGCTGGCGGTGCCCACCGGCGTTGTCGGGACTCTGGCCGGTATGTACCTGCGCGGCATGAACAACGACATATATTTTCAGATCGCATTGCTCACCATCGTCGGCCTGTCAGCGAAAAACTCCATCCTTATCGTGGAATTCGCCCGCGCCCTGCACCAAGGCGGAATGGGCCTGAGACAAGCGGCGATTGAGGCATCCCGGCTCAGGCTGCGCCCCATCATCATGACGTCCATGTGCTTCATCCTCGGCGTCATCCCGCTCGCCATAAGCAGCGGGGCCCGGGCCGGAGCGCAGAACGCCATCGGCACGGCGGTCATGGCGGGCATGCTCTCGGCCACCGGGTTGGGAATCTTCTTTACTCCCTTGTTCTTCGTTCTCATTACACAGATCTTCGCAAGGAAGAAACGAATTGATATTTCCTCTTTCGCAAAATATCCCCTGCCTTCTGTTCTCGGCAAAAGGACAGGGCAAGCGGACAGCCCCCCCCAACCTGAGCCCTGGATGCCGGTCGCTTTAAAACATCTTGCATAATTGGGCGCAAGCGTGTTACTGCAGGATAAACCATATTGCGATTGTGGAGGTTTCAGGCATGAGTGAGCAAAAAGCGGACGTTGTTGTCGACGACGGCGGAGCGAAAATTTCCGATTTATGGAAAAAGGAAGATTATTGGGCCATCTGGCTGGGATTTCTGGTGCTGATAGCGGGTTATGCGCTTTTTTTGGCCCAGACTCCCCCCAAATTTGCGGAAACCGTGAACAAGGCGAATCAGGCCCTTGAAATTGCAGCGGAAACGGCTCCTTTCAGAACTATTGAATATTTCCAGGCGCAAGACGCCAAAAAAAAGCTGCGGGGCAGGGACAGCGCCGCGGGCAAGACCATCGCCTCCTATACGAGAACTCCCGGAAGATGGAGTTCCAATCCCCTGGATTCGTTCTATGTGCCCAAGGTGACCGTAGACGCCGCCAATGAAAAGGCCAAACCCGCGGCGGAAGCGGCCAGGGCCAAGGAGGCCGCCGCTCTGGAACAGGCGCGGGCGGCCCAGAAAGCGGCCGAAGGGGCTGGTTATAAAGACGCTTCGCTCAACGGAGCGGCCGAGGCCAAAATAGGCGACTGGCGCAAGGCCCAGAGCTCGGCCTCAAGGGCCGGCGCGGCCGCGGCGGCCAGACCCGTGAATATTTTCCCCACTCTGGCGGTGCTGATGATCCTGTTCATGGTATTTTTCGGAACCGGCATGGTCTTTATGGGGCAGAATGCGGTCAAGTTCGCGGCCGGCTTTGTCGGCGTCTTTGCGGTGGCGGTACTGGCCTTTATGATGGGTTCGCAGAGCACCATGCGGGTTTACGGCATCAACGCCGAAGCATGGGCCATCATCTTGGGCATGCTCATCGCCAATACGGTGGGCACGCCTTCCTTCGTGAAACCGGCCGTTCAGACGGAATACTTCATCAAAACCGGCCTGGTGCTGCTGGGCGCGGAAGTCCTTTTTGACAAAATTGTGGCCATCGGCACTCCGGGCATTTTTGTGGCCTGGGTGGTAACGCCCATAGTTCTTGTCAGTACTTTCATCTTCGGGCAGAAGGTGTTGAAAATGCCTTCAAAAACTTTGAACATCACCATCTCCGCGGACATGAGCGTGTGCGGCACCTCGGCGGCCATTGCCACCGCCGCGGCATGCCGGGCCAAGAAGGAGGAGCTCACCCTTTCCATCGGCCTTTCTCTTGTGTTCACTGCCATCATGATGATTGTCATGCCCATTTTCATCAAGGCGATAGGCATGCCCCAGGTGCTGGGCGGCGCCTGGATCGGCGGCACTATTGACGCCACCGGCGCTGTGGCGGCGGCCGGCGCGGCGCTGGGCGAAAAGGGCATGTACGTGGCCGCCACCATCAAGATGATCCAGAATGTGCTTATCGGCGTGACGGCCTTTTTTGTGGCCTTGTACTGGACAACCAAGGTCGAGCCGGAGGAGCAGGGGCTTGCCGGCCGCCAGGTGGGGCTGGGCGAAATCTGGAACCGCTTTCCCAAGTTCGTCATCGGTTTTCTGGCGGCGTCCATTCTGGCTTCCTTGATCAGCGGCAGCCTGGGATCGGATCTCTCCAACGCCATGGTCAACGAAGGCCTGGTCAGGGGCCTCACAAGCCCGTTGCGTACCTGGTGCTTTGTGCTGGCCTTCACCTCCATCGGCCTAGGCACCAACTTCCGTGAACTGGCCCACTACTTCAAGGGGGGCAAACCGCTTATCCTCTACGTGTGCGGTCAGAGCTTCAACCTGATCCTGACTCTCGTCATGGCCTACGTGATGTTCTATATCGTTTTCCCGGACATCACCGCCAAGATATAGGGCCGTCCTCAGGGGCGCCGGCAACCCGGCGCCCCTTTTTATCATGGGTATGTTAACGTGGGTATTTTACGTTTCTGTTTTGCCCTGACGGCGCTTTGGGCCGTCATCCATGTGCTCGCGCCCGTTCCTGTGGAATATTTCGCCCCTATGCGGGACTACGCGCAGGTAGTGCGGGATACGGGCATCACGCCCGGCGCGCTCTATTACACCGATGTGACCCAATCCAATGACGCGGAAATGAACAACCGCGACAGCCTCCGCTATTTCGCCCGCCGCAGCGTCGGCCCGGCGGTTTTTGTTTTTCTGGCCGGGTACTTCATGGTTCTGCTCTGCCTCCTCATCCGGCGGCGAAAAAAGTAGCGCACGGCAAAAGATCTTTGCGCCCGCAGTCTCGCGCATCTCCGTCGTCAAGCGGCAAGGTCAAGCGCGACGACCGGCTTCAATCCTGCGTCTGGGCCAGAATGGCGTTTTCCGCGTTCTGCACGGCGTCATCCTGTTCGGAATGCCCGTCTTCCACGGCAATGGGCACGCCGGCGGCCACGGTCACAGTGACCCCGGCATGCTGCGGATCAGAGGATGTCGCGGTGCGGGTGCCGCTGTCATAGACCCAGCCGTGGCCCAGTTCCAGGCCTGAATCCGTCACCTGGATGCCCAGATTGGTCAGGCTGTCCTGACCGGGATTCTTTACGCCGCTGACGACAACCTCCACGCCGTCCTCACCCCCGGCAGCGTCGCCGGAGGTCAGGAACTTGTCCACATCCTGGGCGGCCATGCTGGTCAGAAGCGTGTCCAGTCCGGATCCTCCGTGGATTTGTTCATCGGGGCTGTTGCCGACCAGCACGTCATTGCCCGCTCCGCCATACAACTGATTTTTGCCTGTTCCGCCATCCAGAAAGTCATCGCCCTGGCCGCCGTGGAGGATGTCGTTGCCGTCGCCGCCCCTGAGCACGTCATTGCCCTGCTGGCCGTAGAGGATGTCGTTGCCGGGGCCGCCGTCCAGGATATCGTCGGCGTTTTCCCCTTTGGCGAGCGGGCTGTCCGCGGCGAAGGCGTCGGGGTGGCCAGCGATGAAATGCCGCATTTCGTCGCTGGTCACAAGGCTTGCGTCGCCTCCGTGATTTTTGGCGGCCAGCCAGTTTATGACGATATCCTGTGAATCGCCCTTCTCAAGGCCCCTGGCCCAGTCCATGCTGTCGTTGACAAGATTGTCGGGGTTGCCCGGATCAAGCATCCAGTCGGCGTTGACGGCATCCCCGAAGACAATGTCATCGCCTTCGCGGGCGTCAACAGTGGTGTCGTATACGTTGAGGGAGTCTTTCACCACGTTGGAGAGCACGTTGTTCAGATTTCCGAAATCGTCCGCCAGATTGACTTGCCCCAGAACGGCGCCATGCAGGCCGGGGGCTTCCATGTCTATGGCGGAAAACGAGTGACCGTGGAGAAAGGCCTGAGCCTCGCTGTCGTTGGAATAGTCCACCGTAATGGCCGGAGGCGCGGCGTTTCCGTCGCCGGTATTGTCAAAGACGGAAAGCAGCTGCTCGGCCGACGGCTTTATGCCGATGCCCACGGCGTAGGTGCTCACGCCGTCGTCGCTCAATTCGCGGAAGGCTGTGTAGGCCTGCTCCACCGCGGTCTGGGTGGTGGCCCAGCCGGATCCGGGCACATAGTTTCCCCGCGCGTCGCGGTAGCCGGTCGGCTCGCCGTCGGTCAAAAAAATGTTGAGGTTTTTGGCGTCGTCCGATTTGTCCTGGCTGTCAAACCATTGCCTGGCCGCTTTGAATGCCTGGCCGTAACCGGTGCTCCCGCCGCCCACGCCGTGTTTCTGTATCTCGGGCAGGGTGCCCACAAATTCCTGCGCGGCGCGATAGTGTCCGTCATCCGCGATGACAAAGGTTGAGCTGGAGGCCGCCTCCTGGGCAAAGGGCACAAAGTGCAGCCTGACGGTGCCCTGGTAATCTTTGAACTGGCTTATGGTGTCATATATGGCGCTCTGCATCTGCCGCATTTCCTGCGCGTCCACACTGGAGGAAAGATCCACGGTGATGTTCACGTTCAGGGGAGGGTAACTGTAGGTTTTATGTTCTTCGCGGCCGCCCGCGTCGCCGATGAGGGCGTCGTCGCCCACTCCGCCGGGCACGAATGCGCCGCCTGCGGCGTTGCCCAGCCCCTGGCGGAAGTTGTCCGGTATGATCCGGATGTCAACAGGCACATTGTCGACAGTCTGCCCGCAGTCGTCGGTCATGGCGTAGGTGAGGCCGGTATTCGCGGCTTTCAGATGAAAATCGTCGGTCCTGTTTGCCAGGGCGTCGTCAAAGAGCCTGCGCGCCGCCTCTCCGTCGGCCGTAAAGGTGTAGGAACCATCGGTATTGACCGCGATGGTTCCGTAGTTTTCAATCTCGCCGCTCCAGGTTCCGGAGGTTTCGTCACGGGCCAGTTCCCGGCCGTTGTAAAAGACCCCGCTCACGCTTTTGCCCGCGCCTGTGTCGTTGTCCAGAAGATTGCCGGAAACAAGGGGGTTGTCCTCGTTCAACACGACGCTGTCCGGCGCTGCTGTCGGAGGAAGCGGAGGGGCCGGCTCAGGCGGCGCGGGTTCCGGATCGGGGGGAATCGGTCCCGGAGGGGCCGGCTCGGGCGGCGCGGGCTCAGGCCCAGGGGGAGTCGGTTCGGGCATTGGGGGCATGGGCACGATTTCTTCCCATCCTTCGCCGTCCACGCCGTTGAGATTTCCCAGGCCGTCCCTGAACTCGGTCACCGGAGGAGGGGCATCCATGCCCCAGTCCAGGGGGCCGAGATGATTGAGGCCGGTATCCAGGACCATATTGTCCCATTCCGTGTAATGACCGCCGCTTGGCGTTGCCGTTCCCACAGCCGGAGCGATGTCCGGGGCGAAAGCCTCAAAAAAGTGGCTGCCGGACACCGTCTCGCCGTCCATCTCAAAATCCGGGACGGTGCCCTGATCGTACATTGTGTAGAAGTTGAGTATTTCGACGCGCCCGCCGTCGTCAAAGTGGAATACAAGCGCGTCGCCGACGCGTTCCATGGCCGGCTGGGCCGCCGGAAAGTCCAGTACCAGCCGGGCTGAGGGAATTCCGTCAATGACGACGGTCTTGCCCGCCGCAGGGCGCGGAATGATGATGTCCGTCATGATGCCCTCCTTTTGTCTACAGGGGGCCGCGATCGCGCGGTTGTCACACGTCAGTTCCCGTTTGGCTCAAACGGAATAATGCGTACTTCCCCTTTTGTTTCGCCGGCTTTTTTGCGAAAACCCTGTCGTCTGTCCTCGCCGTCGACAAGGCCTGCCAGCCATTCCGCCGTGTGCAGCACGGGGGTGGTTGCCCGTCCCATATTGATGAGGCAGCGGCCAATGCCTATTTTGCAGGAAGGACAGCCCACGAGCACGGGGCCGGCGTATCCGTCCGCCAGATTTTCGGCAAGCCGTTTCTGTTTGCGCTGGCGCAGGATATTGAAAATTTCCGGCGAGGTCATGGCCCCCATGCCTGATTCGGCGCAGCATCCCTGACTCAACTCCACCGTGGTTTCGGTGAAGCCGGCAATCATTGCGGCCATGATCCCGCGTCCCTTGATTTTATGCAGGCCTGGCCATTCACAGTGGCAGGAAGTGTGAAGAATGATTTTCGAACCCGGCTCCGGCATGCGGGACAAGGCATTTTTGTTCAGCAGAGGCAGCGCAAGCTGCACCACATCCTTTTGTTCCAGCTCCGGGAACTGCGTCTTGAGGTCAAGACGCGCGAGACTGTCCTGGCAGGTGCCGCAGGCGGATACCAAATATCTGCAGTCAAGGCCCTTGCGGGCGAGTTCCCGCAGCATGGAGGCCAGATACTGTCTGTTCTGCGCCAGATTGTCCTCAAACGTCGTCTCCATGCCCGCCGCGAGCAGGGGATAACCGCAGCACAGGTGCCTGGGCGGCACAATCACGGCAAAACCGGCCTTGAGGAGAAGCATGAGGCAGGAAAGGCCGATGCGATCAAAAAAGAGCGCGCCGCCGCAACCGGGAAAGTAAAGCGCGCAGGGCATGCCCGGTCTGAGTTTGGATGGGGCGAAAAGCGTGCCCCTGTTTAGTTTGAGCGTCTCATACAGGTTTGTGTACCCTGTTTTGGGTCCCTGGCCGGAAAAAAGCGGATTTTGCATGCGTTTTTTCCAGCTATCCGGAATAAAACCCAAAATGCGGTTCTGCATTTTTTGTCCTAGGGAAGCCAGCTTGGCGGCCTTGGGAGCGCGTTTGGGCAGATCGCGGCATACCCACTCCAGAGCGCGTTCCTTGAGGGGGTGCCCGCCGGCTCCTTCGCGCCCCAAAAGGGCGCGAAGGGAAAGAGCCACCTCCCCCGAAGGGATGGCGATAGGGCAGCTGTCCATGCAGCGTCCGCAGGAGGTGCAATGTTCCACAATATCCCTGAGGACGGCGAGAAGGTTTTCGTCAATGCGCCCCCTGTTTACCTGGGAATAGTAAACGGCCTCCAGCAACATGCCCAGCGCCATGTTCTTGTTGCGGGGATGGTAGTGCATGGAGCGTTCCGGAAAGGCCATGGGGCAAACCTGCTTGCATTTGCCGCACCGGGTGCATATCTGCACTGTTGTCAGAAGGCTGATGAGCTTTTCCTTGTCCGGCAGGCCGCTTTCACGAATATCGTGGATGAGGCGGTTGAAGGAAAAGGTGAAGGGCTTCACCGGCAGTTCCCGGTAAACCAGTTTGGCGGGATTCATCACGTCGCGGGGGTCCACGCGTTCCTTGAAGGCGCGCAGGGCGTCCATCTTTTCCTTGCTGAAAAAGGCGATTTTGGTAATGCCAATGCCGTGTTCGCCCGAAACCTCGCCGCCCATTTCCTGGCATTCGGCCATTACCCTGGCGGCGGCTTCCTCGGCCAGCTCCAGCATGTGAGGGTCGTTGGAGTTGACGGGGATGTTCACATGGCAGTTGCCGTCTCCCGCGTGCATGTGACTGGCTATGATTATGCGGCCTGCCTCCATGTCTGCGGCGATTTTATTGATTTTTTTTGAGAGATGCGGATATCTGCCTTCGAGTTCGCCCAAAAAGGTTCCTGCTTTGGCAAAGAGTTCGCTGTCGGATATTTCCGTTGCCGTAACTTCTCCCAAAGCCGCTTTGGAGGCGAAAGAGAATTCCCTGTTGAATGACTTGTCTTCCATGGGAAAGCCCGGCAGGCGCCCCACTTCCTGCAGGGCGGTTCGAAAGGCCGCCGCGGCGTATTCCAGATTGAGCTGTTCCAGAAAAAGGGCGAAATCCGGTATGCGGTCAGTGGGTATGACCACGTCCTCGTTGCGTTTGAAGCCCGAAGTGCGTTTGGCGATAGCCGAGAGGCGGTGGCGGTCTTCCCAGAAGCGCTCGGCCTCCTTTTCGTCTTCGGCCACGATTATGTCCGCATTCTCCTGGTTTTCCACCAGAGTCACGATGTCGCCCACGCATTTGTCCAGCAGGTACGGGTCGTCTCCGTCCGCCTGCAGAATGATGATGGAAATGGGCCTCTCAGCGAATTTATGCGACTTGCGCGCGTATTCTATGACTTGCAGATATTTTGCGCCGATTTCCTCCAGCGCGGAAAGGCGGGCATAGTCCCCTTCATTGCGGATGCGGTCGCGCAGCCTGACGAGTTCGCGCACCACCACAGCCGCGGGGTGCATGGAACGGCCGAAGAATTCCAGCACCATGACGCGGCTCGCGCGGGGCTTGGGGTGCAGAATGAAACAGGCCTCGGTGATGATGCCGTCCACCCCTTCCTTCTGCATGCCCGGCAATCCGCCCAGGGCCTTGTTGGTGACATCCTTGCCCAGGCCCGGCAGGCGTATTTCGTCCCCGCGCAGTTCCACCACGTTGCGCACGCCGCCGCTCATGTCCTTGACGACAAAGGTGGCGGTTTCGTCGGGCAGGATTTTGTGCCGCGGGTGGTTCTCCCGCTCTATGGAGATAATTTCCCCAGTGGGTGTGACCATGCGCCACCAGAGCAGATTGTCCAGGGTAGTGCCGTATTCAAAGGCGCTGGGGCCGCCGGCGTTTTCCGAAATGTTGCCGCCGATGGTCGAAGCCTGCTTGGAGGCCGGATCAACGGAAAAAAACGCGCCCGTCGCGCTCGCCGCGTTTATCACCTCCTGGGTGATGGCGCCCGTCTGGCAGACGATGGTCATGCCCGCAAGGTCGATAGGGCCGATGCGCGTCAGCCGTGTAAGACTGACGATGACCGTGCGCTTGCGCGCGGGCACGGCTCCGCCTGTCATGCCGGAACCGCCGCCGCGCGGAATGAGGGCGAATTTGAGATCATTGGCCAGTTTGACGATTTCCGCCACCTGTTCCGTGGAATCCGGCTCCACCACAAGCAGGGGCAGTTCCATGCGCAGGTCCGTGGCGTCCGTTGCGGCGGCCACCAGGGCCTGGGGATCCGAGAGGATGCACTCTTCCGGCAGGATGCCGCGCAGGGATCCGATGAGGTTGTCGCGAAAGACGGTTTCCGCCGTGTGGGCGGACCAGAACATGGTGATGCCCTCGCTGATGGCGGTGGCGTAATAGTGCGCCAGGGAAACGGATTGCCGCTCAAAGCTCTCCTGCACGCTTTCCCGCACAATGGCGGCGTCAATAAAGGGATTGTAGGCTACCAGGAACAATTCTTCGGCAATGGCGATGGCAAGCTGCCGGACGGACTGGGGCCATTCGGCGAAATCTTCAATATTGACGCGAAGTATGCGGTTGACCACATAATCCGGCGCAATGGAGATATGCGGACCCTTGTGGGGCATGGAAAATCCCTTTGGTAAAATGGCGCGACGGAAACGCGGCCTTGCCGGTTTTCAGGCGCTTCGCAGTGTACGTTTATTGCGGAAGAAAGGCAAGGCTGTCAAAACCGGCAATGTCTGTTGAACCGCCTTAAACAACAGGCGCCAAGGTCAGGCCAGTTTCCACCGGCAGGCCGCACATCAGGTTGGCATTGGCAATAGCCTGACCCGCTGCGCCGCGGCAGAGATTGTCGATGGCCGAGAGCACAATCAGGCGTCCGGTGCGCTGGTCCGCGACAACGCTGATGTCGCAGAACATGCCGCCCCGGACAAAACGGGTTTCCGGCAGGGCGCCTTGGGGCAGCACGCGCACCCAGCGGCTGCCCTCCCATGTCCTGCTGAAGGCCTCATGGGCCTCTTCAGCGCTCATGCGCGGATATTTGAGGCTTGCGTATACGGTGGCAAGTATGCCCCGATTCATGGGAACAAGATGGGGATTGAAGGAAAGCCGCACATCCCGTCCGGCCAGAAGGGAAACCTCCTGCTCGATTTCCGGCGTATGGCGGTGACGCGGCAGACCGTAGGCGCGAAACGTGTCCGACACTTCGCAGAACAGCGTCTCCACGGCAGACTTGCGCCCGGCGCCGCTTGCGCCGGATTTGGCGTCAATGACGATGCCCCCTGTTTCTATGAGATCATTTTTCAGCGCCGCGTACAGACCCAGGATGGAGCAGGTGGGGTAGCAGCCGGGATTGGCCACAAGGCGCGCGCCGGCGATTTGCTCCGCGTAGAGCTCCGGGATGCCGTACACGGCTTCCCGGAGCAAATCCGGGGCGTTGTGCGAGCGGCTGTACCATTCTTCGTAGGCTTGCCGGCTACGCAGACGGAAATCGGCTGAAAAATCAACAACTTTCGTTCCATAGGCAAGCAGCGGCACCGCCATGCCCATGGCCGTGCCCGCCGGCACGGCCAGAAAGACGATGTCACAGCCCGCCGCCGCTTTTTCCGCTTCGAACACGCTGATCACGACATCGGCGCCGGGCAGTTTTTCCAGAAACGGATACAGCTCCCCCAGACGTTTGCCCGCCTCGGCGCGCGAACAGGCCATGACAAGGCGCAAAGCCGGATGCCCCGCCAAAAGCCGCGCCACTTCCATGCCGGCATAGCCGGTTATGCCCACCAGCCCCACCCGGCGCGTTTTCATGTTTTTCCCGACAGTATCACATATTTCAGACGCAATTCGTACAAAATTCCCTCCAGCAGGCGACGTTCCTGATCATCCAGACTGGATTCCGTTTTGCGGCGCAGCATTTCCAGAACATCAATGCTGTGCTTGGCCAGTGGAAGATTTCTCTCCACACGGCCGCTTTCCGGCAGGGGGACTTCCCCAAGCTGCGCCAAAGCCGAGGACGCCAGGGAGAGTATGAACGTGGAAAAGCTGACTTCCGGCAACGGCGCCGCGCCGCCCGCGCTGTGGTTCTGCGTCATGACGGAATCCTCGTCCGTTTCCCGGCATTCTGAACGCGCGGCGCGTCCGGGGGCGCCAGCGTCTTCAGGGCCGAAGGGTCTTGCCGCTGGAGCAAAGCAACATGGAAAATGTATAATTTGCTCTGCAGGGATTTGCCTGCAAATCCTTGCCGCGAGATTGTCACCAAGCGAATTCACTTCGCCGTCAAGCGGCAATCCCAAACGTGACATGCTCCAACGGACCGCCGGACTCGGGACAAAGAAAGACGCGACCGTCAAGGATTTCACAGGACCATGCCGCAGAAGTTACACATACGGGCGGGCAAGTCAAGAAGATTGGGACGCGAATCCCCGGCGAACTTCACGTCCGCATTGACATAAGGCCGTATCCGGCTATCATGCCCGCATGACGCTTCCGGCGCGCATTCTGCGAAAACTTCTCCCCTACCTTTCCACCTTTGTTTCCTTCAACGCCATTCAGGCGACACAGCTTTTTCTGCCCATGCTGGCGCTGCCCTGGCTCGCCCGCGCCCTCGGGCCGGAGGCCTATGGCCTTTGCCTGTATATGGGCGTTATCAGCGGCATCGTAACCCTGGTCATGGATTGGGGCTTTCCTTTTGGAGGCACGAGAGATGCGGCCATGAACCGCGGGCGGAAAGAAGCGCTGGGCAGGATCCTGGCCGATGCTCTTTCCGCAAAGGCGCTGCTGGCGGCATGCTGCTCCCTTGCCTGTCTGGTCCTCTCTCCATTTGTCCCGCATGCTCCGGCCCATCCCGGCGCCTACGCTCTGGCCGTCCTGGCCGGTATCGGACGGGGCATCAACCCCACCTGGTTCTTTCAGGGGCTTGGGCAGGGAATAGGCCACATGGCCGTCTGCGATGCGGTATCCAGCGCCCTTGTACTGCTGCTCACCATTGTCTGCGTGCGCGAGCCCGCGGACTGGCCCGTCTATCTGCTGCTTCTGGCCGCCGTCAAGGGAGGGGCCTATTTTTTGCTCACGGCCCGCCAGTTGGGGCGATATCCGCATGCGGCACCCACCCTGCGCCGGAGCCGGGAGACGCTGGCGCGCTACAAAACCCTCTTTGTCGGAAACATGGCGGCGCTGGCTTACAACAGGGGTTCACAACTGATTTTGGGGTATTTTCTCCTTCCCTCGCAGATGGGCATGCTGGTAACAGCGGACAAAATCGCGCGCGCCGCGGTCAGTTTGAACTATCCCCTGATGCAGACCATGTTTCCGGAAATCTGCATCATGCGGCGCGCGGAAGGAGAGCGGACGGCGCGCCTGCTGCGTCTCACGTTGCTCGGCACGGCGGTGGTGATGACCTGCGGCGCGGCCGCTCTCTGGTTTGCGGCGCCGTGGCTGGCCGACGTTGTTCTGGGAAGCGCCTATACTGCTGTTGCGCCCGTACTGCGCGCCATGAGCTTTTTTATTCCCGTGCAGGCCTGCAATGATGTGCTGGTCGGGCAAATACTGATTCCTTTCGGGCATGAAAGGGCTCAAACGCTTGTGAAGGCTGCCGTGGCCATTTTGAGCCCGCCGGCGGCGGCGATGCTGGGGCATTTTTACGGACTCGCCGGCGGGGCGTATTTGCCGCTGCTGCTGCAGGGTTGCATTCTGCTGGGTCTGGTTTGGAGCGTTCTGCGCCATTGCCCGGAAGTTTTTTTTTCCGACGGAAAAAAGTGACGCGCTTTCCCGCCGTTATTTGTCAACGGCCGGAAAATACGGAACCACACCCAGAGATTCCAGCATGGCCATGAGCGCGGGTGAAACAAGCAGGTTCCGCTCGGCTGCCCGCGCGTCCGCGGTGTAGAAGCCGCGGTACCGCTCCCTGACGGCGGCGGGTTTTTCCCCTGCCGCCAACCCGCCGGGATGCACCATAATCTCAATGCTGTTCCGGCTTGTCCCTTTCCGCGAAACCGCCCGGAGCGAGGCCCTGAGTTTGTCGAGCGTCATACGGCCGCTGGCAAAAGCGCCGACAAAAAAATCGCTGCTCGCAACGCCTTCCGCCGCGAGAAGGGAATACAGGGGGAAGGCCCAGCAGGCCAGAAGAGAACGCCGCGCATGCCCCATGATCTGTCCAGGGGGGGATACCGCCGGCAGATGAAAACGTTCCGCGGGAACACGCACGTAACGGACCCGGTATTCACGAACCAGGGCAAGCAGCAGAGAGCGCAGCGGCGGCAGAACGTGGACGTGCAGGTGGCTGTCAAGACGCAGGGGACGTTCCGGAGCGAACGCGAGAAAGCGTTCTATCTGCGCCCTGAATTCCGTTTCAATGGCCCGGATCAACTGTTTCTTCCGTCCGGAAAAGAATAGCTCCGCCGCGAGGGTGCCGAGGGAGTGGCAAAAGCGCCCGTCTTTGCCCGCCAGCTGCGGGATCAGTTGCGGAGATGCGACAGCATGACCCTCAAGCAGATTGAGATGCACGCTCAGGGCGATATTTTTGCGCGCCGCCAGCAGGGCGATGGCCCCGGCGTCGTGCGGGGCTCCCATGATGACGCCGACGCCAGCGAGCGGCCCCCGGCCCAGACAGGAAATGATGCCGTCCGTGACGCCGGCGCTCAGCCCGCCGTCATCGGCCTGAAAAAAACAACGCACCTGTCCGATCCCCGGAGCATTTTGCCATTGAAATTGCGCCTCATGTTTTCCCAGGGCTCGCGTTCATCCCGGCGCCCGGCAGCGCGGATATCGCGTTACGCCCCCGCGGAGGGCATCCGCCCGCGCGGCCTCTCCCCCCGCTTGCGCCGGCGCGTCTCATTTTGACCGACTCGTTCAGTGATCAGATAGCGCGGACGTTTTTTCGCCTCATAAAATATCTGGCGGATATATACGGCAAGGACGCAGATTGAGACCAAAATGGAGGCGGCGCTTATCAGGCTCAGAAGAATGACCGTGGTAAAGCCAGACATGGCTTCGCCGCGCAGCCACGTCAGCAGGGCTTCGCCGCCCGTCAGCACGGCGAAGAGGCAAAAAAGAACAGTGAGCAGAAAAATGACGGAAAGCGGTTTGGCGGAATAGGCCGTTAACGAGTCAAGGGCAAGCTGGAGTTTTGCGGGAAAAGACCATTTGCCGGCTCCGCTGCTGCGATCGGGCGGCACAAAGGGAATCCTGCGATGGCGGAATCCCAGCCATTGCGTCATGCCGCGAAAGAAAAATCGCGTTTCTCCAAGCCGCTTCAGGGCGTCGACCGCCTCACGGTCAATGAGTTTGAAATCGCTGGCCCCTTCAATATCGTCGGAAGTGACAAATGCGTAAATTTTATAGAACAGGGAGGCAAAAAATCTGTTTGCGAAGGTTTCTTTCTGCCGCATCGTCTTGACGGCTTCGACA
>JAISOT010000189.1 GCA_031275465.1 Desulfovibrio sp.
ATCGGCATCAGCCCCATCAGGCGCATGAGACGACGGACCCGCTTTATGCCCACGCTGTACCCCAGCAAGCGCAAATAGCTCCGCATCTGGCGCACACCGAGGAAAGGCCACTCGGTAAATGGCCTTGTCCCATCCTTGACATCTTTAATACAAGCGGCAATATAGCGGCATGCGAGTGGGTACGCGTACAGCAGCCAGGGAGATTTTGTGCACGCAACAACAAACATCACCAGACATCCGATACAACCGTATTTCGACATGGAAGCCTATATGGCCCTGAGTCAGGAATCGCGCCTGGGAGGCGCTGTGGCCGAACGTCTGGTCGCCCTTTGGGAACAGTGGCTGCCGCTCTTGCGGGTTTACGAGGTGCGCGGGGAGAAAATCTCCTGGCTGGCCGTCTGGCTGCCGGAATCCGTGGAAACCCAGGTGGACGGATACTGGGCGGCATCTCCCTCCGAAGGCTGGCTTGTCAACACTCTGGCCCAATTCATGTGCATGAGCGCCGTACAGGAGTTGCTGCCGGAAGTTGAGGTAGCCCGTTGCGCACCCTCGCCGCGCCCCACCCGGATACTGCGTGACGCCCTGGCCCGGTTGCAGTTGCCGTACAAGGAAAACGCCGCCGCGCCTTCCCGCCGCTACGCGGTGATAACCCACTACCCGTACCGGGGCGGCTGCGGGATCTGCCAATTGCAAAGCAACTGTCCCAAAGGGCAGGGCAAGGGCGAAAATCTCTCGGTGCTGCTGCCGGGGTATGAAAAGAATTCACCGCCCGTCGGCAGGTAAGCGGGCAGCGCCACAAAAAATTTCTTCGCGGCACAAGCCGGAAGCCTCTTTACGCCCAAATTCTCAACGCCCCTCCATGATGAGCATTCTGGCCTGCCCGTCGGGAGAGCGCACCAGAACTTCCACAGTGCGGGCATTTTGCGTCACGTCTTCCACAAGGCAGGTTTGCGTTGTGTCGCCGTCATAGTTCCGCACGTCCACAGTATCGCCGCGTGAAGGAAGGCTGTCGGGGATGATTTCCACAAGATCGGTGGTGGCGGCGTCAAATCCGTCCCAGGCAGACGCAGTCTGCGGCAGCCATGCAAGGCAGACAACGGAGAGCACAGCCCAGAGGTTTTTCATGGCTTCTTATGTAAATCCATTTTTTGTTCTTGGCAACTCCCCATTTTCCTGAAAGACTCTCTCTCGGCAGGAGTTGGCGGCATGCGGAAAAGTCGAATGATTTCCAACAGACACTGCAGGAACGGTGAAGCATGGTTTTGTTGACGGACGCATACGGCCGCGTCATGCGCTATTTGCGCCTTTCCGTCACGGACCGCTGCAATCTGCGCTGCCGCTACTGCCGCAACGGCAAATTCGAACGCTTCATCCCGCACGCGGACATTCTGCGCTATGAGGAAATGCTGCGTTTCGTCGGCCTTGCAACGGCGCTGGGCATCAGCAAAATACGGATAACCGGCGGGGAGCCCTTTGTCCGCAAAGGCTGCGCGAGCTTTCTCGCCATGCTGCGCCAACGCTGGCCAGCCCTGGATCTGCACATCACCACCAACGGAACTCTGCTTGAGCCTCATGTGCCGCTGCTGGCGCATTTGGGCGTCAAAGCCGTGAATCTTTCCCTGGACAGTTTTGACCGCGCCACCTTTGCCGCCGTGACCGGACGGGATGTCCTGCCGGCGGTGATCGCTTCCATGGACAAACTGCTCACTACCGGGCTGAGGGTCAAAATCAACGTGGTCGCCGTGCGGGGCGTCAATGATACCCAGGTAGACGACTTTGTCCATGCCGCCAAAACGCTGCCCGTCGATCTGCGATTTATCGAATTTATGCCCATGGGCAGCGGCACGCCGTGGAACAGGGAAAATTTTTGGCCTGCCGTGGAAATAGAGGAAGAAATTTCCCGCCGCGTGCGCCTGACGCCGATTACGGACAACCAGGAAAACGCGGGCCCGGCCCGCATGTACGCCGTTGCGGGCGGTAGGGGGAGAATAGGCTTCATCACTTCCATGACGGATCATTTCTGCCGCGCCTGCAACCGTCTGCGCCTGACAAGCGACGGGCATGTGCGCACCTGTCTCTTTACCGACAGGGAATACAATATGCGCGACCTGCTGCGGGAGAAACGCGTTTCGGACCTGCGCCTCGCGGACACCCTGCGCCGCATTTGCTCCCTGAAACCGATAGGGGCGGATATTCTGCGGCTGCGCGCCAGCGGCAAAGCCGTGGCGAAACGGCGCATGACCAGCATTGGCGGCTGACGGCGCGAAACGTATATCAATTGCGCTACCTGCTTCTCCGCTGCCGCCGCTTCTCCGGCACAGGGGCGCTGGGCGGAGGTGGAACCGTCGCCTCCTGTTTGATCAAATCAGGCGGGGCCGGGATAAGAGGAAGATTTTTGTCGCTGCCCAGATAATACAGAAAAAAATCCGACAACAGGCCATAAAGCTGCTGATGAATGGCGTTGCGCCCGGCAGAACTCACAGAGCGGCAAAGCTCCGGCAACTCATCCTTGAGGGATTCCGGGCAGGGGGCCACAAGAGCCGCGGCATCCGCGTTTTTGAGAGTGGCGTGCCGCGCTCTGCCGTTCAAAAGGGCATCCAGGGCATCCGCGTGCAGAGCCGGAGGATTAATCCTGTCATTTTCCGCGCCAATCAGGAGTAGCGGCGGGTAAAAATACCGAAATGAATCTTTGCCGAAAAGCATGCCGTAACCCGGCGCGACGGCGGCGATGGCTTTGATTCTCGGATCCGCAAGGCTTGCCGCCAACGGCAGCCCGGCGCACAACCTGTCAATGCGATTTTTTGCCCAGGGGTTGCAATAGCCGTCGCCGCTGCCGACGCGTCCGCAGTAGTCAGGCCAACCGGCGCAATCCGGCAACGCGCCACCCAAAAGCAGCGCGGCGGCAGCTCCGGCCCCAAAACCAATGATGCCGACGCGGTTGCGATCTATCCCCTGAGCCATCTGCGGGCTCTCAAGCAGCAGATCCAGCGTTGCGGAAAGCTCCGAGGCCCGCGAGCGAAACTGGGCCAGAGTAAACAGGGAATCCATGTTGTACATGCTGTCGGAGGGATGGGTAACGGCGGCCACCACAAAACCGCGCGAGGCCAGACGGGCTGCGGTGTCGTGGTAGGAAAAACGCGTGCCGTCCGAATCGTGTGAAAGCAGAAGCAGGGGGAAACGTCCCTCCACGGGTTTGCCTTCCAGCGCCGCCACGATCTCCCAAGGGGAATAGTTGAGAACGCGCGGAGAGCGCACGCTGGGATACCAGACGTTGACATCCAGGCGCAGCCTGTCTTCCGCGCGCCATTGCCCGAGCGTGCGAAAGCCGGGCTGATGGAATTCCGCGGCGGACGTCGGGCCTGCAATGACAAAACATGAGAATAATAACAACAGCAAAGCCGAACCGTAGCGGAACATAAAACAAGTTGTGCCACAAGACGGCTTGGGATACAAGAGACGGATGTCGCTGAATCGCGGCAACGCGCGCCATAAAAAATTTGCCGGAAACTTCGATGGAATTTATTTCCTGGTGCATTGATTTTATTCTGCACATTGACGTTCATCTCTTTGAGTTGGTGCAGCAGTACGGCACCTGGATATACGCCATTCTTTTTGTTGTCGTTTTTTGCGAAACAGGACTTGTGGTCACGCCATTTCTGCCGGGAGACTCCCTGCTTTTCGCCTCCGGAGTAGCGGCCGGCGCCGGCCGTATTGGCGATTGCGAAACAGTGCTGACGCTTTTTAAGG
>JAISOT010000027.1 GCA_031275465.1 Desulfovibrio sp.
GTTCAAGGGAAGACGCGACAGGAGCCACGGCGATGAGCGCGGCGGGCAGCCTGGCCTGGGCCATGACCCGCGCGGCGTGCTTGCCGTAGGTTTTGTTCAGCCCCAGGACAAGGGCCGTCCGCTCTCCGGCGTCGTCCGTCAAAAGGCCGCGCTGGCGCGCCCCCGCTTGAGCCGCGCCAGACAAAGCGGCAAATCCCGCCACCAGAGGCCGGCTTCATGGCCGGAAAGCCCTGTCTGACGGCTTTGCCCGCAAAGCAAGTCCGCCACGTCCCTTACATCGTCAAGAACAAGAGTCTTCCCCTTGTCCGCCGGCCGCGGCAGCAGGGAACGCAAACGCGGCGCAAGTCTGAAACGGCCCGCCGTCATTCGCCCCAGCAACATCCCTTGCCGGACAAAATCCGACGGCAGGAAAGCGGCGGATTTTGACGCGATGAAGCGCACCCGCTCGCCATATTGAACCGCCTGTCCGGGCGGCAGACGTGAAGGATCGCAACAATCCCCTTCAAGGGCAGCCGAAGCGAGCGCCTTCCCCGAAACTTCAACCCGCGACGATTTCAGAAAGGATTTTGTCAGGCTGTTTACATCCCGCAAAGCTGAACCCGCGGCGCAGGCCGTATGGGTGACGGTCTTTCGCAGCCGCGCGAGAAAAAAACCCTGCGCCTCGGATTTGTCGCCATTCACTCTCAACGCTCCGGCGCCGCCGGACCGTTCTTCAAAAGCAAAGCCCGGAAAGGGTGTCAGAATTTCGCGTTCAAGGCCAAGCCCGCTCTCGGCGAAACGCAGCTGGTCTTCATTCTCCCGCTCATTGGTGGTACAGGTGGAGTACACCAGACGCCCCCCCGGCGCCAGCAGGGCTGCCGCCGCGGCAAGCAAACGCCGTTGCAGCATCGTCAGTCTGCCGGTTTTGCCCTCAGACCAGAGTTTGAAAACTTCCGGGTGTTTTTGCGCCGTGCCCCAGCCTGAACAGGGAACATCCAGCAGTATGGAGTCGCATGATTGCGAAGGCAAAGGCATATTCTGGCCGGGATAGGCGCTTGTGGCCGTGTGCAGCAGGTTCGCCGCATGCAGATTGCCCTGCAAGGCCGCGAGGCGCGCCCTTGCCGGCTCATTTGCCAGCACAAAGCCTGAGGGGCCGGTCAACTGCGCGAGAAAGCCGCTTTTGCCGCCGGGGCTGGCGCACATATCCAGCACGCATTCTCCGGCGGCCGGTGCCAGCGCAAGCGGCGGCAGCATGGAAGAACGGTCCTGAATGTAAATATAGCCAAAAAATGCCGCCAGTGACGTACCCAAGGGACGCGGCTCATGCTCAAGCCGGCGACAGAAGGGAGAAAATTCCTCCGGCGAAAAAACGTACCCCTCCGCGTCCAGGAGGTCTTCCACAAGGGGGATGCATTCCGGCCCGCACACCAGGCGAAAAGAACGGCGCGGCTGCAACGTTCAACGGCCCCTATTGAAACTGTACAAAATTTTTCAGAAGGCCCAGCAGCTCGTAGCGCAATTCTTCATCCTGCAGGGCAAAATAAATATTGGCGGTAAGAAATTCGGCCCAGTCGCCCGCGTCAAACCGCATACCCGACATGCGCACGGCCATCATGCCGCTTTTCTGCGCCATGGCCTGCATGGCGTCGGTAAGCTGAATTTCTCCGCCGTGCCCCGGCGTTACCTTGTCCAGATGGTCAAAGATATCCGGGGTGAGCACATAGCGGCCCACAATGGCAAGGCGCGACGGGGCCTGTTCGCGCTTGGGTTTCTCCACCATGCTGCGCACCCGGAAGATGCCGGGAGATATCTCCTGTCCGTCAATGATCCCGTAACGACTGACCTTTTCAAAAGGCACTTCCATCACGCCGATAACCGGCATTCTTTCAGCCATGGCGACTTCAATGAGCTGTCCTATGGCCGGCACGCCGCCAAACATCAGATCATCGCCCACCATTACGGCAAAAGGATCGTCGCGCACCAACTCCCGCGCGCAAAGCACGGCATGGCCGAGCCCAAGCTGCTTTTTCTGCCGCACGGACATGATATTGACCATTTCGGCCACGGCACGCACCTGCGCCAGCTGGTCAAGCTTGCCCGCGCGTTCAAGCACTGACTCCAATTGAAGATTGTAGTCAAAATGGTCTTCAATGACGCTCTTGTCCCGGTTGGTCACGAATATCACGTCTTCAATCTTCGCCCGTTGCGCTTCCTCAACGACGTACTGGATAACGGGCTTGTTGTAGATGGGCAACATTTCCTTGGGAATATTCTTTGTTGCAGGCAATGAGCGCGTGCCCCAGCCGGCGACGGGAATAATCACCTTGCGAATATTTTTCATGCGCGCCTCCGCTGTAACAGCTCTACAAATTACGTGGATATGATTTATATTCATCTATAAACCCGACAAGCGCAAGCAAAAAGCGAATTTCCCCTGCCTGCTGCAATATATTAAATTTATTAA
Organism: Desulfovibrio sp.; assembly: GCA_031275465.1. Lineage (GTDB taxonomy): Bacteria > Desulfobacterota > Desulfovibrionia > Desulfovibrionales > Desulfovibrionaceae > Desulfovibrio. Next base: position 2,444 of record JAISOT010000027.1, read on the forward strand.
TATTATTTCACCAGAAATTACCGCTGAACGCCGGAACGCTTGCTTCGTCAATTTTATTATGAACCACCGCCCCGACAGGGTCGATCTGTTCTCCCAATTCCCTCAAAAATTCAGATAGTTATAAAATATAGCCAGTTATCATACTATGCTGACTTTACACCATGTTGCGTTATGAAGCTGAGGAGAATGGGATGGCCCTGCCCTGCCCCGGTTATTTGCTTGCATTCTGAAACAAATCCATATAATCCTGTCTCATAAGTATGCATTTCACAATTATCAACAAAATACCGCAAGGAGGAGCGCCATGGGTGCGGAAAAGTCATTCGACTGGAAACGTCTGGGCGATGTGGCGGTGGGAAGGGACAGCATGGGCGGTGAGATGCCGGTGGCTGTTTACCGCCTGATGCAGTATACTCTTATGGACGAGTTGAAAGACAGATACGGGGACGAAGATGCCCATGAAATTTTCCGCAGCGCCGGACAGCGCGCCGGCAGGGCGTTCGCGGAGAATCTTCTGGACAGCTCCCTGCCCTTCAACAGTTTTATTGCCCAGCTTCAGCAGGTGCTCCGCGATCTGAAGATCGGCATTATGCGCATTGAGGCGGCCAATATGGATACTCTGGAATTCTCCCTGTGCATTGAGGAGGATCTGGATTGTTCAGGCCTTCCCGTAAGCGGCGAAACCGTCTGTTGGTACGACGAAGGTTTTATTGCGGGCATTCTCAAGACCTACACAAAGAAAGATTTTGTGGCGGTGGAAGTGGACTGCTGGTCAACCGGCGGCACGGCATGCCGTTTTGAGGCGCATCCGGCGCAAAAAATGTAATCATACCGACGTTGGCCGGCCTTAACGGTTTCCCACAAGGCGCAGGCAGGTCCACAGGTGACAAACGACGATTATTCGCCAGCGCTGAACGAGGCGCTGCAGCACATTCTCAAATGCAGAACGGATGAGGCCGAAGTCTGCGCGGCGCTGATTCCGCAGGAACAGACACGGGATCTGATGTTGTCGTTGTGCAAGGCGCACAGGGAATTGAACCGCTACGCGGGAGAAATCTCCAAAGGCAACCTTTCGACCGAACGCCCGCCTCGGGACAACTTTCTGGCAATGGGCCTTAAAAACCTGCATTCAAAACTGTCGCATCTGGCATGGCAGATAGGGCAGGTGACCGAGGGCGACTATTCCCAGGAACTGGATTTCATGGGCACGCTTGCCGCCGGTTTCAACCGGATGACGCAGCAATTGAGACAACGCCGGGAGGCGGACGAAACCATCAAACGGATGTATCTCCAGCTCACCAAGTCCGACGAGGTCATCAAGATGCTGCGGCAGAGGGAGAAAGAACGCGACGAGGCCTTGGCCGTCGCCATGCGCGCAAGCAAGGCCAAGGGAAGATTTCTGGCAAACATGTCCCACGAAATGCGCACTCCCCTGAACGCCATCCTCGGCATGGCAGCCATAGGAAAAACCGCCGGGGAGGTTCAGAAAAAGGATGAGGCCTTTGAGAAAATCGAAACATCTTCCACTCATCTTTTGCGTCTTATCAATGACATACTTGACATGTCGAAACTTCAGGGAGGAAATCTCGCCCTCTCCCCGGCCAGTTTCAATTTCAGAAAAATGCTTCAGAACGCATGCGACATTATCGCCTTTGAAGCCGAAAACAAACGTCAGAGCCTTGACCTGACCGTTGACGACGCGATACCGGAAAACCTCGTGGGCGACAGTTGCCGCCTGGCCCAGGTTATTACCAACCTGCTCGCCAATGCCGTCAAGTTTACGCCGGAGAAAGGCAGTATACGCCTTGACGCGCGTCTCGCCGAAGAAGACGGCGACCTCTGCACTCTGCAGATCGCCGTATCCGACAACGGTATCGGCATAGCCGAGGAGCAGCAAACCCTGCTGTTCGCCCCCTTTGAACAGCTGGAGGGTGATTTGGCCCGAAAATACGGCGGCACAGGTCTCGGTCTCGCCATCTCCAGCCGCGTCGTCGAAATGATGGACGGAAAAATCCGCGTTGATTCATCACCCGGCAAAGGTTCAACATTCACCTTTACCGCCAGGCTGCAGCGGGTAGGGGCCGGACAGGACGCGGCAGACGCGCCGGCGGACCCGGAACAGGAAGACGACTTTTCGGGTTTCCATATCCTGCTTGCGGATGACGTGGAAATAAACCGGGAAATTGTGGTCTCCGTTCTGGAACCTCTGGGCCTGGAAATAGACTGCGCGGCAGACGGCAGAGAAGCCGTCCGGATGTTCTGCGAGGCGCCCCTGCGCTATCACCTGATTTTCATGGACCTGCAAATGCCGGAAATGGACGGCCTGGAAGCGACGCGGAAAATCCGCGAATCCCGCGCGCCCAATGCGCTGACCATTCCCGTTGTCGCCATGACGGCCAATACCTTTGAGGAAGATGTTGAAAAATGCCTTGCGGCCGGAATGAACAACCATCTGAGCAAGCCTTTGGATATGGGGGCTGTATGGGACACGCTGCGCAAATATCTGCCCGCTCCAAAAAAGGAAGTCAACGTATGAACGCCACGGCAGCGCCCCTTCCGGGCCCGACAATGGCGGCAGGCGTACTGCTTGTTTTCGCGCTTTCCGGCTGTGCCGGCCTGCAGGACGCGCCCGCCCCCCCGCCGATGCCGGGGCCGGCGGAAAATTTCATCATCGCCGCCGAGCCGGGGCAGGCAACGATCCTGGATGATCCGGCTTTCGGCAACAATATCCGCGTGGCCATGGACAGCGCGTTCACCTCCGCCAAAGGCGAGGAATGCCGCCGGGCCACAGTCACGGTTCAGGGAAAGGAAGCGGAAGTGGTGGTCATCTGCAAGCACGAAGACGGCAGCTGGATTATGGCTCCCAGAGTATGGGGAAACGACAGAATGTAATCCTGACGGCGGAATGGGCATAACCGCCCGGGCCATCCGGGAACAACTCCGTTTTGCGCCGTTCAACCTCTCCAAAAAAACGTAATGACGCCCATGCTGAAGAAATTCCTTCTCCTTGCCCTGGCAACAGGGCTTCTGTCAGACGTTCAGCCCCTTGCCGCTGAGCCGGCCCCTTACGGAGCCAATCTCTTTCAGGGCAATTTTGCGAAAAATGCCGGAACGGCGCCCCTGATGCCGGGCGACCGCGTCGTCATACGCCTCTGGGGCGCAGCCGCCGCTGACGATATATTCACGGTGGATTCGCAAGGCCTCCTCCATTTGCCGCGGATCGGGCCCATGGCTGTGGCCGGGCTTGCGCCGGACAAACTGGCCGAAGCCCTGCGCAGCAAGCTGGCGGCCACCGGCCAGGAGGGCACGCAGGTCTACGTGATGCCGCTGGACGCCCGCGCAGTCAACGTTTTCGTCACCGGCGGCGTAGTCAAACCGGGCCGATACCAGGGGGCGGCCACGGATTCGGTACTCGCCTTTCTGGACAAGGCCGGCGGCATTGATCCCGACCGCGGTTCCTATCGCGACGTCCGCCTCATGCGTAACGGAGCGATGGTCGGCGCTGTTGACATCTATCCCTTCGCGCGCCGTGGAGAGCTTGCGTCCCCTCGCCTGCAGGAAGGCGACACGCTTGTCGTTCCCCCCAAAGGCCCTTCAGTGGCGGGCACAGGCGCGGTACGCAATCCGGCCCTCTTTGAATTTCTCAAAGGACGGGCTGACGGCGCGGCCCTTATTGATCTGGCCCAACCGGAAAAAAAGGCGACCCACGCCGCCGTCAGCGGCACACGCAACGGCGCGCCGTACAATACCTACGTGCCTGTCAGGGATCTTGCCCATCTAGCCCTTGAAGACGGCGATACGGTGAACTTTGTGGCGGATACCACAGGCGGCGGCATGTTCATTGCCGTGGAAGGCGCGGTGCGCGGAGCTTCCCGTATCCCTGTGCGCAAAGGGGCCAGACTCAGGGACGTGCAGAATTTTATTGCCGTTGATCCGGACCGGGCCGATCTGGAAGCCATCCATGTCAAGCGCAAAAGCGTGGCCGCGCGGCAGAAAAAAGCCATCGCCGATTCGTTGCGCCGCCTTGAGGAAAGCGTCTTGACGGCTTCCTCGGCCAGCGCCGAAGAAGCGCAGATACGCGCCCAGGAGGCATCCATGCTGTCCAAATTTGTGGAACGCGCCAGAAGCGTTGAGCCGGACGGCGTCGTTGTGCTGGATAACGGCAAGGACAGCGGCGATCTGGTGCTGGAAGACGGCGATGTCATCGTCATCCCGCCCAAAAGCGACGTGGTTCTGGTGAGCGGGGAAGTCATGGCCCCGCAAGCCATGCTCTGGAGCAGGAAGAAAGACCTGGACGACTACATCAAGGGGGCCGGCGGCTACAGCGCCAAAGCGGACAAAAATCATGTGCTCATCATGCGCGCCAACGGCTCCGTCTCGCGTGACGGAGACGATGTCAAAGCCGGGGATCAGATACTGGTGCTGCCGAAGGTTGAATCCAAAAGCATGCAGGCCATAAAGGATATTTCCCAGGTTCTTGTGCAGACGGCGATTTCCGCACGCGCCATTCTGGGCCTGCCTTCCCTGTACTGACCACGCTCTTCTCCCGACGCGCTTCCGGCCAGTGGCCAAACCTGTCCACCTCCACATGCACGCGAACGCTCCGGCCCGCACGCTTGTGGAACGCGGACAGCGCGTATCTGCTCAGACTGCGGCGATCGAACGCGCGGCTATGGTTACGTTGCGATCGTTCCGTCGGCCGATGGGGCATAACGGATTGGGCTTGGAAATTGCTCGCGCTTCAGGCTTCTCCCCCGTAATTCCCGTGCGTCCTCAATATCGGCATTCTGGCGCAGATGTTGCGGTAGGCAATGATCAGCAGCGTGACGAGAAAAACGGAAATGGCGATTTCCATCCAGCTCGGAAAATAGCGCTCGGCAGACGGCAGATTATAGTTAAAAGCGACGAGGCTCACGTTAAACCGGTTGAGCACCACGCCAAACACCGCAATTATCGCGGCCGTCTGCACCAGACGCTGCCGCCCGCCCCTGGCGCCGATGAAATACATAAAGGCCGGCAGGGCGACCCCTCCCGCGAGTTCCAGCAGGAACCAGGCTCCGTAACCGGATGAAAGATAATGCCAGTTGCCGGCCGCGGCCACCTCAATGCACCTGATAACGAGATACCCGAACATGAAAAAGGACGCCCCCCTGCCGCAGGCCAGAACCGCCCTGCCGGCATCCCGCGCGTGCCGGTCATCCATATAGCCGCGCATGAACCTGTGGGCCAGCGCTCCTTCCACAACGACCATGCTCAACCCCGCAAACACGCTGGAGAGGAGGAAAAACAGCGGCATGAATTGGGAATACCACAGCGGGTGCAATTTGGAAGGGACAATGACGTACAGGGAACCCAGGGAGCTTTGGTGTATGACAGCGATAACGGCGCCGATCACGGCAAGAGGGAGCGTCCAGCCTACGGCCTTTGCCCGGCCCTTGCTCCAGCCGAGCCATTCAAAAAGCGCCGGCAACAGCTCGCCGGACAGGACAATCAGGTACAGAGCCACGCAGAGCCCGACCAGAAAGAGCACCGACGACGTGCCTTGCGACCAGAAGAAGGGATACACAAGCCGCCACGGCTGCCCTACCTCATACAACAGAGCGATCACTTCAAAAAAATAGCCGAGAAATGCCGTTGTCAACGCGGCCCGCACGTATACGTGAAAATGCCTGAGCCCAAAAACATAACAGGCGGTGGCGACCGCGAACCCGCCTGCGGAAACGGCTATTCCGCAGAGGAGGTCAAAAGCCATCCAGAATCCCCAGGGGGTTTTGTTGCTGAGATAGGTGACGCTGCCGATGCCGCCTGTAAAACGCAGCAGGGTCAGGCCAAGCCCCACGAGGAGGATGAAAAAAATCACGCCGTTCCTTATCATATGCCCTTTCAGTCCTTGCCCGCTCGCGCGCCCGGAGATCATTGTCCGCCCTCCTTATTGTCCTCGGAAGCCTCTTTGTGCGTTTCTCCGCCGGTATCGCGCGCGGCGCCGGTTTCCGTCCCGCCGCCGCATTCGTTGACCGCATCGTTCCCGCGCCGTCTGCTGACGAAACAGGCCGCGCCCAGAAGAACGGACAATATGCCCGCTGCCATGCCCGCGGTTTCAAGAATGCCCGATGTCAGCCTTGAAGGGGAAACATCGCCCACTTCCGGTTGATCAAGAATGTTATGCGGCACCGGAGACAGATAAAGCCAGCAGGTTCCGCCCACCTCATGCTCGCCGTAAATGTGCTGCACGTACTTTTCCGGTGATTCCTTGATGCGGGCTTGAGCAATTTTTATCAATTCCGAGCGCTTGCCGAAAATCAATGCCTGTTCGGGACATCTTGAGACGCAGCCGGGGAGTTGCCCGTCGGCGACGCGCGGGGCGCACATGGTGCATTTGTAGATAAGGGGATTCCAGGCGTTGTCATAATCGTAGGCCGGCACAAAGAAAGGACAGGCCACCATACAATAGCGGCATCCGACGCAGAGTTCGGACCGGTACAACACCGGCCCCCCGGGTGTCTTGTACAGCGCCTTGACGAAACAGGCGGAAGCGCAGGCGGGCTCCACGCAGTGGTTGCACTGAAACTTCCGGTGGACGGGGCGGCGGCCATCCACGGCATATCTGTTGACCACGGTAAATCGTTGAAAATCAGTCTGACGCTTTGCGGCGAGCACGCTTCGGTCATAGAAAGGCTTTTCCGGAACTCTGTAATTCTCCGGCTTGGGCAGAATCGCGGAATTAACCGACTGGCAGGCGGCTTCGCAACTCCGGCAGCCAATGCACAAAGTGGAGTCGTGAAGAACGCCTACGGCCTCAGGATGTCCTTTGGCGGCGTCTGCGGAGGCCGCCCGGACACTGACGGACGAGGCCGCGGCGGCTATGCCCGCCGAAGCCAGTGACAGGAATTTTCTTCGGTTCATGGAGGATACCCGCTCCCCTTTTGCATCCTTGCCGGGGCTATTGCTTCCCCGCCGGGATTGGATTCATGTCGAACTTGTGGCAATCCAGACAATAATTGACGGAAACTTCGTGCGCCTTGTGGCAAACCGTGCAGTTGATCGGGCCGAGATGGGAGTTATGGGGGTTTCTTGTGGGATGATCCTTGCCGGGCGTTTTTGCGGCGAGTTGCTCATAGCTTACGTGACACGCGAAACAGGCGTTGTTCGCCGGCTTGTCGTCAAGAAGCGGCAGCTTGTCCACACCGTGGCACGGAGAACACGCGACGTCCTTTGCGGAATGCACTGCGGAGAGAAACGGCGATTGCGCCCACTCAGCGGTTATTTCCGGCAGGAAGCCCAGTGTCTGCTCGTCGGGCACGCCGATGGATTCCCTGCCGGGCAGGGCGAACGAAACCCCTTTCTGGATGATATGACAGTAGGAACATTGCAGTTTCTTTTCCCCAAAATGCTTTTTATGAACCTTTGCGGAAAAAACGCGCGTATCCTTCAGTGTCTCTGACGAGGGGAGATGACACTGCATACAGGATGAAATATTGTCTTCGCCTTCCACAGTCATGTGGTTCTTGGGCAAAACGGCCTGTATGTCGGTATGGCAGTCTGTCGCGCATTTGCCCAGCGGCTGCTGTGCCGCGGCAACCCCGGCCGACAGCGGAATAACGGCCGCCAGCAGCAAAAAGAAGTGCAAAATGGTATGTTTCATGCCTGGAACCCCTGTTGCCGGGCTGCGGTTCAAACTGTATCGGGACATACGGCAATACCTGAAAACGGATGGCAGAAAAATTTCTGCCATCCATTTTTTCATCCAGTCAGAGGCTACGCCTTTTCAGCCGCCGCGTTTCTTCCGGTCACACGGCCGAAAACAATCGCGTCCGGAATGGCGTTGGAACCGAGACGGTTCGACCCGTGCACGCCGCCGCAGACTTCGCCGGCGGCATAGAGTTTCGGAATGATTCCGCCGAATACGTCAATGACCTGTCCTTTCGGGTTGATCCTCAGGCCTCCCATGGTGTGGTGAACGGCCGGCCACTGGGGAACGCCGTAATACGGCCCTTTCTCCATGTTCACCATCTGGGGCGTTATGGGCTTGTTGAATTCGGGATCCTTCCCGCTCTTGAGGTATTCGTTGTGCTTTTTAATGGTTTCCTCCAGCGCGGCCCTGTTTATCTTCAACTGATCGGCCACGCCGCCGACGGTGTCGGCCACCACTATCCTTTTCTTCGCGACGAAATCGTCCAGCTTTTTCTGCTCCGCGCCGATTTTCTGCAGCATTTCAAGATTGAAGATGGAATAGGTGGGCTTGTTCGCATCGCCGAGCTTGAGCTGCGCGAAGGAAACGACGTCGCGGCGCTCCTGCTCGCTGACAAAGCGCTTTCCGTTTTTCGTGACATAGACGACGCCGGCCCCGGGGCCGTTGAAGGGATAAAGCCCGGCTTCGTCCAGCACGCCGCTTTCCGGCTCCGCGTAGGGATACAGCTGGATGAAGTTCATCTGCAGGGTGTCCGCCCCGATATTCTGGGCAAAGCGGATTATTTCGCCCGTGGCGCCCTTGTGGTTCGTCGACAGGAAGCTGTCCTTCAGGTAGGGGTAATGGTCCGTGCGCATTTTCATGTCGCGCGAAAAGCCGCCCGAGGCCAGCACCAGCGCGCGGTTCACCTTGATGTTGGAAACCTTGCCGCCGCGGCCGCCGCCGCCGCTTTTCACCTCGACGCCCAGAACCGGGCCGCCCTCAAGGGCGCGCCAAATCCATGTCACTTCAGTTTGCAGGCGGGGTTCGGGACATCCGTACTTCAGGGCGATTTTGTGCAGCGGTTCCACAAAACCGCGGCCATTGTATTCCTCGCAGATGTGCGTGCGGTACGCCGAATGCCCGCCGGCTTTGGCCAGAACGGGTTTAATTTTGCAGCCGCCTTCGTTTATCATCCAGTTCAGGGCGTCGGGAGAACCTTCGGCCAAAATTTTCGCAAGCTCGGGAATAGGAAATTCGTCGCCGCCCAGTATGGTGTCCTTTGTGTGGAGCGCGGCGCTGTCGTTGCCGTATTTGAGTTTTTCCCGGAGATGCAGTTCGGAATCCCAGGCCGCGTACAGACCGCCGTTGATGATGGAGTTGCCGCCGTACGTCTGCATTTTTTCCAGAATGACCGTCTTCGCCCCGGCTTTCGCGGCCTCG
>JAISOT010000050.1 GCA_031275465.1 Desulfovibrio sp.
CCCTGCCGACTTACGGCGATCCCGCCCTTCCCGGCGCGCAGGCCGGAATGCAGGCGGGCACTCCCGCCTATGCGGCCGCCGTGCCGGCTGGAGCATTGCCTTATCAGGGTTCTGCCGCGCAACAGACGCCAAGCCCGCAGACATCCATGCAGGCCCAGGCTCCCGGCGCAAGCACCTGGGGGCAACCCTCGCCGCAACCCGCCCCTGTTGCGCCTGTTCCGCAAAAGGACATTTCCCTGGCGCTGTTCGATTCCGGCGTCAACGCCTACAATTCCCGGAATTATACCGAGGCGCAACGCTCTTTCAACGATTTTCTCAAAAATTATCCCTCGCACAATCTGGTTCCAGAAGCGCAGTTCTATTTGGCGGAATGCCACTTCCAGCGCAATCAGTTTGCCGATGCGGCCCTTGCCTATGACACGGTCATCAAAAAATATCCGTCGTCATCTTCCGTTCCGGGCGCGTACCTGAAGCAGGGCATATGTTTCAGCAAGCTCAACCAGAAAGCCGCGGCAAACGCCAGGATGCAGGAACTTGTCAAAAAATACCCAAAATCGCCTGAAGCGGCGCGCGCCAAGGCTTTTTTGCGGACAAACAAGTAACCGAGCGTCCGTTCCCGTAACCGGCCGCGCCAAGGCGATTTTTACTTTGCCCAATCCCGCACAATAATCATTAATCAGACAGTACAGGTCCAAACTATGTCAGAGCAGCCGAATGCGACAGTGTACAAAGATCTCAGCGCCACCATGCGCCAGGGACTCAAAGATATTTATCAGCAGATTTCCACAGCCTCCGCCGGGCAGAACCGCGCCGCCTCGGCCCCGGTGACGGACGCCCTGTTTCACGAAGCGTCGGCCCAACTCGACGAAGTGTTGAAAGCCACGGAAAGCGCGGCCATGTCCATCATGGAAATTGTGGAAAGGCATTTGACGCTTCAGGCGGAGAGCGCGACCATGCTGGAGAGAATGCGTTCCGGCAGGGCAACGAAGGCCTCGAAGGAACGCCTGCGGGAAATCAATGACCTTCTCGGTCAAGACCTGACAACCCTGCTGACCGCTTTGAGCTTTCAGGATATTACGGGTCAGCGCATCAAAAAGGTGGTGGGTGCGCTGAACGAAATAGAGCGCCGCGTCGTGGATCTCTACGTTTCTTCCGGGCTTGTGATGGAAGGGGCGGAAAAAGACCCCACGCGCGACGCCGCTTCCCTGCGTGACGAGGCAGACAGGGCCGTGGAGGATTTTCGCAACAGCCGCAAGACAACTTCCGTCCTTAAAGGGCCGGACGCGAACGCCTGTTCGCAGAACGCCATTGACGACATGCTTTCCCAGCTTGGCCTTTGATGAGTTAGCACTTAATGAAACGAGAGTATTAATAAAAGAATGATTCGATGCCCGGGAAACCCTTGTGTCACAATGAATATGCGCAACCAAATCATTCGTTGTTTAATACTCTCTATGATAACTGGCTCTATTTTATAACTATCTGAATTTTTGAGGGAATTGAGAGAACAGATCGACCCTGGCCCAAAATATGCGGCGCTTGACAAATTGCGTCAAGGCGGATAAATAGGCTCCTCTTGTATTTTTGTCGGCATTGGCATTGTTTTATTTTTCGGAGGAAGTAATGCCCACCATCAGTCAGCTTATCCGCATTGAGCGGAAAGCCGTTGTCAAACGTAAAAAAACCCCGGCCCTGCAGGCTTGCCCGCAACGGCGGGGAGTCTGCACCCGTGTATACACCACCACGCCCAAAAAGCCGAATTCCGCTTTGCGCAAGGTCGCCCGCGTACGGCTGACCAACGGTATTGAGGTGACCGCTTATATCCCCGGCGAAGGCCATAATCTGCAGGAACACTCTGTTGTCGTCATCCGCGGAGGACGCGTGAAGGACCTGCCCGGCGTGCGCTACCACATAGTGCGCGGCACGCTGGATGCCTCGGGCGTGGCGGATCGCCGGAAGAGCCGTTCCAAGTACGGCGCGAAACGGCCGAAATAACTCCTCTGTACGGCGCGCGTCATGCGCTGTCTCTTTTTTTCAGGATTTTCCTTGGATTATGGAGGCGACGCGGGGCTGGCGGCGTCGCAAAAATGTCCAAAAGGAGAGTGAGATGCCCCGTAAAGGCCCTGTTCCGAAAAGAGAAATTTTGCCCGATCCGTTGTATTCAAGCCGGCTGGTGACAAAATTTGTGAACCGGCTCATGTACAACGGTAAAAAGGGGGCTGCCGAGAAGATTTTTTACAGCTCCCTGGAAAACCTTGCCGAAAAAACCGGCGAAGATCCCATGCGCGCTTTTGAAAAGGCTCTTGAAAACGTCAAGCCGCACATGGAGGTCAAAGCCCGTCGCGTGGGCGGCGCTACCTATCAGGTGCCTATGGAAGTCCGCTCCGAACGTCAGATATCCCTTTCAATACGCTGGCTTATCAATTTTGCGCGGGCGCGCGGGGAAAAGGGGATGATCGCCAAGCTTTCCGCGGAGCTTCTTGACGCATACAATGCCCGCGGCGGCGCGGTGAAAAAACGGGAAGACACGCACCGTATGGCTGACGCCAACAAGGCTTTTTCCCATTATCGCTGGTGAAAAACCAAACATAAATTCGGACGACGCAGCCTCCGCAAGGAGGCTGCGTCGCGCAAGAGCACAGGAGGAATACTGTGTCACGCACTGTTCCTTTGGACAAACAGCGCAATATCGGCATCATGGCTCATATTGACGCCGGCAAGACCACGACTACCGAACGGATTCTGTTCTACACCGGCGTTTCCCATAAAATCGGCGAAGTGCATGACGGCGCCGCCACCATGGACTGGATGGAACAGGAGCAGGAACGCGGCATAACCATAACCTCCGCAGCCACCACCTGTTTTTGGAAAGACAGCCGTATCAATATCATTGACACCCCCGGTCATGTTGACTTCACCATAGAAGTGGAACGCTCCCTGCGCGTGCTGGACGGCGCCGTGTGCGTATTTGACGCCGTCGCCGGCGTGGAGCCGCAATCAGAAACCGTGTGGCGTCAGGCGGATCGCTATAACGTGCCTCGCATCTGTTTTGTCAACAAAATGGATCGAATCGGCGCGAATTATTTCCGTTGTCTGGAGATGATCCGCGACCGTCTCGGCGCGAAGGCCGTGTCGCTGCAACTGCCCATCGGCGCGGAGGACAAATTTGAAGGGGTGGTGGATCTGGTGCGCATGAAGGCCGTGCGCTTTGACAAAAGCACCAGAGGGGCCGAGTTTACTGTGGAAGATGTTCCCGCCGACATGCGTGAACTGGTGGGGGAAAAGCGTCACGAGCTTTTGGAAGCCGTGGCGGAAGAGGATGAAGGCCTGCTGGAAAAATATCTCGGCGGGGAGAGCCTGACGGAGGCAGAAATCATTGCCTGCGTGCGCAAGGCCACCATAGCGCGCAACATAGTGCCCGTGCTCTGCGGATCGGCCTTCCGCAATATGGGCGTTCAGCCGCTGCTGGACGCGGTGGTGGCCTATCTGCCTTCCCCTGTGGACATTCCTTCCATGCTCGGGCATGACCCCGGTCATGAGGAGAAACTCATCGAATGTCATTGCGATGACAGGGAGCCGCTGGCCGGTTTGGTGTTCAAGCTTTTCTCCGACCCCTTTATCGGCCATCTTTCCTTTTTCCGCATTTATTCCGGCTGCCTTGAGTCGGGCATCAGCGTTTACAACGCCAATACGGGCAAAAAGGAGCGCATCGGCCGCATTCTTAAAATGCACGCAAACAAGCGCGAAGACATAAAATGGGCCGGATCGGGCGATATTGTGGCTCTGGTCGGCCTGAAAAACGCTTCAACCGGCGATACGCTGTGTGATGAAAAACGGCCTGTTGTGCTGGAATCTCTCAATATCCCCGAACCGGTCATTGAGGTTGCCATTGAACCCAAAACAAAGGCGGACAGGGATGCGCTTTCGGCGGCCCTGAACAAATTGGCCAAAGAAGATCCTTCCTTCCGCGTCAAGGGCGACGAAGAAACAAATCAGACCCTCATCGCCGGCATGGGCGAGCTGCATCTGGAAATCATCGTGGATCGCCTCACGCGGGAATTCAATGTCAACGCCAACGTGGGAAAACCTCAGGTCGCCTACCGCGAAACCATTTCAAAAGCCGCCAAATCGGATATGAAACATGTCAAGCAGTCCGGCGGACGCGGGCAATACGGGCACTGCGTTATTGAGGTGGAGCCCAATTCCGGCAACGGGTATGAGTTTGTCAACTCCATAACCGGCGGCGTGATTCCCAAGGAATACATTCCCGCCGTTGACAAGGGCATACAGGATGCCATGAAATCCGGCGTTCTGGCGGGCTTTCCCTGTGTGGACGTCAGGGTCAATCTGGTTTTCGGCTCTTACCACGAGGTGGATTCTTCCGAACAGGCCTTTTACGTTGCCGGCTCCATGGCAATCAAGGATGCCGTGCGAAAAGCCGCGCCGATATTGCTGGAGCCGGTTATGGATGTGGAAGTGGTGACGCCGGAAGAATACCTCGGAGACGTGATGGGAGATCTGAACGGCAGGCGCGGCCGCGTGCAGAGCATGGAAGCCCGCGCGGGCGGCGCGCACAGCGTGCGCGTCCAGGTGCCGCTGGCTTCCATGTTTGGCTATGCCACGGATCTGCGTTCCCGTACCCAGGGCCGGGCCACGTTCACCATGCAGTTTGACCATTATGAGCGTGTGCCGGCTGCCCTGGCCGACGAGATACAAAAGAGCAGACAGTGATGGCCGACGATCTGCCGAAAGGCTTCAGGGCCGGAGCGGCGGCGGCGAATTTCAAAAAAGCCGGGCGCGATGATCTTGGCCTTGTCGTGTCTGAATTTCCCTGCATTGTTTCCGGGCTTTTTACGCAAAATGCTTTCCAGGCGGCGCCTGTGAAAGTCTGTCGGGAAATATTGCGCCGGTGCGCGCCGGTGCGCGCCGTCCTCGCCAACGCGGGGCAGGCCAACGCTTGCACCGGCGAACAGGGCCTTGAGAACTGCCGGGCAACGCAGCGCATGGTTGCGGAAAAGACCGGCCTTGCGCCGGAGGAAATTCTGCCGCTTTCCACCGGCGTTATCGGCCAGCAATTGCCCATGGACCGCTGGGCGGCCGCTGTGCCGGAACTTGTCGGCAGCCTTGGCAGCCGCGATGCCGAGGGCTTTACCCGGGCCTTCATGACCACGGACGCTTTTCCCAAATTTGCCGCGCGCGATCTTGAGCTGGGCTCCGGTCAGGTGCGTCTGACCGTTATGGCCAAAGGGGCCGGTATGATTTGCCCCAATATGGCCACCATGCTCTGTGTCGCCCTGACCGACGCCGCTGTGGAGCGAAAGGTCTGGCAGGCCATGTTCAGGCGGGCCGCCGACAAAACATTCAACAGGGTCAGCGTTGACGGGGATACCTCCACCAATGACACCATTCTTGGCCTTGCCAACGGCGCTTCAGGCATTTCGGTCGGCGCGGGGGCGGATATTGCCCTTTTTGAGGAAACCCTCACGGATATTTTGGGCAAGGTGGCCTATATGTTGGTCAAGGACGGCGAAGGAGCGAGCAAGGTTATTCATATAGCGGTAAAGGGGGCGCGTGATGACGCGGACGCCGAATTGGCGGCGCGCAGCGTCGGGCATTCCCAACTCGTCAAAACAGCCATATATGGCGGTGACGCCAACTGGGGCCGCATTGTCACGGCCGTCGGCTACAGCGGCGCGGCCTTTGATCCCGCCGATGTCAGCCTCACCTTGTGCGGCATTGAGCGTTTTTCCCATGGACAGCCTGTAAACGACGGCCGGGAAGATGCTTTGGCGTTGCTTCTCAGGGCCGTGGACATTCGCGTCGACATCACTCTCGGGAACGGACCGGGCGCGTACATGTTTTTGGCCTCTGATCTCGGGCATGAATACGTGAGCCTGAACGCGGACTATCGTTCTTAGAGCATGTTACGCTTGAGATTGTCGCTTGACGGCGAAGTGAATTCGCCTTGCGACAATCTCGCGGCAAGGCTTTGCTAACAAATTCAATGTTAAATCGCTCTAGCCCGGTCACGTCAGAGATAGGGCGAGAATATCCAGCAGGCCGCGTTGCGCAGCTTGACCGGCAAAGACTGGCGTTCCAAATCCTTCAGGGTTATTTCCCGGCCTTTGGTGATGGCCCTGTCAATATGTCCGGCAAGCTTGTCATGCAGCCCGGCATCAAAAATTTCCATGTTCAGCTCAAAATTCAGGTGCAGGCTGCGGGCGTCAAGATTTGCCGAGCCAATCTGGCTGTAGCTTCCGTCTATCGCCAGAAGTTTGCTGTGGGCAAAGGGGGGCGCCTGCAGCCAGACCCGGACTCCGGCGCGCAGCAGGGCGGGCAGAAGACGCAGCATGGCCCAATGCATATAGGGCAAATTGTTCCCGCCGGGCAGCACAATGCGTGTTTCAACGCCGCGTCTGGCCGCGGAGCGCAATGACGCCATAATGTCATGGGAAGGCAGAAAATATGGCGTCATGATCCTTATGATGTGTCTGGCCGCGCTGATGACGCCGCAGAACACCTCATTGAGAATTTCAACATCCGATCCCGGGCCGTCCATCACAAGGCGGCAGCGGCTCTCGCCCGCCGAGGGGGGCGCGGGCGAGTCCAGCGGATCATAGCTGCCGGTGCTGAAGCCCCAGTTCAACAGAAAAGCCCGTCTGAGGTCGTGAACGACGGGACCCCGGCAACAGAAATGTACATCTTGTATGCCGTCGCGCGGATGTTTCCGGAGACAGTTGTTATCCGCGACATTTATCCCGCCGGTAAACGCCGTGTCGTCACAGATCAGCATTTTGCGGTGATTGCGTAAATTGATGCCAAAATTCGGCGGAAAGAGACGCGGAGGGAGAAAAAATTCAACCTTCACGCCCTGAGCGAGCAGATGTTTCCAAGGTCTGGAGGGGGAATAGAGCGCGCCGATGCCGTCAATCAGCACTCTCACATCCGCGCCGCGGACGACGGCCTTGCGCATGGCTTCCGCAAAGGCCCCGCACACGGCGCCGGATTTGAAGATATACGTTGCCAGATAAACATGATCTTTCGCCTGATTGACGGCATCAAGCATGGCGGGATAGGCCATGTCCCCGTTATGGAGGGGTATGACGGCGTTTCCACCGCACAGGTGCCTGTTCGTCAGACGCCGGCCTGGAAGTTCCATCTCGAGAAGGTGGGCCGGAACCTGCTCCGGCGGTTCTTGGGGAAAGGGCGGATGGGCGTATTCCGGCTCGACGGCGGCGAGACGTCGCATCAACCTGTGGGCGCGGCTTTCAGCCCGGCTTATGCCGAAGAGCATGTAAAGCGTCGGGCCCAGCACGGGCAGAAGCAGCGCTGTCGCCGTCCAGCCGAGCGCTGATCTCGGGTCGCGTTTCGTCAACAGCGCATGACAGATGGCCGCCCAAGACAGGGCGTGAACAGCCAAAAAAACCAGAGCCTCAAAAAACAGCATGGTTCGCGGTATGTTTGTTGGCGCGCCGCCGCGTTACTCTCGCGGCGTGAGCGCTATGCGGTTGCGCTCCACAGCGGCGGTGAGTTCCGGCAGCAGATCCCTGAGGGAGTCCATGTCGTCGGCGCGCGCCGCGCGTTCCACGCAACGGGCCATGCGGGCAAGCACCCGCAGGCCGAAATCGTCAGATTCAGCGGCAATGCGCTGGGCGGCATCGCCCACTGCCGCGGCGCGACGTTGCGTGAAAGCGTTTTGGGCATCCGTGGCGGCCCTGTCGAGCCGCTCAACAAGATGCAGCATGGTGTTGTCCGCCTCCCGGCGATTTTGCGGCTTTGCCGTAAGTTCTTCCATCGGGGGTATCGCCGCTTCGGCAGGCTGGTCATCTGTTCTCTGCGGGGCATTGCCGGGATTCCGGGCCATGCCGGCAATAAAGTCCATGAAATGCGGGTCTTGCGGCTTTGCATCAGAGGAAGACGGGACAGGGATGGCGTCAGTTTTCAATGAAGGGACTGGCCCAGCGCGTTCCGCGTGTTTGGAGGGGCTGGAGGCAACGGGGGATACGTGCAGAGAGCGCCCGGAGGGCGTTGTTTCCGCTTTTTCCTTCCGCACGGCTTTGATTTCCAGCCTGCCGCGCAAAGGAACCGTAGCGGGTGTTTTTGGGGATGGTATGGGTACTGGTTCTCCAACCCATTCGACGGAAGCGTCACTAGCAGCTTGGGCTATCCGGCGCGTGGTCCGCGGAGTGTCCGGATCTTTGCCGGGTATCGGCAAAGATGCCCGCGTTTCCTCCAGGGAGGTTTCATTCTCCGCCGGCCCGGCGGGCATGCCGGAAAGATTGCGATCAGGCGCTTGCGGCCCGGCATAGCCCTTGCGGGGAAACATTTTGCGGCGCGTATGCTTCAGACGGGAACGTGATTCCCTGCTGTCCTGCGTTGCCTGTTCCGCTGGGCGCTGCCCTGCGCTGGCGGCAGAATCATCGGAAATGGCGGACTCGGCGGGCGTTCCATCTCCTTCACTCTGGGCAGGAGGCTCTTTTTGCGCGGAATCGGGCAGAACCACCGTTTCAGGGGGCCGATCCTCCTGCTGGAGAGAAAACTGAATCTCCAGAGCGTGATCAATGTTCGGCGTGGCCTCTGTCAGCGTTTCCGGCGCGGAAGCGGAAGCGGAAACGGCCGGGGCATCGCCGGTCGCCGGGGCGGCTTGCGCGCCCGGAGCAGACACTTCATCCTGCGCAACGCCGGTCGGCGTTATCGGTGCGGCAGGCTGAACAGCCAACTTCGGGAAGGGCGGAATCTCCAGATCAGGGAGTTCAATTTTTGGCGCGGCATCCGGCGGTGTTGCGGGTACGGCGAAAAGATCCGGCAGGACGTTGTCCGCCTTTTTGGGGCCATCGTCCTTGCCGTCGGGAGAATGCATGTCAAGGGGATGCAGCGGCCCGGAGCCGAACAGCCCGCCAAAGGTGTCTGTCGGCGTAATGAGCGCGTTTTTGTCAATGGAATTCTTCGCGGAGTCACGCAAGGATTCAGCAAAACTCAGAAGATCCGGCAATGCGGTGAGATCCGGAACCTTGATTTGCGCAATTGATCCGGACGTTGCGTCTGCCGCGAAAACATCCGTCAAGGGCGGATGATCGGGGCGCGCGCCTGCCGGATCGGACATCGCGTGCGCCGTCGCCTCATCGGCGCGTCCGGCGGGCTTTCGCGACCCGGTCGCGGTTTCTGCCCGCTCCGTTTCCGCGGCGACGGTTTGGGCGTCATCTTCGGCTGCCGTGCCCCCCCGCGGAAGTTCATCAAGAATTTCACGAACCGTCGCGCAGAAAGACTCGCTGTCCACCGGTTCTATCAGGGCATGGGTGAATCCTTCCTGCGCCATGGCGTCCCAGCGGCTGTCGTCCCGTGTAATGCCGAGAAATTTACAATGAGGCAGAGATGACGCAAGGGCTGCGCCTGTGAACTGCTGCAGCAGGGAAGCTGTGGCGTCGGCAAAACGGCCGTGCAGAACCAGGAGTAAGGCCGGGTTCTCTTTGTGCAGCAGCAGGGCCTCATGGAGGCTGCGCGTTTCGCTGCTTTTGCAGGGCAGGGATTTCAGCATGTGGGACAAGAGCTGTCTGTCGACAGCGCTTTCCGCGACAATGATGACATGGGGCAAAGAATCCTGTTCGCTTTCCTGAACTTCGTCCTCACGGCACTTCAGATGCAGTGTGAAGGCGATGGTGGTGCCTTGCGGGCTGCATTCCATTCCCAGAAAACCGTTGTGGGAGCCAACCAGTTCCCAGACGCGCGTCAAAGCCAGACTGGAGCGATTGTGCGGCGGCATGCCGGAACCGGTGTCCTTGACTGTAAAGAGCAGGTGACCGGCATCCGTGCTTTCCGGGACGCGTTTTACGGAAAATTGCACAGCGCCGTGCCGTGTGGCGCGGACAGCGCTTTCCAGAAGCAAGCGGACCGTTTGATCAAGATTCTCCGCTTCTCCTTCATACATGTGCTCCAAATGCGGCGGCATATACCAGGCAAGGCCGATGCCCGATGCTTTCGCCGTCGGCGCCACGCTGTCGTGAACATTGCGCATGAGGTGCTGGAGATTGAATAGCGTGCGGGTTTTGTTTGAGGAAATCTGCAAACTTTTGAGCGGATTGTTGATAATGCCGGCCACTTCACGGCCGGCCTCCAGCATGTTTGCCACATACTGCCGTACTGCCGGCGGGAGGGCGCAGTGCTCCAGCGCCGTCCCCGCCTGCGTCAGGCGCTCCAGCGGAAGTCGCATGGCGTCTTCAATAACGCTTTGCGGAAATTCCGGTGATGTTGCCGTTTGCGTGTCTGGCAGCCCTTCTTTCGTGTCGGCCTGTACTTCGGCCGAGTGGACAGGGACGATGCGCAAATTCGGGTCGTCAAGCGGCTTTTCGAGGTTGTAGACCACGGCGGCGGCCATGCGGCCGGCGTTGTCGCTGCCTGCTGAGGAAGACTTCTCCTGCGCGGCTGTTTCATCAGTCGGCATGGAGATTGTGGCAATGATCATGGCGCTCAGGGCAGTGCCCCAAAGCGGCGCCGAGGCCAGCAGACTAGCGGGGATGTCGCCGCCCGCGAGCAGAAGTCCTGTTGCCGTGAACAGGGGCGGCAAAAGGCATCCCAGCAAAAATCGTCCGGTGCGGGGGATCCTTATCATAACGGCTCCCAGAGCGCTTGGAACATAAAGCAGCGTCCCGAGGGGCCAGAGATCAACATAGCGGGTTATCCAGCTGAAACCAGGGAGAAGGGGAAGCAGGGCAAGCGCGGCCCCCGGCAGGGAGAGCAGAAAGAATTGGATATTCAGCGCTCTGTTCCCGGCGCCCGCCAGATGGCGCCCCACATGTGAGAGCAGCAGCAAAGCCAGGCCCGGGGCAAGCGCGGCCGCCGCATCGCCCGCTTCTATGCGTCCGTGGTCGGTCGCGGGCTGTCCGAGAAAACCCTGCAGAAGGGCCATGCCCACATAAACGGCCGTCCAGAGACGCCACTGGCCTTTTTCAGTGAGGCAGCGAAGAATGCAGAGCAGCATGACAACGGCCAGGGAAAGCACGCCGGCTGGGCGCGCAAGGCTTTCCCAGTTGTCGGCGATATGTTCCGACGTGCGCAACATGGGCTGAAACCACGGGCCGGGTATGCCGTCCAGCCTGACGAGGCAGATTTTGACGGTTTTCCCCGCCGCCGGCAACGGTGATATTTTGCGTTTCAACGCGGGCACTCCCGGCACGCTTTCGCCCAAATCCAGAAATATGGGGGGGGCTGATGCGCCGTCAGGCAGAGGGGCCAGAAGAAAACGCAACCAGACGGCGCCGGTTTCGCGCGGCAGATTTTTAGGGTCAAGCTGGCGAAACGCCTGGGCATTTTCAGGAGAGACGATTTCCTTCTCGTCCATTTCTCCGCTTTCGTCCAAAAAATAGTCAAGATACGGCAAAAGCGGCATGCTTGGCGCTGTCAGTGCCGGCGGGACCATCCGTTGCTGGGGTTGCGCCCGGGCCGGGCAGACATGCGCGGCAAACAGCAAAATCAAACAGAGCAGAAGACCGGTTCCGCTTTTTCCCGTATGGAGCTTGCCCAGAAAAGTCTGTCTCATACTGTTTCTGCCTTAAAATTTTTTGCGCTCTGGCGGCTGCGCAAAAAGACACGAACGTCATTGCTCATTGAAAAAAATAAAAATTTCAGCCAGCGTCCGGGGAATGGCCGCAACAATAACAAGTGCGGTAGCGGCACTGTATTTCAATTTTTTAAAAAAGAAAAGACGGATTTTGTCATGGTGTTATTCACAACTTGCTGATGCGGCATGCAAATTTTCGGCATGGCAAAATATTGGCGTGAATTAATATTGACTTTTTCGGACATGACGGCTACGGACGAACATAGCCGTTTTGCAAAACGATGCGCATGTACGGTGAAAGCATGTCGCTGAAGTGTGCGCACAGCCCTCTGAGTTCGTCATAATCCAGCAGCAAATGCCGTTCCGGCTCGCCGGTCAGGGCCGTAGCCGCGGCGAGGGGCAGTCTGGCTTCAAAAGCGGCGACAAAAGAGTGCCCGTTTTCCCTGCAAGGGGGATACACTCCGACAGGCAGAATCCGGGTCTGCAAGCCCCACTGTTCGCGCAGAGTAATCGCGGCGCACGTTTCGCAGGACTGCCCCGCGGGCACAGGGGCGACAGAGGAGAAACCCCAGCCGGTTTTTTTCTGAAAACTCAACAAAAAACGCCCTGCGGCGTCACGAAGCAGAATGGCGATGGAGCGGTGGAGCAGACGCTGAAGAACTATGTTCTTATAGTCCATGACGCCCAGAGGCGTATTGCGGCCATCCACAACTTCAATGCCGTCACGAAGCTGATCCGGGGCCGGGCGGAGTGTGACCATTATGCCGCCTTACGACAAAAGCGCTGTGTGTTTTCAACGTCTTGACAAAAGCCATGCCGGGGCGGTGCATGAGCTTGAGAAGAGCTGTTTTTCCCTGCCATGGTCCGAGGAACAA
This sequence comes from Desulfovibrio sp., assembly GCA_031275465.1. Lineage (GTDB taxonomy): Bacteria > Desulfobacterota > Desulfovibrionia > Desulfovibrionales > Desulfovibrionaceae > Desulfovibrio. The sequence continues at coordinate 12,430 of JAISOT010000050.1, forward strand.
TGCCGCAGAGCCTTCGACCAGCCCTTTTTTGCGGCATTTGGGCTCATGCGCGGCGCACGCCTCGTTGCGTACGTCTCCGTCTACCATACAGCCAGTGAACTGGAAATACTCAATCTGGCCGTCAGCCCGCCGGAGCGCCGCCAGGGACTGGGACGCCGCGCATTGGACATGGCCTTGCAGGTGGCCCGTAAAATGGGTATAAAAAGGGCCGTACTTGAAGTTCGCGCGGGTAATTCTCCGGCCATATCGCTTTATCGGAGCTGCGGATTTGTCAAGACGGCTGTTCGACCCCATTATTACTCAGACACGGGGGAAGATGCGGTGATATATGTCTGCCAGCTGCGTTCTCCTTCCGCCACGGGAGCTGATTGTGCAAAAAATCATAGCCGCTAACTGGAAAATGTACAAGTCGCGTCAGGAAGCCAGGAAAACCGCCGTTGATTTGCGCGGCATGCTGGCGGCAGAGGATCTGCCCGGCAAACGCGTTGTGATTTTTCCGTCGTTTACGAACATACCCGATGTGCTGGATGTTTTTGCCGCGACCCCTTGTGTGGCTGTCGGCGCGCAGAATTTTTATCCTGCCAGCGAGGGAGCTTACACAGGCGAGATATCGCTGGCCATGTTGGGGGATATGGGAGTGTCCCAGGTTTTGGCGGGGCATTCCGAGCGGCGTCATCTGCTGGGAGAAACAGATGAATTTGTCGCGCGTAAAACCTCTTTTGCCCTGAATCAGGGCTTTTCCGTCATGCTCTGCATTGGAGAAACATTGGCCGAACGCGAGGCGGGCGATCTTGTCAGGATACTCTCCCGCCAAACCGGATCGGCACTCGCGGATCTGCCGGAGGACTGCCTTGCGCGGCTGAGCGTAGCCTATGAACCGGTTTGGGCTATCGGTACCGGCAAGGTGGCCGGTCCTGCTGAAGTTCTTGAGGCCCACGCCGCAGTACGCTCGCGGGTTGTGCGGATTCTCGGAGATGCCGGCCGGAATGTGCCCATCCTCTACGGCGGCAGCGTCAAGCCGGATAACGCGGTGACGCTTCTGGAGCTTGACAATGTGGACGGTCTTCTGGTAGGAGGGGCATCCTTGAATGCTGAGAGTTTCATGCAAATTGTCAGGGCCTGAATCCTGTCTGTTTTTTGCGCTGCTGCCAAGCGCCATTCGGGAATAGGGCAATGTTGCACCCATGTTGCCGACGGCCGGGGGGAAATCGTGCAGACCATTATTTTGACGCTGCATATCATTGTATGCGTTTTTCTTGTGATCCTTATTTTGCTTCAGGCCGG
>JAISOT010000166.1 GCA_031275465.1 Desulfovibrio sp.
CAACTCGCTCCGCTTGGGTCAAAGTCACGCGGTACAAAATTTTGGGCATGGTTTCCTCCTCTGTTTGAGAGAAAACATACCTCAATTTTTACGACTTTTCAAGCATGACATGACACTAGCGCACCCGGACGATATTCTTGCCGAGCCTTTTGGCGTCGTAAAGCGCGCTGTCGACTCTCCGAATGAATTTTTCGGCGTTTTCCTGGGGGATATACGTGGTGCAGCCTATACTGACAGTGACAGGGGGTATATCCGAAAACGACATGGCGGCTATGCGTTTGCGCACCTTTTCTCCTATCATGTACGCCCGTTCCGGCGGTTCATGGGGAAGCAGGACCACAAATTCCTCCCCGCCGTACCGGGCGATGATGTCATTGCGCCGCAGGGTTTTCGTCAATATGCCGCCCAAAGTCTGCAACACGGCATCGCCGGTGGGGTGGCCGAAGGCGTCGTTGATTTTCTTGAAATCGTCGATATCCAGAAACAGAGCCGAAAGGGGGTAGTCGAGCGCCATGCTGCGCCTGATCTCGCTGCCCAGAAGTTCTGTAAACGCGGCCCGGTTATAGATTTTTGTCAGTCCGTCAATGCGCGCCTGCGTCTTGAATATCTCCAGATTTTGCTCCAGCGCGCGGCTCTGGAGCAACTGCTCGCGGGCCTTGCGCAATATGCGCGTCTTTTCAACATAGTCGTCGTGAAGCATTCGGACAATGATGGCCTGCACGCCCTCAATGGAAACGGCGACAGCCACGAGGGCCGTTGAGCCTTCCATTCTGCCGTCCTCCTGCCACACGCCGGATGAGATGCTGCCCTCCCCGCCCGCCTCAAAAAAACGCTCGGCATCGTCGAGAAAAAATTCCAGCATGGGGGATTCCCGCCAGGGTTCGGTGCATGGCTCGACGCCGCCGGTCGGAAAAAGTTCGGCATAGAACTGCGGGACCCTGCCGAAAAATTCGTACCGCCGCTGCGCGGTACGACACAACACCGCGCTGTCAAGCGCCTGCAGAATGACAAGGGAAATATCCTTGTTACGCGTCACGGAGGATTCCTCATCCTGCGGCAATGAAAAAACGCTACGCATTCTGCAACATGTCCCTGGCCAGAGAAGTGAAAGCCTCTTCAACGGCCAGACCGGTTTTGGCGCTTGTGCGGAAATATTTGATCCCCTGGCGCGTGAGATTGTCCAACATGGCGTCCGTCACCTCCCAGGCGTCGGAGAGATCCTCCTTGTTGATGAGAAGATAACCGGGTATTTGCCCAACAGTATCGTGGGCGGCCTTGCGAAGTTCGAGGGCCGCTTCCAGGGTTTCTTTGCGCGTGCCGTCCGCGACGGTGAAAAAGCCCATGGCTCCGCGCAGATAGGAAAGATTTACGTCGGCATAAAGATCCTTGCCTTCAAGATCCCACAGGATCAGCGAGAAATCCTTGCCGCCGGAAGAGACATTCTTCTTGCTGATCTTGACGCCCACGGTTGAGAGATACTTGTCGGAAAAAATGGAATGCACGTACCGCGCGACAAGGGCTGTTTTTCCCACGGAAAACGAGCCGAGCATGCAAATTTTCTTGCTGATCATATCAATCCTTGCTCACGGCTGTGAAAGTAAAAGACTTTCTGGGTCGGCCGCCGCAGAACGCATGACATGCACGCGCAGCTCGACGCGTCTGCTGGCTTGATCCCCCTGGCCCGAATTCTGCGCAGGCGCAGCCGGCTGTCCGTCTTTGGGGTATACGGCACCCATGCCGTACATGGCGATGGGCATGGCTGACCCGCGGGCGTAAAGCATAGCCGCGACCGTCCGGGTTCTGGCCTGGCTGATTTCGTAGTTGCGCTTTTCTGTTCCGGTGGCATCGGCATGGCCGTAAACAGTCAGGGTGACAGTAAAGCCCATGTCCTGAACTATTTTTTCCAATTCCACGAGACTGTCAACCGCTTTTTGCAGTTTCGGCGCATCCTGGGGAACAGGGGTGTCCTTTCCGAGGACGAACTCGACGACCGTGGCCTCCACTTCCTTTATCAGGGCGGAAATTCTGTCCATCATCGGATCACGCAGCCCGCTGATGTCCACCCGCTCCACGCCGGGCAGGGAACGCGCCTCGTCCCGCGTTTTCACGATCCATCCCATGGAAGCTGTGCCCTTGAAGGAAAGAGTTCCCTTGCCGTCAAAATCCATGGTTACGGTATCCGGCAATGTTATGTCCGTTTTCGCCCGCCTGGCGACAATTTCCGGATCATACGAGATGTAGGGAACGGATTTGAAGGAGAACAGCTTCGGGTCAATGCCGTGCACCTGCAATACGGCCTCCGGCGTGTCCGCGAGCGCGTCTTTGAGAACTGTGGCCTCCCAAGGCGCATCATGTCCGCTTACGACATTCGTTACCAGCAGGCCGGGCTCGGCCCGCAGGACGTTGAGAGCGCTTTCCATTGTCGCCGTGAAGGCCTTCTGTTTTTCCATGAGGGCCTGCCGGAGCTGGGCGTGGAGATTTTCCCGGTACGAGCAATATCCCAAACCGCAGGCCAAAACGAGAATCAGCAAGACAGGCAGGGCCTTGCTCCACCAGGGGAGTTTTTTGTCATCATCCACATACCGCGAGCTGAGGCAATCGCCCAGGTAAGGCGCCGCGCCGGCAAAGGGGGCTGTGTCGCCGGAGAATTCCGCAAGGGCGTCGGCATACTCCAGCAAAAGAAAATCCAGAGTGGCGTGAAGCTGTTCGCGGAAGGCGACAGGGGGCGTGCCGCGGACCACGCAGGCCAGATACGCCTGCGATTTTTTTTCAATAATAATAGTGTATTCACCGAGTTGTAGGGATTCAAGATCTCCTTCGCCGCCCCCGGCAAAGCAACTCCGGACAAAGTCCTGGATGGCCGTGAACATGGAGGATACCATTTCCGCATCCTGCGCGTAGACTTCATCAGAGGCGACATGGGCAAGGGGTATGCCCGTTTCGCCATGGGTGAAAAAAATCTGCTCGACCCGGTATACCAGGGTATTGAGCATGACAATTTCGCTGAACGGCCTGCCGGAGCGCATTGCTTCAAAACGCCAGCGCAGGCCTTTCCAGGAAAAAGCCATCTCCATGCTTTTACTGAAGCTTCCAAGCATGGAACGGAAAGTTTCGGCAATGGATTTACGGATGGAAGGACCCATGAGAGGGAAGAGGGAATCAACAAAATCCCCCCGGCGCTTGCGCAGGAGCGTCCTGACAACGTCGTCCACCACCGGCTCAAGAGCCAGCCCCACAAGCGGATCCTTGCCCGCGCGCAACTGGATGGCCTCGGCCAGAACCTCGCTGATTTTACGCGCTGTATACCGCTGGTCATCCTGCAATTCCCGCAGTCGTTCAAGCAGAACGATTTCACGCCTGAAGAGCAGGTTGCGCAACTGAACAAGTTCCCCATCGGTCGGTTTCTCGGGGATATCGCCCCAAAAAGCCGTACCGGCGCTGACGGCGCTGACGTCATCCGACATTCCGGCGGAATGTTCAGGCACAGTTGTGCTGTCGGCGGTCATGTTTTAACCCGTGCGGGCTAGGAACCCTTCTGTTCTGCGCTGCTTCCCTTGGTTCCGGATTCGGCGGGGCTTGCCAGCGGCCATTCTCCGGACAGCTTGATGGCTGTTGCGGTGAAAAGCGCGGACAGGGCGGAGCGGGAGACAAGATCCTGACGAAGCTCGGCCGCCGTATTGGCAATCGTATCCAGCGCGTCCTTGTATTTTTCCTCCAGTTTGTCGGAAGACCGCGCGCTTTCGGCCAGCATCAGCTTGCGCAGTTCCTGCTCCGCCGTGTCCAGCGTGCCGGAAAGGGCGGCGAGTTTACGCTCCAGCGCTTCTTCCGTCTGGGAGAGGGTTTTGGCCAACTGGGCCAAGGCCTGCTCGCGTTCGGCACGGTCTTTTTTCATGGTTTCGTTGCGCTCGCGCTGCTCCGTCTTGAGGCTTTCCGCACGCTCCTTCTGCTCGTTCTTTATCGCGGCCGCGCGTTCTGTTTGCTCTTCCTGCAGACGATGCAGCAGGGAAGCCATTTCGCTTTTCATAAAATTTTCAAGGGATTCCACGCGGTTTTTAACGCTTGCGCGCATATCTGCCACTTCCCGCATGAAACGTTCCTCCTGCCGCTGGATTTGGTTTTCCACATCCTTGAGCGGCGTTCCCATCAGAAGTTCCCGCACTTGTTCCATTGATGGAGCGTCAGAAGTTTTGCCGGCCATAAGAATCTCCAATGATTGACGGTTAGGCAGCCATGACGGGGAGCGCTACAGGAAGCTGTCAAAAAATTCCATCGGGTTCACTGGGTGCGCACAAAAGAACGCCGGGTTCGCGGAGTCTTTATTGCCCGTATATCCGTTCGATATGTTTACGGTGGATATATCAGACACGCAGAGGACATACAAGAAAAAAACGCATGCGATCCTGTCGTTCCGG
>JAISOT010000198.1 GCA_031275465.1 Desulfovibrio sp.
GCCGTCCGGCCCTTTGCGCGCGTTTGTTGTCAGGCCGCGCGCCGGCATCATGCTGGGCCGCGGGGCGTCTGCCCGGGGCTTGGCCGGCGCGCTTTTCCTGTTCCGTCGGTTCGGGGCGGGAAATAACCTTGACGCGCGGAGTTTGCGGCGGCATGCGGCGCGCCGCTGCAGCGGCGCCGCTCCTGCTCTCATTCTCCGCCGCTGACGCGGTCCTGACGTCAAGCTCCATTGCGCGTGTCGACAACGCGGGCGCGGAAACCGCATCCGGTATGGCGGATGCGTCCGGCAGGGCAAGGCGCAAGTTTTTGGGTGGTTTCCCCTGCAAATCCCCTGTCGTAATGCTTTCCGCGCCGGGTGCGCCGGGCGGAGCGTCAGGGGCGGGGATTTCCGCTCCCTTGATTTTCGGACGGCTGATTACGCGGGCGGGAGAGGAAGCGGCGGCGACATCTTTCGAGCGCGAGGAGCGCTGCCTGGCCTTTTTCCCGTCCTTTTCCGCATCGGGCAGTGACGTGGGAGACGCGGCCGTTGCCGTATCGGATGGCATTTTTCTGGTTTTTGCCCGCTTGTCGGCCTGAAGATCAGATTTATCCAACTCCTGGGGCGGCGTAAGGTCTGGTTTTGCCTCCGGCGCGGCAGAGGGGGGAAAGCCATCCGTCTCAATCTGGTCTGAACCGTCAATCCGTATTTCCGCGTTTCGTTTGCCGCGATGGCGGCGCACGATAATATCGCTCCGGATCTCCGTGCGTTCAATGTTCAGGTGTTTTTGGGCGCTGAAATAGTCGCGGACGCGGGCCACATCCTCACGGGAAATGGAGCCGGCAGTGCTCTTGGCGGGCAGGCCTATCTCGCGCAAGGCCCTCAGCATCTCCTTGGGCTGGACTTCCAGTTCGACGGCAATATCCTTAATTTTACATTTTTCTTCAGGCATGTTTATTCCCCTTACGCTTGGCGTCGGGCCGGTATTTTACAAACTTCATTCCGCAACGGGGATCGGGGCACAGATATATTCCTCTGCCGGGGGCGGTTTTTTTCGGATCAAAAACCATACTTCCCAGCGGTGAACACACATATCGGCTCAGCGTGTTTTTGGAAAAACGCCTGCGGCAGATAACGCACATCCTCAGCGGACCTTCCTGTTTTGCTGTTTCCAGCTCCGGTTCATCCTGCTTTGCCCGCATATTTTCTGCAAAAACCTGTTTCCCGGCAGTCAGTCGACAGGGGCGCCGTTCTCCGGGGGTTCCTGCGGTGTCGTTTCGACAACCGGCGCGAGGAAATTGATGGCCGAACGCAAATCAGCTATACGCGCATTGCTGATAACCAGTTTTTCCGCCAATTCTTCGTCGCCGGCCTCACGCAGCTTGTCCAGCGACGTGTAGCCTGCCCCAATCAGCGACTCAAGGGAAACCTCGGCTACGCTGGCAACCTGCTCAAGGCCGTGCCCTATGGCATTGGCTTCATTATAGCGGCTTTCGGTGAAGATATCGACTTTCCAGCCCAAAAGCCGCGCGGCCAGCTTGACGTTCTGGCCTTTGCGGCCGATGGCGTTGGTAAGCTGGTCGTCAGGGACAATGACTTCAAGAAGGTTTTCCTCGTCATCAACAACAATGCGCAGCACAAGGGCGGGGGCGAGGGCGTTGCGCGCATAGGTGGCAATGTCGGGACTCCAGATGACAATATCTATGCGTTCCCCGTGCAGTTCCTGCACGATATTCTGTATGCGCGAGCCGCGCACGCCCACGCAGGCCCCTACGGGATCGACATCCCTTTCGCGGGAAAAAACGGCAACCTTGGCGCGGGAGCCGGGATCGCGCGCCACGCTCATTATCTGGACCACGCCGTCGTCCACCTCGGGCACTTCGCGGCGGAAAAGCGCCGTCATGTAATCTCTGTGCGCGCGGGATATGACCACCTGAGGCCCCCGCCCTTCCTTGCGCACGTCAATAATAATGGACTGGACGCGATCACCGCGTTTGTAATGCTCTCTCGGTATCTGTTCCTCACGCGGCAATATGGCTTCAGTGCGGCCAAGGTTTATAATCCACCCGCCGCGTTCCCGACGCTGAACGATGCCGGAGACAATCTCTCCGAGCCTGTCCTTGTATTCCTCGTAAATGATTTCCTGCTCGGCGTCGCGCATTCGCTGTATGATGACCTGTTTGGCCGACTGGGCGGCAATCCTTCCCAAATCCGCCACGTTGACGCGAAATCCCACCTCATCGTCAAGTTGTACTGTGGGGTCGTGCTTGCGCGCCTGCGTCAGGGATATCTGCGTTTCGTCATTCTGCACGTCGCCGTCCGAAACCACTATTTTAAACTGAAAAACTTCAATGTCGCCTGTTTCGTCGTTATAGTTGACTTCAACATCGGCGTCTTCACTGAAACGCCGCAGCACTGATATGCGCACTGCGTCTTCCAGAGTATCGACAAGCATATCGCGGTCAAGGCCGCGATCCTTGCAGATTTGTTCAATGGCTTTTTTGAGTTCAAGGTTCATGTGCGCCTCCGTTCGGCATAATTCGCTGAATAGGCATGTCTGAAGCGTTATCGGGAGGTCTTGGCTTTTTTGCCCGGTTTGACGGGATTTTTGAAAACATGGAGACGGGTTGCCCTGTGCACATTTTTCCAGGGCAGGCACAAAGGCTTGAACGCTTCGGGGATAATGTCGCCATCCGCGGAAACAGCGACCGGTTCAAGCACAAGGGCGTCATCCCGAACAGCGTTCAGTTTGCCGCGCCACAAGTGGCGCGGCGTCAACGCGGCACCGGGATGCAGCCTGCTGCCGAGCGGCTCCGGCATAACAGGGTCACGCAGTCTGACCTCCATCAACTCTCCCAGATAGGGACGCATCTGGGCAAGGCTGAAAAAAGTCCGTGAAAATCCCGGGGTGGAAACTTCCAGAGTATAGGCTTCGTCAATGAGATTTTCCACGTCCAGCGCCAGGGCGAGATGGCGTGAAATCTCCTCGCACTGACCGATGGAAGGCGATCGGCGGTCCGCATTTTCTCCCGAAGAAGCAAGGGCCGCGTCAGACGTGGAGGATGGAGACAGCGGCGCATCAACGTACAGGCGTATGATCATGCGGCCCGCGCGGAGAATTTCCAAACCCCATACAATGAGATTCAGAGACCGCGCAATAGGCTCCGTCAGACCGATAATGGTTTTTTTGAGCGCGTCTTCCTTCATCTCTTCCACAAAAAATGCCGCTGATCCTGCCTCTCGCTGTTCGGGAAACAGCGGTTTGAGAGACAAAAAAAAGGAGGCCTGTTTCAGGCCACCCCGTTTTGGACGCTTGTTCCGCATCAGGATGTTGCAGCCACGTTGATGTCGCCGCACTGAATGAGGTTCTATAGACCGGCAAGGATGATCCTGTCAAGTGAATATCGGTTTTCCGCCAGGGGCATTCTGTTCTCTCCAGAGGCAGGTGAAGAACTCGTTTGCGATCTTCCGCATTCCCGTCCTTCTGCAATATTTGTAAATTCCGCGCGTCACAGCATGGTGGTGGCCGCATTGCGAAGAGCGGCCCATAGTTGAGCTTTACGATGATTTCCCGCTCGGCGACGATCTTCATCAAACGTCACATCTCTGACGTTATGCAACTCGTTTTCTGTTGCCCAATGTCGCCTTACAAATTCTCAATTCTACCATGGTTTTTTTCAATATTTACGGACTCTGTCTGTATTTTTTGATTGAGTATGCAGGGAAAAGAGTGTTTCCTAAATACAGTTTTTATATCGGCAATCAATTGTTTTTGATTGTTTTTAACTATAAATATATAATCGCCTCTATTTTTTAAAATTAAATTGCAAATTTCTTTTTGACAAAATATAGCATCACCGGTAATAAATTTCCCTTCAAGCGGAATATCAAATAACATTTCCTTGGCTGCTGATATTTCGTTTTTTTTTGAATCAACCGAAATTTGCATTATAACAGAATATATATCAACACAGTATGCAGCCAGTAAATGCAGCGCCGGATATTCATGTGTTTGACTTCCTTTTGGAGTTTTTCCATCAATCGCCATTCGGAGCAACTCCCTTTTTTCTAAAAAAGTTTCAAACCATGATGAAAATGCTTTTTCAACGGATCCCGGATCCAATCGAGATAAAACTTCATGCATCGTTGTCTGTGTTGGCGCTTTTTTTCTATTTATACAAAGTAATTTCAGATCGTCATCTGTTAGATGGCTTGCCCATCTTGCGATGCTGCGTATGCTGTTTCGCCCGGCAAGAATCCCGGCAATAACGATGCCTAAAACACTCTGCAAAGAGAATCTGCGCCCTGAAGAAGAGCGTGGATCGGGAATCGTCCCGAGAAAGTCCCAAAGAGAGAGCCTGACTGTTGCCATATCCGCCTCCTGAATATGACACGATACAATTTTTCTAGATCTTGTCAAGAACAGAATGATTCTGAGTTTGGAACATGAGGCTTGACGCCCCATGGCGAATTGAATGATAATTAATCATTGTACAACCTTTGTTCTGTTGTCGCTGTTATGCCGGAATGGTGGAATTGGTAGACGCAGCGGACTCAAAATCCGCCGGGGGCAACCCCTTGGGAGTTCGAGTCTCCCTTCCGGCACCAAGTAAAATCAAGAGGTTGTGAGTTCCACAGCCTCTTTTTTGATGGATTTTCCACTGCACCTGTACTGCACCTATAGGTGCACCTATTCAGGGGCGCGAAAAGAAGGAAGCAGCGCGGCCGCGCGTTGCTGGCCACCAGCCGTCACATGGGCATAAAACGTGCCGGTTGTGGACACGGTCGAATGGCCTAGCTGTGCTGAAACCGCCGCAAGGTCAGCGCCGCGTGCAAGCATTTCAGAGGCCGCGACATGCCGAATGTGGTACATGGGAAAATGGGGCAGGCCGGCGCGTTTGACTGCGGCATCCCAAGAAGTGCGATAGTCCTGGACTTTGAGGCCGTTTCGGTGGCAGACATACTTTATGCCGTCGCGGGAGTCATCAACATATCTCTTCCCGGCCGCCTCAAGATACTGTGCCGGGGGAAAAACCGTCTTCAGCGCGCCGGATTTTCCTTGTTTAACGACGACACAGCGGCGTCGCCAGTCAAAGGCCGCCCAGCGCAAGCCAAAAAGCTCCACTCTGCCGGGGCGCAACGAAAGGGCAAAACATGTTGCGATGGCCCATTGAAGCCATTCCGGCGACGCTTTCCAAATTTTGTGAATATCATCAAGCGTGGTGATACAGATTTTGCGCGTGACAGGCAGACGTTTGAAGTCACGCCACGGATTGCGGCTGACAAGTTCCTGGTCGGCTGACCATGACAGGATGGAGCGGATATACGCTTGCGCTTTGTTGATAGTGTTGTTTGTTACGCCACGGGAGCGGTATCCTTCTCTCATGCGTTCCAAATCCTGCCGGTTCATCATTTCCGCGAATTTGTCGCGCATAAATGCCGCCGGGCCGTCTCCCGAGAGCATGGAAACAATATTTTGCTTTGTGTGGGGGTTGAAGTCCGGGTGCGAACGGAAGAAAGAAGCTGTCAATTCGCCAAGCGTGAGCAGACCGGAAACAGGTTGGTTTCTGGCAATCCTCTCGGCGTCAAAGGCCCTGGCTGTTTGCTCCTCTTTGAAAGCACGGGTTTTTTTTCTCCCGGCTTCATACCAGCCCGCAATCCAGAGCTTGTCCTGCCGTCTTTGATATACGCTCACGTTTGCCCCCTTTAACCCCGCACAATGTCTCAAAATCAGAATCTGACATGCGCCGGGATTTGTCGGGTCTGTCCGCTGTTGATATACCTACAGCTTTCTTGAGCGCAAGGTCAAGGGCGTCCATTTCCCGCTTCTTGGTTTCGCGTTCAAGGACAAGGCGGCGGATTTCCGCAAGGTCAGTGTCGCTAATGGCTCTTTCCATATAGTCCCCTCCCCCTTCACACCAGCCCTACTTTTTCCGCCAGCCAGACCGGCAACTCAATGTCAACAGC
>JAISOT010000023.1 GCA_031275465.1 Desulfovibrio sp.
CACTCATCCCTTTTTGAAACTGGACTGGATTACGAGGCATCATCAACTCCTTGGTTTCAAAAAGTATCTCATATTCCATGCATCTTGAATAGGGGCTGATTATCGTGCGTAATCAGGAAAGATTATCGTGCATCCAGGCGGCGGTGTGCACGATATCCTCACCGGTCTCGGCCTGGAAAAAGATCTTGTGTTTTCCGATACCCCTACTGACGGTCTGCGCCTTCTTGCCGCCGGCACGGGAGACTATGCCGTGGTGGCGCTTTTGCCCGGACTTTTCACCATCAAGGCGGAGCACCTCGACGATCTTCGAGTCGTGATTCGCAGCGTGACGTCCCAAAGCTACAGCTATGCCGTCCGGCGAGGCGAGGACAAGATTCTGTCCGTATTCAACGAAGGTCTTGCCCTGATCAAACTTTCCGGACGGTATCAGGAATTGCGCCGCAAGTGGTTCGGCGTCATGGACAGCCGCAACATATCCTGGCATACGGCGTTCAAATATACCGCCATGGTTCTTGTTCCGCTGCTTCTGCTGCTCGGAGGCTTCACCGCGTGGTCCTATTCCCTCCGGCGCGTTGTGGCGCAGCGGACGCGCTCGCTTTCCACCGCGCTTGAAGAATTACGCCGCAATCAACAACAACTTGTGCAGGCGGACAAGATGGCCGCGCTCGGCACCCTGGTTTCCGGCGTGGCCCATGAGATAAATAATCCCAATGGATTGATTCTGCTGAATATCCCCATCCTCCGCGAGTTGATCAATGAAGCCGTTCATGTTCTGGAGGAAACGCGCGCGGGGAAAAACGGCGCGCAGGGCGGCTCCGGCCCGTACACGCGTATCCGCGCGCATTTGCCGCGCATTCTGGAATCCATGGAGGAAAGCGCGAGACGCATCAAGCGCATAGTGGACGATCTCAGGGATTTTTCGCGGATGGACAGCCCCGCGGAACGGGAGGAAATATTGTTGAACGAGATCGTCGAGCGGGCCGCGCGCCTTTTGGGACCGAAAATCCGCAAAGCTACCGGGCGGTTCGCATCAGACTGCGCGCAGAACCTGCCGCGCATCCGCGGCAGCCGCCACAGACTGGAACAGGTCGCCGTCAATCTCATACTCAACGCCTGCGAGGCCCTGCGCGGACCGGAAGACAGCATCACGGTGTCCACGCGCTACGACGCCGAACGCGATGCAGTGGTCCTCAGCGTGCGCGACACGGGCAGAGGCATCGCGGCGGATGATATGCCGCGTCTGACCGATCCCTTCTTTACCACAAAACGTTCCGAGGGCGGCACCGGACTCGGTTTGTCCGTGTCGGCGGGCATTGTGAAGGAACACGGCGGCGACCTGCGCTTTGTCTCGACGGCCGGCGGAGGCGCGGAGGCGATCTGCGTTTTGCCGGTGCATCCGGAGCCGCGCGCATGAACGGCCGCTACCCTTCCTTTGCCGTCCTACTCGTGGACGACGAGCAGGACTGGCTCTCTTCCATGGCGCTCAGGCTGGAACTTGCCGCGGGCGTCACCAACGTCCGCCTCTGCCGGAACGGCCATGAAGCCGCGGTCATCCTTGAGGAAGGCGACACAGGAATTGTGCTGCTTGATCTTGTGATGCCCGGCATGAGCGGCGAGGCATTGCTGGAATATGTGGTCGAACGCTATCCCCATGTGCTCTGCATCGTCGTGAGCGGACAAAATCAGTTGCGGACGGCTGTGCGATGCATCAAGCGGGGCGCTTTTGACTATTACGTCAAGACGGATGACGAGGAAAGGCTTATCGGCGGCATTCTGCGGGCCATCCGCATGCGGGAATTGGAACAGGAAAACCGCGAGATCGGGGGACGTCTTGTTTCCGGCGATTTGAAGCGCCCCGAAGCCTTTGCGGATATCCTGACCCGAAGCCATGTCATGTATAATGTCTTCTCCTATGTTGAAGCGGTCGCAGCGAGCCCCCGCCCCTTGCTTATTACCGGGGAAACCGGGGTGGGCAAGGAAAAACTCGCGCGCGCCGCTCACGCCGTGAGCGGACGGACGGGCCGCCTCGTGGCCTTGAACGCGGCCGGGCTCGACGACACGATGTTCGCGGACACGCTGTTCGGTCATGCGCGCGGCGCTTTTACCGGCGCGGATGCTCCGCGCGGCGGGCTGATTGAAGAAACTGCGGGAGGCACGCTTTTTCTGGATGAAATAGGCTCGCTCTCCGCGCCTTCCCAGATAAAGCTGCTGCGTCTTTTGCAGGAAGGAGAATATTACCCTCTCGGCAGTGACCGGCCCAAACGGCTCCGGGCGGGAATCATCGCCGCCACGCATGAGGACTTGCTTGCCGGAGATCGTGCCGGGATGTTCCGACGCGATCTGTATTACCATCTGTGCATGCACCATGTGCATATACCGCCCCTGCGCGACCGCCCGGAAGACATAGAACTTCTTTTCGACCATCTGCTCGCGGAAGCCGTGCGGGCCACGGGCAAGCCCCTGCCTTCCCGGCCTCCGGGCCTGATTCCCCTGCTGCTTTCCTATTCCTTTCCCGGCAATGTGCGGGAGCTTGAAGCGATGGTATATGACGCCGTCAGTCTGCACCAGGGCGCGACGCTGGCAATGGACTGCTTTTGCCGGCATATGGGCGCGAACGCCGCAACGTTCTCCCCGCCCTCGCATAATCCCTTCGCGGACTGCGCGCGACTCCCGACCCTCGCCCAGTCTGAAAAATTGTTGCTTCAGGAAGCCATGCGCCGCGCGGGCGGAAAGCAGACTCTCGCAGGCCGCATGCTCGGCATTTCGCAATCAGCCGTCAGCAAGCGGCTGAAAGACGTCAAGGCCTTATAACCGCGGGGGACTTCTCCGTTTTCAGGCTCGGCCGCGCGCTTTTCAGACGGAAACGCGCTCGGCGCTATTCGTTTGGGAATACTATTCCCGGGCTCATACAATGCCCTGACGCCGCCCCCTCCTTCCCGTTCCGCGCGCAATTCGCAGTCTTCGGGGAATATTCGTGCCGGCGCCTTGCCCTTTTCCCTCCCAAACCATTCCTTTCAGAATGGTTGCCCCGCATTTCGCGCAAGGCTGTTTTTCATGGAACATGCCGGCGTGTTGTGCTTCGCCCTATGGCATTCTTTTTGCTTTTCCGTGCCGGATTCATAACCGACACAGGCTTTATCAAACTGAATGAGGAGTGGACGATGGAAAAGACAATTGCAGTCGAGCAGGAGCGGCGTGATTTTTTGAAAGGCGCCGCCGTCGTGGGTATAGGGCTTGCCGCAACGCCACTGCTGAAGGGCCGCGCTGAAGCCGCTACCGCCGCCACGCCCGCGCCCCCTGCGGGCAAGCCGAAGCTGACCATGGCTGAAGTGTTGCGCGTGGCCCGTGAAAAACTCTATCCCCGCTGTCGCGTCTGCCCTGAGTGTAACGGCGTTGCCTGCGCCGGCGAGGTCCCCGGATTCGGCGGCATAGGCTCCGGGCAGTCCTTCAGGAACAACTATGAATCCCTGAAACGCATCCAGCTGAATATGCGCGTGCTGCACGACATGAAAAAGCCGGTCATGACCGTGAACATTTTCGGCGAGGATCTCGCTCTGCCCGTGCTTTCAGCCGCCACCGGCGGAGTGACCTACAATATGGGCGGCAAGATGCAGGAGGAGGAATACATCAACGCCATTTTGGGAGGTTGCCGCGACGCAAAAACCCTGGGCCTGGCCGCCGACGGAATAGGCGATCCGCTGGAAACCTTCAAGCGCCGCATGGACGTGCTGAAGAGCGCATACAACGGCAAGGGGATAGTCATTCTCAAACCCCGCGCGCAAGAAGAAATTCTGAAGCGGGTGCGTCTCATGGAGGAGGCGGGGGCTGTGGCTTTCGGCATGGACATAGATTCAGCCGGCCGCGCCGCCCGCGCCTTGCCGGGCCAAACGGTGGAACCGAAAACGCTTGCCCAGCTCAAAGAGCTTGTCAACGCCACAAAACTGCCCTTTATCCTCAAGGGCGTCATGACGGTGGATGAGGCCGAGACAGCCGCGCAGGCCGGGGTCAAGGCCATTGTGGTTTCCAACCACGGAGGCCGCGTGCTCGACTACACGCCGGGCGTCGCCGAAATTCTGCCCGCCATCGCCGCCAAGGTGAAGGGCAAGGTACTCATCATGGCCGACGGCGCCGTGCGGCGGGGCTGTGATGTGCTCAAGCTGCTGGCCCTCGGGGCGGATGTCTGTCTGGTGGGTCGCCCCCTTATTCGGGGGGCTCACGGCGGAGGCCGCGAGGGCGTGACGCTCATGGTAAACGCCATACGCCAGGAGCTTATGGACGCCATGGTGCTTACGGGCGTCGCGACCGTCCGCGATGTGCCCCGCTCCATCCTCGCGGAGGCGTAAAATGAAGCGTGTATGCACGGCACTTGCGCTCATCATTCTGCTCCTGCCGGCGGCATACGCCGGAGCGAGCGAGAACGAGACGCTACGCTACGGCGGTGGCGGACAGGGAGCCGTTGTCTTCGACGGCCCGTTGCACGCTTCCAAAGGTTTTGCCTGTAACGATTGCCATCTGAGCCTGTTTCACACCGCGCAGCGGTCGCTCATCGCCTTTCAGGATCACTTCAAGGGCGCGTCCTGTTTTGCCTGCCACAATCAGGTCAATGTTTCCCACGAGTGCGGTTTTTGTCATCGCAAATTCAACCCGGCTCCGCTTTCCGTGACCTTTGCCATGGCCGACAGCCCGCAGGGGCTTGTCAAATCGCCGATCCCCGCCCATAAAAGCGTTCAGGATCTTCAGTCGCCTTTAACCTATGAAGGAGCATCCACCATCGGCACAAAGATTATGCCCGAAGCCGCAAAAACGTTTACGTCAAAAAGCGGCATACCCTTCGGCGCGATAGGCGGTGCGGGCGCCGGAGCGGGCTTGAATGCCGTGGCGAACGGACGCGCATCCTTCGGGGGCCTCGCAAGCGCGATGAGCGAGGCGGAAAAAGCGCGCGTCGTGGCGTGGCAGATCATAGGCTATGACGTGCTCGGCGTGTTCGCGCATCCTTCCAATCCCGTAAAGTCGCTGTCCATGGCGCAGCTTAAGGAAATATTCGCGGGGCGCGCCGTTGATTGGAAACAATTCGGCGGGCCTGATCTACCCATAACTGTTTACAGCGAGCGTCTTTCCGGCGGCCGCGCCACCGTGCGGGCTTTCAGGGAAATGGTGCTCGGAGGCGAACCTTACGGCAAAGTGGTGGAGCTTGACGACGCTGTGGACTGCATTGCGGATGTGGGCAGGGACCCCGGCGGCATCACCGCTTCGTCGCTTTCCTTCGCCTCGCCCGATGTACGCGCTCTGGCCGTGGACGGCGCGCTGCCGCAAAAGGAGGCCGTGCAGTCCGGAGCCTACGCGCTCAAGCGTCCTTTGACCCTCATCACCCTTCGCCCCACCGGCAACATACAGGCCTTTTTCGATTTCATGCTGACGCCGGAGGGGCAGGAGATAGTGGGCAAAAACTTTGTACCTGTGAAATAGCGGAAGGAAATACTATGCGAAGACTGAACAATGTGATTCCGTTGGTGTTTCTCCTGTGTATGATGTTTTGCCCACCCGCCTCAGCCGCGGACGCTCCTCCCGTTCCCCGGCAGAAACTGTTGCGCGGGCACTGGTCGGAGGACAAGAACATTATGCGGAGCAATCATCAGGCGCTGCTCAAGGATCGCATGAACGCGGCCTATCCTCTCTCCGTTCCGCAACGGCAAACGAGCATTGAGCAGTGCGTTACCTGCCACGTCACGCGCGGTGAGGACAAACTTCCCGTATCAGCCGAAAATCCCAAGCATTTTTGCCGTGACTGCCATACCGGGCAACGCGTCACCCTTGACTGTTTTTCTTGTCATGCTTCGCTGCCGGCGAACGATCCCTACATTTTACTGCCGAAAGTAAAAAACGCGGATAGTCTCAGACAGCGTCTTGCGCAGTATCAGGCGGCGAAAGGAGGGAAAAAATGAATTCTGTTTTTTCGCGGCGCGTTTTTTTGCATGCGGCTGCCTGCACCTTCATTCTGGTTCAGGGGAAGGCTCTCGGAACGGCCGGGAAGGCCTTCGCCGCGACTCCGAAGACGCGATGGGGTCTTATTGTGGATGCGCGGCGTTGCGCCAACGAATGCGCCGCCTGCGTGGACGCCTGCGTGAGAGAGAATGCCCTGCATTCCCACGACCGTCCTGCGACGGATGCGCGCTGGATACGCAAGGTGCGCGTTACGGACAAAACGACCGGCTTTGTAAGCCGTTTCCCCGTCATGTGCCAACACTGCGCATCCGCAGAGTGCGTGCGGGTTTGTCCGACCGGGGCTTCGTACCGGCGGGAGGACGGACTTGTTTTGGTTAACCGCCATCTGTGCATAGGTTGTCGTTATTGCATGCTGGCCTGTCCGTACAAAGCGCGCGGATTCGTCCATGAGAAAACATCGAAACAGGCGCCCGGCTCGCCGAGGGGCATGGGCACGGTGGAAGCCTGCACGCTGTGCGTCCACCGCATTGACGCCGGAGGCAGGCCCGCCTGCGTGGAGGCCTGCGCGAAAGCCGGACACGGGGCTATGCTTTTCGGCAACTTCAACGATCCGACAGATCCGCTCGCCAAACGGGCAGTCGCATTCGCCGTTACGGCCTTGCGACCCGAACTGCATACGGACCCCGGCGTCCGTTACCAGGGGGTAACTCCATGAACCGGACCCGCATATCAAATTCCAAAGCCTTTCTGGTGTTGCTGGGCATTTCTCTTCTGCTGACGTTGCTCGGCGCATGGGCTGCCTTACGCATCGAAAGCGGCGGGCATATTCTGACCGGCATGAATAACAGCGTACCGTGGGGTGTTGCTCTGACTCTGGCGACTTTTTTGCTGGTGGCCGCTTCGGGTACGCTGAATCTCGCTTCCCTTTCCTCGGTTTTCGGCAGGGAGGCGTATAAGCCGTTTGCCTCCTTTTCCGCTCTCCTTGCCTTGTCACTGCTTGCGGGAGGACTTTTCACCCTCATGCTGGATCTCGGCAGGCCAAAGGATGTGTTTCTGGTATTAAACCATTTTAACGCCGCCTCGGTTTTTTCGCTCAACATCGTTATCTACGCGGTATTTTTTCTTCTTGTCGGCCTGTACTGGCTGCTCACAATCTTCACCCCGCAGGGAAGAGGAACGCGGGTTTTCGGCTTTGCGGCCTTTGTATGGCGGATCATTCTGACTACGGGAAGCGGCTGCGTGTTCGCGGTGCTTGCGGGTCGTTCAGCTCTGCATTCGGCCCTGCTGCCGCCGCTCTTCATCGCCTTGTCCCTCTCCCTCGGACTCGCCGTGAGCGTTATCGCGCTGTACAAGGCGGGAATCGCGTCGGAACGGCCTTTTGCCGCGCTCTGCCAGGAAGATACGGCGCGGGGCATGGGGAATTTGTTGGCGATTCTGGTGGCCGTTACCTTCTACATGGCGGCGACGCTCCATCTTGTGGGCCTGAATTCGCCTCCTGTACGGAGTTTTGAACGATTTGTGCTTTGCTCGGGCGGCATATTCCCCGTATTGCTTTGGGGCGGTTTTGTCACGCTGGGCACGCTTATTCCCCTCATTCTGCTCCTTGTTCCGGCCTTGCGCGCGTGGAGCCTTCGTCTCCCGGCGGCCGCCGGTTGCGTGGTGTTGGGAAGTTTCGCGCTTATGTACACGCTGATCATCACGCCGCAGGTCTATCCTCCGGAAATCTTCCCCGGAAAAATCGTGGAGGACGTCTTCTACGGAACGCCCGCCACATACGAGGCCACGGCTCTGGAATGGTTTGTGGGCCTTGGCGGCCTGGGACTCGCCGGGTTGTTGTCTTTGTTCGGCATGCGTGTTCTGCCTGTGTTGCCGAATCGCTTCCAGCCGACCTCTTCCCAATGAAAACAGCCGGCGGCTTCGGCGCAGGACGATTTCCCTCCATCGTCCTTGCGCCGAAACCGCCAAGCACCGCACCGTAGCGCAGACAAGAATGCCGGCGGCTCCCGCGCCCTACGGCACCGGCGTCTCCCTGACGGTTTGAGACGGCGCGGGGGGGGACAGCCGCGCGGCCAGACGCGTATACCGGCGGCGGATTTTGTTGTTCTTGACGGCCATGTGGAGCGCCCTGGCCTCCCCCACCAGGACGACAAGCTTTTTGCCGCGCGTAACGCCCGTATAGATCAAATTGCGCTGCAGCAGCACATAATGCTGCATCATGACGGGGATGACCACAGCCTCATATTCCGATCCCTGGGATTTGTGAATGGAGATGGCATAGGCCGGCACAAGTTCGTCCAACTCGGAAAATTCATAGGGGACAAGGCGTTCGTCGAAATTGACGCTCAAAACGCGCTCGTGGGGATCAATAAAGGCGATGCGCCCCATGTCGCCGTTAAACACATCCTTGTCGTAATTGTTGCGCAACTGCATGACCTTATCATGCAGGCGAAATATTCTGTCGCCCCGCCGCACCTCGAACCCGTTGGGGTTGAGGGCTTCCTGCAAAAGCGCGTTCATGCGTCCCGCCCCGACGGCCCCCTTGTGCATGGGCGTCAGAACCTGAATGTCGTCGACGGGGTTCAGCCCGAAACGGCGGGGGATGTGACTGCACACCAGATCCACCATGACGTTGGCCGCTTTTTCCGGATCATTCTGATGTATGAAATAAAAATCCGACAGCCGGTTTTTGTTTGACTCCAATGAAGGCACGGTGCCCTGGTTGATAAGATGCGCGTTGCAGACGATCTCGCTTTCGGAAGCCTGGCGGAAAATTTCCGTCAGTTCGACCACCGGCACAACATCCGCTTTTATGATGTCCGACAGGACATTGCCCGGCCCTACCGAGGGCAGCTGATGCACATCCCCCACCAGAACCAGCGTTGCCCCCAGAGGAACGGCTTTGAGCAAATGATAAAACAGCAGGCAGTCCATCATGGAAGATTCGTCCACCACAAGCAGTCCGCAGGCCAGCGGCCTGTCCTCATTACGGGCGAAACCGTCTTCCTTGGGGCTGTATTCCAGCAGACGGTGCAAAGTGCGCGCCTCATGGGCGCAGGCTTCGGACATGCGCTTTGCGGCGCGCCCCGTCGGGGCGGCCAGCAACACGCGGGCGCGTTTTTCGCTGAAAAGGCGTATGACGGCGTTGATGATCGTGGTCTTGCCCGTGCCCGGGCCGCCCGTCAGCACCAGAATTTTGCTGCGCGTGACCATGCGCAGCGCATTCAACTGCTCCGGGGCAAGAGTGATGGGCATCTCCGAAGCCGCCTTGTCAGCCGAGGCCTCGGGATCGGCAAAAACCACGGAACGGGGGGAATGAAGCAACCGTTGCAGATAATAGGCGGTTCTGGTTTCACAATGATGATAGCGGCTCAGATAAATGCCCGCGCCTCCGTCCGTCTCCTCGCGGACTATTCTTCCTTCCCGCTCCAGGGAATCAACGGATGCGGCAACCGTATCCGCCGCGACGCCGAGCTGGGCGCAGACGGCCCCGCTCAGGTATTCTTCCGGCAAGTACACGTTGCCCTCATCCGTGGCCTTCTGCAGGACATAGAGCGTGCCGGCCTGAATGCGCAGCGGATGTTCCTGCCCAAAGCCGAGTTTGCGGGCCGCCGCGTCCGCCGTCACAAAGCCGATGCCGCTGATGTCCATGGCGAGGCGATAGGGGTTTTCCCGCACGATTTCCAGCGCGTGAGCGCCGTAGGCCCTGTAAACCCGCAGGGCATAAGCCGGGGTGATGCCGTGCGGCTGGAGGAACAACAGCAGATCGCGCATTCCCCTGTGTTCTGCCCAACTCTGCCGGATGCGTTCAAGGGTTTTTTTGCCGATGCCGCGTACCTTGAGCAGCGATTCAGGTTCCTCGTCCAGAACACGGAGGGTGTCTTTGCCGAAAAGCTTGACGATGCGTCCGGCCGTCCCCTCGCCCACGCCGCTGATCAGGCCTGAACACAGATAGAGGCGGATGCCCTCGGTGGTGGCGGGCAAAATTTCCTCGGCGACATCAAAGGCAAGCTGCCGCCCGTAGCGGGAATCGTGCACCCAGCGGCCTTTCAGCCTGATCTGGATGCCCTGCCGGGGATCCAACATACAGCCTACGCAGGTCACGGCATCAGGCGCGAACATGGGACGTTTGCCGTCTGACAGCGCGGATGCGGGAACAATCGGATTCAAACGCAGAACGGTGTAACCGTTTTCCTTATTGTGAAAGATGAGCCGATCCACCGTGCCAAGCATCTCCGCGTCTTGTCCGTCGGAGCGACGCAAATCGGGGGTGTGCCCACCGTCGCCGTTTTGCGACATCCGGCTCATCAACAGGAATCCATGCGCTTCTGCAACAGCAGCGCGTCGGCCAGGGCAAGAGCCGTCATGGCGGACAGGACGGGAACAATCCGAGGAATGGCGGAAAGATCATGACGCCCGCCGATCAGAATTTCCCTCGGGCGGCCGCGCGTGTCCACGGTATGCTGTTTTTGGGCGATTGAGGCTATGGGCTTGACGGCCGCGCGCAATACGATGTCCTGCCCGCTGGAAATTCCGCCCAGCGTCCCGCCGGCGTGATTTGAGGCAAAGCCCCCCCCCGGCAAAAGCGGATCGTTGTTCTGCGAGCCGGTAAGGCGAGCCGCCGCGAAGCCATCCCCAATCTCAACGCCCTTCACGGCGCCGACGCTCATGAGGGCATGCGCCAGCACGGCCTCAAGTTTGTCAAATACGGGCTCTCCCAGGCCGGCAGGCACATTTACGGCCGCAATGGCGACTATGCCGCCCAGTGTGTCGCCGGCCGCGCGGGCCTCCGCCACACGGGCGTCCCACAGGGCAACCATGTCCTCAGAAGGCGCGAAATAGGGACGCGCGAACGCTCCCGCCAGATCCATCTCCTCAGGCGGAGCGGCTATGCCGCCCAATTCCGCGCACCCCGCGTGAATGACGACCTTATGCCGCTGCAAAATTTTTTTGGCAATCGCCCCGGCCGCGACGCGCGCTACGGTTTCACGGCCGGACGCCCTGCCGCCGCCGCGATGGTCGCGAATGCCGCAAAATTTTTGAAAATACCCCCAGTCCGCATGGCCGGGCCGAAATACGTCCGCCAGTTCGCCGTAATCGCGCGAGCGCTGATCTTCATTGGCCACGTAAAACGCAATGGGCGTTCCCGTAGTCATCCCCTCAAAGAGGCCGGAGAGCAGCCGCACGCTGTCCGTCTCCTCGCGCTCCGTCGCGGTGGGCCCCCGCCCGGGCTTACGCAGGTCAAGCTCCGCCTGAATGTCGGCATCGGAAAGCGCAATCCCCGCCGGGCAGCCGTCGAGCACTCCGCCCACGCCGGGACCGTGTGATTCGCCAAAACTTGTCAGGCGCAAAATCCGCCCAAACGTGCTGCCGGACATCGCAGTTCCCCGGTTGCTTGCTCTTTTGCGCCGATATCGCACAGCGGCGCAAAAAAGATGAGGTTATACCTTGGCGGCCGCAAGCAAATCGGCTGCCGCGTCCGTGATCTCCCAGGTAAATTCAGGCAATTCTCTGCCGAAGTGTCCGTAAACAGAGGTTTTTTGATAAATCGGGCGCTTGAGGGCAAGGCGTTTATTGATAAAATAGGGCCGCAGATCAAATACGTCCCGCACGGCGCGCGTCAACGTTTCATCCGAAATTTCGGATGTCCCCTGCGAGGAAACCAGTACGCTTACCGGCTGCGCCACGCCTATGCAATAGGCGATCTGCACTTCGCACACCGGCGCAAGGCCCGCCGCCACCACATTTTTGGCTATATACCGGCCCATGTACGCCCCGGATCGGTCAACCTTGGAAGGGTCTTTGCCGGAGAAGGCGCCGCCGCCGTGATGGCCGCTGCCGCCATAGGTATCCTGAATAATTTTGCGGCCTGTAAGGCCGCAGTCCCCCATCGGGCCGCCAACCACAAAGCGTCCTGTGGTATTGATGAAAATCTCGCAGTCTTTTTCGTCAAAATAGCCGGAAGGCGCCAGCACCGGCCGGATAACATGCTGCTTCACCGCCTCCGCGACGTCATCCTGGCCGGCGGAAGCGCTGTGCTGGGTGGAAACAACCACATTATTGATGCGTATGGGCTTGCCGTCCTGATATTCAAAAGAAACCTGCGTCTTGCCGTCCGGGCGGAAAAAGTCAACCAGACCGTCCTTGCGCGCCGCGGCGAGACGCTGGGAAAGCTGATGCGCCCAATATATGGGAGCGGGCATCAACGTGGCCGTCTCATCGCAGGCATAGCCAAACATCATGCCCTGATCTCCCGCTCCCTGATCTTCCGGCTTTCCGCGCAAGACGCCCTGGGCGATATCCGGAGATTGGTGGTTAATGGAAGAAAGAACGGCGCAGGTCTGCCAGTCAAAACCTGTTTCGGAACTGTTGTAGCCTATTTTTTTGATGGTGTCGCGCACCACGGCCGGCAAATCGGCATAGCCGCGAGTGCTGATTTCTCCGGCTATGACGGCCATGCCGGTGGTCACGAGAGTTTCGCACGCCACATGGGCGTCAGGATCCTGCGCCAGAAGCGTATCCAGCACGGCATCGGAAATCTGATCGGCCACTTTGTCAGGATGCCCCTCGGTAACGGATTCAGAAGTAAAAAAATATTTGCCCTTGGTCAGCACGGAAACCTCCTTGGAATGCGAACACAGTAACAGTTACAGCCATTGGCTTTTCCTCGTTCGGGAGACGCGAAAACAGGCCTTACGGGTACAGCAGAATGTTGTCAATAAGCCGGGCTTTTCCCAAGTGCACGGCGCATGCCATAAGGGATGGCTCCCCGATGCAGGTTACTGGTTCCAATGTTTCAGGATGCGCGACCGCGAGGTAATCAAGCCGCCCCAGGGGCAGGCGCTCGGCCCAGCGCCTCAGGACGGCCCGCCGCAATATCCCCGCGTCCTTTTCGCCGCGGCTCGCCAGTTCCTGCGCGTAGCGCAAACCCCGGTATATTTCCGGAGCCTGCGCGCGCTCCTCAGGCGTGAGATACACATTGCGCGAGGACAGGGCGAAACCGTCGGCCTCGCGCACGGCAGGGCGCGTTTCAATACGGGCGGGCAGGTTGAGATCGCGCACCATCCGGCGGATAATGGCCTGCTGCTGCCAGTCCTTGTTTCCGAAAACAGCCACAGCCGCCCGGCTGAGCAGAAAAAGCTTCAGCACCACTGTGCAGACGCCGCGGAAATGCGCAGGGCGCCTTTGCCCGCAGAGCCTTTTCGCCATGTCCGGAACATCCACCCATGTGCCGTGGTCCTGGGCGTACATGGCGTCAGCCTTGGGCATAAACAGCACATCCGCGCCGCAGGCTTCGGCAATGGCCACGTCCCGCTCCGCGTTTCTGGGATAGGATCCCAGATCCTCGCCGGGACCGAATTGCGCCGGATTTACGAAAAGACTGACGACAAGACGCTCCGCGAGTCCCCTGCCATGCCGCATCAGGTCCTCATGACCGGCGTGATAATAGCCCATGGTGGGCACAAGGGCCGTGGTGAGGCCGCCGGCCCGCCAGTCGCGGCATTGCTCGCTCAGTTCATATGGCGATACGAGTATCTGCATGGCAAAAAAATATCGGAATGATCATTTCGCGTACAAAGACGAAACCCTTATACTCGCAGATACTGTGTTTTGTAAACTGAAACTCCCTGCCCGGCGCGCAGGACGGAATTACCCGGAAAATTCCAGAAAATCGTGTTTCAAGGCCCATAAAAGAACAAAATCCTCATCCCGGGGCACATCGCCCGGCGAGAGGCCGCAGCAAACTTCGCGCAAGGCCGCGACTGCAACCGGCCGCCTCGCCGCAAAAAGCAATTTTTTCAGATTCTCAGGCCTGACGCATCTCTCTGTCAAGCTGTATATCACAGGAAAATCCATTCCGTAATAAACCGCCTTGCCCGCCTTGCTCCAGACAAGTTTTTTGCCCTGAATGGCGGGCGCGTCAACCTGCGATGTGTAGTGGCCGCTGAAAATATCCATATAGGAAGGACAGGCGGGATGATACGCCGCTCTGTGGGGACGCGCCGCAATCTCATCAGGCAGGTCGCAGGGGGTTTCATTCAATTCGACCCACAGGGCCAGATAACGGTTTACAATATGCCGCCAGGTATATCCGGCGAGCACGCGCCGCCGGCCGGCCCGCCCCATCTTCCGCCGCAACGCGGCGTCAGCGGCAAGGCGGAACATGGCTTCCCCAAAAGCCTTGACATCCACCGCGCTTTGCTGAGCCAGCAAAAGATGATATTCCGCCGCCGGGACAACGCGGGCAAGGCAGTCCGTGCCCCGTGTGTCTGCCGGGCCGATTACGGGCACAAGTATGCCGTTTTCCCCGTCATCCAGCAAATCCCTGTACCCGTCAAAATTTGACGCCACAACCGGCAGGCAGGAAAGCCCGGCCTCCAGAATGGTCAACCCGAAAGTCTCCTGCAGATTGTCCGAAGGCGAAAGAAAAACGTCCGCGGCGGCATACAGGGCCTTGCGGGCGGCGTCGTCCGGCCGGGGAATCAGGCGGCAGCCTATGCCGAGATTGGCAACCAGCCGCAGGATGTCCTTCTCAAAGTCATCGTTTTCGTCAATCCACCCCGCCAGCACCAGACAATAATTGTCAGAGCGCAAACCGGCTTCTTCCGCACGCTTGCAGGCGCGCAAAAGCGGCAGCAAATCCATTTTTGACTGGTGGGAAATGCGCGCGAACACCAAAAACACTATTCTGTCCCCCAAAGCGTACCGGCAGCGGCATTGCCGGCCTAGGGAATCTTTTTCGTCCGGGGAAGGCATAAGTTGCGGATCCACCCCCAGGGGAATATGTCTTACGCACGGCGCCTTGAAGTTTTTCTCGTCCAGGGCATACGCGCGGCGCAGGCGGTCGTAGTACGACTGCATAACCAGCCTGCCGCAGGCCGATGTGCCGACAATCACATCACGCGTCGTGACTCCGCGCCACATGTGATTCAGAAAATTCTCGCCGTACTCGGCGTAGCTCAGGGAATGCGTTGGAGCGGTAACGGGAAATATGCGACGGCTGAACGCATTGCGCAGGCGGATGGCGTCCGTAAAATGACGAATGGGATCGGACAGGTGCAGACAATAATAAACATCTTTTTGCAGCGCTTCCGCAAAATCCCGATGCAGCCGCAGAACAAAGCGTCCTTCTTTCCTGAGGTCCGGAAATGCATTGTCCAGATCTTCTTCAAGCCGGGCGCAGTCATCGGGATGAGGCAAAAAAAAATGGTAACTTTCGAAAAATTCGGCGGTAATCAGGGCAGTGAGAAAACGCCGGTTGGCTTCCCTGCGTCCCAGAACGGACCCCGCTTCAAAAAACGGATGCAGGCTCGCCCAGATTTTTTTGTTTTTCATCCATCCTCCTGTATTTTCAGCCTGAAAATTTCAAAAACAGGCCGTGCTCAAGCAAAGTAACATTGAAAATGTATACGTCGCTCTGCAAGGATTTGCTTGCAAATCCTTGCCGCGGGATTGTCACAAGGCGAATTCACTTCGACGTCAGGCGACAATCTCAAGCGTAGCATGCTCTAAAAATACCCAAATGGCTTTTCCCGCAGTTTTACAAGAATCCGTGGAAAAATCATAAAAAAACCGGCCCCGCAAGGAACCGGCGCTCCTGTGACGCGACCGTCAGGACAGGGTCAATAAAACCATACCGTGCATTCCATAAGCCTGTCCATAGATTTTTTATCGGGATACGCTATCGGGAACATCCCTCGCGCAAGCATGGTGTCGGCGCGGACAAATATTACGCGCTCCATTACAAGGTGGACGGCAAAGTGAAAGATGAGGCCGCGGGGTGGGCGTCTGAAGGCTGGACGGCTGAAAAGGCGTTCAAGCTTCTTTCTTCAATCCGCGAAAATATCAAGGCCGGCACAGGGCCGAAGTCTCTTGCCGAAACGCGGGCGGCGAATGAAGCGCAAGCCGCCGCCGCTGAAAAAGAAGCCCGCGCCAAAATCAAAGGTGCCACCACGTTTGCCGATTTTTGGGAAAGCGAATATTGGCCGGTGGCATTGGCGACAAAAACGGCCCGGACATTGGAAACGGAAAGCGGCTATTATGCCAAATGGATAAAGCCCGCTCT
>JAISOT010000126.1 GCA_031275465.1 Desulfovibrio sp.
GACGAGATCAACCGCGTGGTGAGCGAGACCACGCAGGGCATGGTGCAGTCTTCCGCGGCCGTGCAGGAACTCTCGCAGATGGCCCAGGAACTGAATACCGTCATGGAAAAACTGAAGTAAAATCAAGCGGGGCCGGCAGCCGTTCCCCTGCCCTGCAAAACGAAAGGCGGTCCTGTATGGGCCGCCTTTTTCGCGTTTGCTTGCCGCGGGATTGTCGCAAGGCGAATTTACTCCGCCGTCAAGCGGCAATCTCAAGCGTAACACGCTGTAGAACAAATTAACATATATTTCAATAAGATAATTCTTGGCATGGCAATTGCTATTTCTCCGGTGAATCATATTCCGCGTCAAATATTTCACGGGAGAAAACGCATGCCCGCCTTTATCACGCAATTCACAGATATGCTCGCAGGCCTCTGGGCCAAACTGAACTTCGCGCAGCGCGTGGCGCTTTCCTGCGGGACCGTTCTGCTGCTGGCCGGGGTCATCGGCCTTTCCATCTGGATGAACAGGCCGGAATACCAAGTGCTTTACAGCAATCTCGGCCCGGAAGACGCCAGCCATGTCGTCAAGGCCCTGCAAACCGACAAGGTGCCCTATCAGCTTGCGGGCAACGGAACCACCATACTTGTTCCCAAGGCCGTCGTCTATGACCAGCGCATCAAGATCGCCGGCGAGGGCGGGCTGGTGGGTCAAGGCATAGGTTTTGAAATTTTTGACAAAGTCAAAGTAGGGCAAACCGACTTTGTGCAAAAAATCAACTACACCCGCGCGCTCCAAGGCGAACTCGCCCGCACCATAAGCGAATTTCCCAGCGTCGAGAACGCCCGCGTGCATCTCGTCATACCGCACCGCTCGCTCTTTGTGGAGGAACGCCAGCCCCCTTCAGCCTCCGTGGTGTTGAAACTGAAAAAACCCAATCTGAAACCCGACCAGAAGGAAATAAACGCCATCCTCAACATGACGCTCATGGCGGTGGAAGGCCTTGACAAACAGCGCATCTCCATTACGGACAACGGCGGCAAAGTCCTCTATCAGCCTGAAGAGGACGACATGGCAAGCAGCAACAAGACGCAGCTGGAGCACCGCATGCAGCTTCAGCGCAATCTTGAGCGCCGCATAGAGGAACTCCTGCAGCCCCTTTTCGGCCCCGGGCGCGTTATCGCCAAAGTCAACGCGGATATGGACTACAGCCAGAAAACCATTCGCCGCGAACTGTTTGACCCGGAAAAAACAGCCGTGCGTAGCGAGCAGCGCAGTGAAGAAAGCCAACAGGGGCGCGCCAATCTGGAAGCCGGCGCTCCGGATGCCAATTTTCGCGGCGACGGCATCACAGGTTCTGTTTCCAACCAGAACGGCAGTCGTGAAACCCGCGCAACCAACTATGAAATCAACAAGGAAGAACAGCAGATTGTAGCCAACCCGGGAGATTTGCGCAGATTGACGGTTGCGGTTATCATAGACGGCGTATATGAGAAGAAAGACGGCCTTTGGAGCTTCGCGCCCCGCAAAAAGGAAGAGCTTGAAAGCGTGCGCCAGCTTGTCTCGAACGCCGTGGGGCTGGACAAAGCGCGGGGTGACTCACTGGAAGTGACCTCCGCCCCCTTTTCGGATTCAGAGCCGCCCAAGGACCCCAATCTGGGAGACATGGTGGCAAGTTATGCCGAACGCTTGGGCAAACCCCTGCTGAAGGCGCTTCTGGCTTTCATTTTCCTGATGCTTGTTGTCCGTCCGGTCGTCATGGCGCTCATACGGCCCAAGGTGGAAGCCGGAGAAATGGTGGAGGGGCTTGAAGGCCTGCCGGCGGCCGAAGAGCAGCTCGCCCTGTATGAGGCGCTGGAAAGCGAGGCGAAAGCCGCCGAGGAAGGCGCGGGCGAAGCGGCGGACGAAGAGGATGACGAACTCTATTACAAGGATATTGAAGCCCTCAAAGCGCACATCTTCGTTCTGTCGGAAAACCGCCTGGAACAGGTTGTGTCTCTTGTGCGCAGCTGGATGAAAGCCGATGAAACAGCCAAAGCAGCCTGAACGTCCTGCCCTGTCGCCGCCGGACAACGGCGGCCCGTCGCCGGCTGTGCTGAAAGCCCGGCGACGCGCCCAAAAAGAATGTGCCCAGCGCATTGAAACACTCAAAATGCGTATCTTCCGCATTACGGAACAGCACATGGAACAGGCTGTCCGCCTGGTCCGGCGATGGTTCTCGGATGACGACAAATAATATCGCGGTGTAACCGTTTCAGGAGAAAACAATGGAACTGACCGGCCAACAGCGTATCGCAGTGCTTCTGCTCGCCATGGGCGACAAATTCACGGCCGACATCTTCAAACGCATGGACAGGCAGGAAATTGCCTCCATTTCCAAGGCCATTGTGGAACTTGAACCGGTTCCCAGGGAAACGGTGGAAGAAGTGTTGCGCGATTTCCATGAATCCCTTGTCGAAGGCGCGGATATGATCGCCGGCGGCAGCGACACGTTAAAACGCCTGATCGTCAAAAACCTGGATCCGGAAACCGCAAAATATATCATGGACTCTCTCTCCCTGGATACCGGACCGGCGCCTTTCCGCGGCCTTGAGCAAGTCAGCCCGCGCCTGCTTTCCCAAATCCTTCGAAACGAACATCCGCAGACGCTCGCGCTTATTCTGGGCCATCTTCATCCGGATCAGGCCGCCAATTTATTGACAAGCCTGCCGGCCGGCGTTCGGGCGGAAGTGCTTATGCGCCTGGCCCGCCTTGAATCCGTTCCTGCGGAAATGCTTATGGAGGTGGACAAGGTGCTGACGAGCCAGCTCATTGCCATGGGAGGCAAGGAGGGCAAAAAAGTCGGCGGCGTACAGTCCGTGGCGGAAATACTCAACGCCGTCGACCGCGCCACCGAGGAAGAGGTGCTCTCTGAAATTGAGGAAGACTCCGCCCAGATGGCCGAGGAAATCCGCAACCTTATGTTTGTCTTTGAAGACTGCAAAAATATTGACGACCGCGGCATGCGCGAACTGCTCAAGGAGACGTCCAACGAGGAGCTTACCATGGCCCTGCGCGGCGCGAGCGATGATCTGAAGGCGAAATTCTTCAAAAACATGTCCGAGCGCGCGGGCAACATGATACGCGAAGCCCTGGAGTACATGGGGCCGGTGAAACTCTCGGACGTGGAGGGGGCGCAACAGGCCATCGTCAAAACCGTGCGCCGGCTGGAGGCGGAAAACAAGGTCATTGTCAGCCGCGGCACGGGGGATGTTTTCGTATAAGAATCCGGCGCGCCTTTGCGCAATGTTGTGGTTCCTGTAACATCAACCCGGTATCCGCTTATGGCATCGAATGAACTGCGTAAAAAATGGGGGACCGTCTTCATGGGGGAGCGTGAGGCCGGTATGGCCGAACTTGCCGCCATGCAGGAGCCCTTGCGCCAGGAACGGCAAAAGCAGCGGCATCAGCAGGACTATCTGGAGAACGTGCGCGCCAGGGCCACGGAACGCGCGCGGGAAATACTGGCTGCCGCCTATGCCGAACGGGAAAAAATCCTCGAAGGCGCGAAGCGGGAGGCCAGGGAGCTTTCACTCCGGCTCGAACGGGAAAGCGAGGCCCTGAGAGCCGCCGCCGGGGCGGAACACGCCAGGGCGGCGAAAGAACGGGAGACCGCCGCGGCTCTCAGGCAGGAAGCCGAAAAAATCCACAGCGCGGCCCACAGTGAAGGTTTTCAGACCGGCATGGAGCAGGCGGGAGCGGAGCTGGTGGAATTCCGGGCGGAGCTCGGAGCCTCCCTGGCGGCGCTCCTGCGCGCCGTTGAAGCCCAGCGGCTGAGCATAACCTCCTTCTGGCGCGAGGAAGTCGCCGAACTCGTCCGCGCGGCGACGGCAGCCGGAACGGGCTGGGCGCTCAAAAGCGAACATGGGAATATTTTGCGCGAGCTTGTGCTCAACGCCTTGGACATGCTGGAAGACCGCGCCGTCCTGACCCTGCGCGTCCACCCCGATGACGAGCCCCATATCAGCGAATTGTTCGCCGCCGCCAGGGACAGGGCGCCGGAACTCAAACAATGGCTCATCACCGCGGACGCCGGCATCGAGTGCGGCGGTTTTACGGTGGAAAGCGCTCACGGCAGCGTGGAAAGCCGACGGGAATACTTCCGGGAAATGGTGGAAGGCGTTCTCGCGAACCTTGCCCTGCCCGCCGCAGAAGACGGGGTCGATCGTGCCCCTGTGGACGGAAGGGACATGCATGAGCTTGTGGAACGGGAAGTGGAGAAAATCACGCGTCTGGCGCCGCCGCCCGCCGCTGTCGCGCCCGCGCCCCTTTCCGGTGATGCCCCTGAAATTGCCGATGCCCCCGAAGCAGAGCCGCCTCCGGAGGAGTCTTCCGGAGAGCCGGCTGTCGATACGCCGGAAGCGCGCCTTGACGATGACGCGCAATCCGGGCCGGACGCCGACCCTGAAGCAAACGCCGCCGAAAAAACGGACCCGACGCTGGCGGAACTGGAAGACGAGCTCTTTTCCCCTGAAACCGAAGCCTCCGGGAAGACCTCCGCCGTTTTCGCCGAAGGCGGCTTTCTGCCCGGCCGGGAAGACCATGAAGCTTGACCCGCGCGCCTGCATCCGGCTTTTGCGGACCTCAAATCCCACCCGCCTGTACGGAAAGGTCAACAAGGTTGTCGGCCTGATTGTGGAAGGCAGCGGGCTGCGCGCGCCGCTGGGGGCGGTGTGCCATCTCATGCCGCGCGACGGGGACGACGGCATTGCCGCCGAAGTCGTGGGGTTTCGGGACGGGAATCTGCTTTTCATGCCTTATGGGGACATGCGCGGCATTCGTCCGGGCAGCCGCATACGCAATACCAGCCTGCCGCCTGTTTTTCCCGTGGGGCCGGACCTGTTGGGCCGCGCTCTGGACGCCTTCGGCGCGCCCCTGGATACGGGGCCGCCGGTGAATGCGGACCCGGAGCGCATGCCTCCACCCGGTCATGACGACTCCGAACGGAAGATTTTCGAGCGCAAGATGGCTGAGCAGCTGACGTTTTTACAACCCTGGGCGCGCGTGGCCAGGGAAGAATGGCCCCCGGAATTCGCGCCCATTTACGCGGACCCGCCGGCTCCGCTCCAGCGCCCGCGCATTACCGATATCCTGGATGTGGGCGTGCGCGCCATCAACAGCCTGCTCACCCTGGGCAAAGGCCAGCGCGTGGGCATCATGGCCGGCTCGGGCGTCGGCAAATCCACCCTCATGGGCATGATGGCCCGCTATACCAGGGCCGATGTCAACGTCATCGCCCTCATCGGCGAGCGGGGCCGGGAAGTGCTGGAATTTATGGAACGCGATCTCGGCCCGGAAGGCATGGCGCGCTCCGTCCTTGTTGTCGCCACGTCCGACCAGTCTCCGCTGGTGCGTATGCGGGCGGCCTATGCCGCCACCGCTGTGGCCGAATATTTTCGGGACAAGGGAAAGGACGTGCTCCTTATGATGGATTCCGTCACCCGTTTTGCCATGGCCGCCAGAGAAGTCGGCCTTGCCGTGGGGGAACCCCCCACAACCAAGGGCTATACCCCCACTGTTTTTGCCCAGCTGCCCAAACTTCTTGAACGCGCCGGACGTTCCGGCAAGGGAACCATTACCGGAATATATACCGTTCTGGTGGACGGCGACGACTTTACCGAACCCATAGCGGACGCCGTGCGAGCCATTCTGGACGGGCACATCGTGCTGACGCGCGAGCTGGCCGACCAGGGGCATTACCCTTCCATTGACATACTGCGTTCCATCAGCCGTCTGCGCCCCGACATTTGCGCAAAAGACGACATCAGAGCCGGCCATGCCGTCACCAGGCTGATGAGCACCTACCGCCGCGTGGAAGACATGGTCAATATCGGCGCGTATGCCAGAGGCAGCAATCCCGAGATTGATGAAGCCATCGCGCAAATGCCGGCCATCAACGCCTTCTTGTGCCAGGATGTCGACGAACCGCAGTTTCTGGAGCAAAGTTTTGAACAACTGCGCGTCTTGTCCGCGCCGCCCCCTCCCCGGACGCAATAGCGGAACATGCCGGTTTATGGGCCTCCGTAACTGTTATAAATTTCTTTCCTGATTACGCACCAGATTCAGCTAATTTTAAGAGCCTGTACGGCATCGGTGGAGTTCTGAGTGCGACATACGCGAGTCGGGCAAACGTATCCGGCAAACTGAATCTGCGATTGAAGCGATAAGCGAATGAGGACAGGTAGCGGGGAACATGCTTGGCCGATATCGCCCTGTACGTGCCGACGAGAGCGCATTTGACATTGCCGAG
>JAISOT010000136.1 GCA_031275465.1 Desulfovibrio sp.
AGAGCCTCCAGAACAAGCACGCCGGGCATGATGGGCACGCCGGGGAAATGCCCCTGAAAAAAGGGCTCATTCACGCTGACATTTTTATACGCCCT
This sequence comes from Desulfovibrio sp., assembly GCA_031275465.1. Lineage (GTDB taxonomy): Bacteria > Desulfobacterota > Desulfovibrionia > Desulfovibrionales > Desulfovibrionaceae > Desulfovibrio. The sequence goes on from JAISOT010000136.1 coordinate 96, forward strand.
GATGTGGGAGCCGGGCACGCATTCCACTACCCTGTCCACCAGAAGAAAAGGGTAACGGTGCGGCAGAAAATGCAAAATCTGCTGAATATTCATCGTCTGCAAGGCATCTGACATGGCTGGCTCCAGCGCGCGATCCGCTTGAATCCGGAAAATCAGGCACCAGTATAGGGCATTGGGCCAGAATGGCAAGACAAAAGACGCCCGCCCCAGGAGGTATGCGCCAAAATCAGAAAACCTCCCGACCCTGTCGCGATTCGGGAGGTTTTACCGAGCGGGGACAGAATGTTGCACTATTTTTTTTGATCAGCGCCTTTCTTTTCGTCTTTTTTGGTGTCGTCTTTTTTGGCGTTTTTTTCCTTATAGAGCCTGTTGACTTCCGCCAGAACATCCTGGGTGAGATCCATGGCCTGATCTGCGTAAAGCACGCCTCCGGCCGTGACGTCAACCACGAAGTTGAATCCCCTGGCGCGGGCCACTTCATAGGATGCCTGGAAAACCAGGGTCACCATGTCCTGACGCAATTTTACCTCTTCCTGCTCAACCTTGCGGACAAAATTGCGGGTTTTCTGGTCCAGATCCTGTTTGGCGCGAATAAATTCCAGTTTCTTTTCTTCGCTGATCTTGGGATTTTTCAGACTTTCCGCTCTTTTCTTCAGGGCCTCGCCCTGTTTTTCCAAGGATTCGCGTTCCTTGCCGAACTTCCCGTCCATCTGTTTTTTCGCGGCTTCGGCCGGAGCGGACTGTGAAGCGACGGTCTGCATGTCTACTACGCCGATTTTGGCCGCAGAAACATCCTTTTCATCAGAAGCGAAAACACCTGCCGCCGAGCCGGCAACAATCAGGCAGGCCGCAAAGACGGCCAGCAAAATGGTGCGCATGAACTGCTCTCCTTCCCCAACAGTTTCGCCGTCATCAACACGGCTGGCAGTCACATAACACCACTGCCCGGCTGCGTCAAGAAATTCTGTGGAAAGTCTTTAGATTTTTATTCTTCCAGCCCGGCCCGCAGGGCATTCGCCTTGCCCAGGCCGTCCCTGTAGGCAAGGATTCCTGCGGCCAGTCCTTCGGCCAGGGCGTGACGGTAGCCCGGGTTTGCCAGATTGGCGGCTTCCGCGCTGTTGGTGCAGTAGCCGAGTTCCACCAGCACGGCGGGCATATGCGCGCCGATGAGCACATGAAAAGGCGCCGCCTTGACGCCGTTGTTCTTGACTGTAAAATCCCGCCGCTTGAGCCGGAAAACTGAAAGCCGCTGAATGTCTCCGGCGAGTTTGCGCGATTCTTCAACACGCGCGTTGAGCATCACATCCGCCATGAGGCGCTGCATGTCGCCCAGGCGTTGGCCGCCGGCGGCGTTTTCCAGAGCCGCGACGCGCGCCGCCTCGGCATTGGCCGCGAAATCAAGGTAATACGTTTCAAAGCCGTTGACGGACGGATCCTCATTGGCGTTCACGTGCACGGAAACAAAAAGGTCCGCGCGAGCCTCGTTGGCTCTTCGGGTGCGTTCGCCCAGGGAAATTGCCTTGTCCGTCGTGCGGCTGTAAACAACCTCCAGGCCGCTGGCTTCCAGAAGACGCCCCAGCGTTTGGGCAACATCCAGAGTGATGCGGCGCTCCAGCACATTATGGCTGCATGCGCCGGGATCCCGACCGCCGTGTCCGGGGTCTATAAAGACCGTGCCTACCGTCAGACCCAGCTGATCCGCCATGCCGCCAAGACGGCGGGTTCCCGTGTCAGGCTTGCCCCTGCGCGGACGCGCCGATTCAGGCCGTATTTGCGCGCTTGGCCGTTCTTCCCGCGGGGGCGCGGATTTTTTTACGGTCTCGGCGCGGACGACAACGCGCCCCGGACTCTGGCTGGTTATGATATTCACATCCCGGCGGAAATCAATATCCAGCACGGTGGCCCCGTTTTTTCGGCTTGCGTGGACGCCGCGCAGGAGGCTGCCCCGTACGGAAACTCCCTCTTCCACTTCCCTGGCGGCCAGCACCTTGTCCAAAATCAGACGCATGCGCCCGCCGCCGCGAGATTTGAGCATACGGCTTGTGCAACTGGCCGGCCCGTCCAGAGCGAGGGTGATGTCCACGCTGTCCTCGCCCTTTGAATCCCAGGAAAGCATGGTCAGGCGCGTGGGAGCGCCTTTCGGAGCATTGTCGGATGAGGGTGCGCGCCTTGCCGTGCCGATGTCTTGCCTTGCGCTGTCCGGCGCGTCCTGTTCCCCGGCGGAATCATTCCGGCGCAGGATGGACTGCGGCCGGCTCTGTTGACCGGCGGGAGCGGCATGCTCATCAGCCGCTTCACGCTTTTCGGCTGCGGCCACTTTGCGCGCCTCCGGCGCGGTGCGGCCCCTGACGGCCGCCGCCAGGGTTTTTTCCAGCGCGATGGCATCGGGAAGCATATCGCCGTCTGCGTGACGCTTTTTTATGACGGAAATATTGCCAAGAGCCCCTTTTTCGTCCTTGAGCCATGCCGCGCGGACACGCGCGGCCCGGAAAAGGGCATCGTCGGCGAGGCGGCTTTGCGGATGCTTTGCGGCAAGGTCCTCATACATATCCGCGGCTCGGCGCGCATCCTGAAGAGCCAGGGAATGGCGGGCCAAGTCCTCCAGACATTCCGCCGCGCGGAAAAAAGCGGCCGGTCTGTTGGGCCAGTCGGGCGACGCCTCGTAAATGTCCTTGAATTCCGTTGCGAGTTTTTCCCAACGTTCGGGCGGAATTGCGCGGCTGTCGTCGAGACGCAGGGCGGCAGCGGACCGCTTGGCCTGTTCATAGCGCTTTTCCGCGCCGGGCAGCGCCGTATAGCCGGGATCGTAAAAAACCGCGACAAGCAGCGCCAGAGCGGCGGCGAAGATCAATGACGGCAGCACGCGCAGCAGCAAAGACGGGTGCGCTTTTGTCGCTTCCGCTGTTTCCCGTTTGTTTTTTGCCACGGCTGCCCCTTGGTGTCGGATTTTCGACGCGGCCGCGTTGCGCGCGGCCTTTGGACAGCCTATAGCATATTCCGTGCCAGATTCCGTGCCGGAGGCGGCAGTGCGCGCCGGTTTACCCTTCCACTTTCAAGACCGCGAGAAAAGCCTCCTGCGGCAATTCCACATTGCCCATGCGCTTCATGCGTTTTTT